>DASWVR010000025.1:0-17511 GCA_036401155.1 Piscinibacter sp. | reverse complement strand
CTTGGCCTATGGCGAGCGCGAGCGCGATTTCCAGGCCTACCGGCGCGGGCGCTACGTCGAATTCAACCTCGTGTTCGACCGCGGCACGCTGTTCGGCCTGCAGTCGGGCGGGCGCACCGAATCGATCCTGATGTCGATGCCGCCGATCGTGAAGTGGCGCTACAACTGGCAGCCCGAGCCCGGCACGCCGGAGGCGCGGCTGTACAGCGACTTCCTGCGGCCGCGCGACTGGGCGAGTGAGACGCCGTGACGATGCCTCACGTCACTTTGGTGAACGCCCACTGCCGTTCGGAGTGTTCAGCGCAGTCCACAGGCTCCGCTCGGGCCGAGGTATCGAAGCCCTTGCACGAGGATGTCGTGACGTTGGCTCGCGTGCCGAACCCTCCGTTCGGGCTGAGCCCGTCGAAGCCCCGGCTCGGGTGTTCGCTCGATGGGCAAGCGTCTGCAGAGACCGGCGCGAGGCCTTCGATTAGCTCAGGCCGAACGGGAAGGGTTGGCCCGGAAGCCCGTGCGTTCCATCGCCGGGTTGGGGCTTCGATACCTCAGCCCGAACGGCCCTTGGTCTGTCGCGACACGCAATGGGCGCACGCCGGGGTCCACGCCCGCATGCCACACGCATGAAACGCGTCGGCCTGCTCGGCGGCAGCTTCGACCCGCCGCACAACGCCCACCTCGCGCTCGCGCATGCTGCGCTCGAACATCTGCGGCTCGACGAACTGCGCTGGCTGCCGGCCGGCGATCCGTGGCAGAAGCAGCGCCGGCTGGCGAGCGCCGCCGACCGCGAGGCGATGGTCCGGCTGGCGATCGCCGGCGAGCCGCGTTTCGTGCTCGACGATCGCGAGCTGCGCCGCAGCGGTCCGAGCTACACCGTGGACACGCTGCGCGAGCTTCAGCAGAGCGGGCAGGCCGACTGGTTCCTCGTGCTGGGGCAGGACCAGTACGCCAACCTGCACACCTGGCGCGACTGGTCGGAGCTGTTGCAGCGCGTGACGCTGGCGGTGGCCGCGCGCGCCGGCATCGAACCGGCGCCGAGCGACCCGGTGGCGGCCACGCCACACCGGATGCAGTTCGTGCCGCTGCCGCCCATGGCGGTATCTGCCACCGAGATCCGTGAACGCATCGCCGCCGGGCGGGATTACACCGACATGGTGCCCGAGGCGGTCGCGCGCTATATTGACCGACACCACCTCTACCGAGGCCACCCCAGGAGCTGAATGGACATCCGTAAACTGCAACGCGCCATCGTCGATGGTCTGGAAGACGTCAAGGGCCAGAACATCGTGGTCTTCAACACCGAGCACCTCTCGCCGCTCTTCGAGCGCGTGATCATCGCCTCGGGCACCAGCAACCGGCAGACCAAGGCACTCGCCTCGAGCGTTCGCGACGCGGTCAAGACCCGGGGCTTCCCGGTGATGCGCACCGAGGGTGAAGACAACGGCGAATGGATCATCGTCGACTGCGGCGCGGCGGTGGTGCACCTGATGCAGCCCGCCATCCGCGACTACTACCACCTCGAAGAGATCTGGGGCGACAAGCCGGTCAAGATGAAGCTCGACGACAAGCCGCTGCGGCTGGTGAAGGCATCGAACGAGGACAGCGCGGCGGCGCCGGCGAAGAAGTCGGCCGCGAAGAAGGCGCCCGCCAAGCCGGCACCGGTCGCGAAGAAGGCGGCAGCGAAGAAGGCGCCGGCGGCACCGGCCAGGAAGGCGCCGGCGAAAAAGACCGCGGCGAAGAAGACCGCCACCCGCCCCGGCGTCACCCGCACCGTCGGCGTGAAGAGCGCAGCCGCGAAGAAGGCGCCGGCCCGCAAGGCACCGGCCAGGAAAGCCGCCGCGAAGAGCAAGCCGCGCGCGTGAAGCTGCTGCTGGTCGCCGTTGGACAACGCCAACCAGCCTGGGCCGACACGGCCTACGACGACTTCGCCAAACGTTTTCCGCCCGAGCTCCGGCTGGAGCTGAAGGCGGTCAAGGCCGAAGCGCGCGGCTCGAAGACCGCCGACCAGCTGATGGCCGCCGAGGCCACCCGGCTCGAAGCGGCGTTGCCCAAGGGCGTGCGCCGCGTCGTGCTCGACGAGCGCGGCACGCGGCTGACCACGCTGCAGCTGGCCGATCGCATGAAGGCCTGGATGAACGACGGCCGCGACGTGGCGTTGCTCGTGGGCGGGCCCGACGGGCTGGATGCGAAGCTCAAGGCGAGCGCCGACGAAACGCTGCGCCTGTCCGACCTCACGCTGCCGCATGCCTTCGTTCGTGTGCTGCTGGCCGAGGCGCTCTACCGGGCCTGGACCGTGATGGTGAACCACCCGTACCACCGCGAATGACGAGCGCGCCGGACTTCATCTACCTCGCCTCGCAGAGCCCGCGCCGGCGCCAGCTGCTGGAGCAACTGGGCGTGCGACACGAACTGCTCCTGGCCGGGCCCGAGGAAGACGCGGAAGCGCTGGAGGCGGAGATCGCCGGCGAACTGCCCGCGCATTACGTCGAGCGTGTCACGCGGGCCAAGCTCGACGCCGCGCGCCGGCGCCTCGCCGCGCGGCAACTGCCGGCCGCGCCGATCCTGTGCTCCGACACGACGGTCGCGCTCGGCAGGCGTGTCCTCGGCAAGCCCGCCGATGCTGCCCATGCGCAGGCCACGCTCGCGATGCTGTCCGGCCGCACGCACCGCGTGATCACCGCCGTCGCGCTCGCCTGGGGCCGGCAGTCGGCGCTCGCGGTCAACGTCTCGCGTGTCACCTTTGCCGAAGTGAGCGACGCGCAGATCGCCCACTACGTCGCGACCGGCGAACCCTTCGGCAAGGCCGGCGCCTATGCGATCCAGAGCGCGGCCGCGGCCTGGATCAGCCATATCGAAGGAAGCTACTCCGGTATCATGGGTTTGCCCCTGTACGAGACGGCACAACTGCTGAGACAAGCGCGCGTCCGGTTCTGAACGCCGAAACGCGCGACGCACACCCACCGTCCATGCAAGACATCCTCATCAACTGGACGCCGCAGGAGACACGAGTCGCGGTGGTCGAGAACGGCGCAGTGCAGGAGCTGCACGTCGAACGCACGCTCGAACGCGGGCTGGTCGGCAACATCTATGCGGGCCGCGTGGCGCGCGTGCTGCCGGGCATGCAGTCGGCCTTCATCGACATCGGCCTGGAGCGCGCGGCCTTCCTGCACGTGGCCGACGTGCACGTCAACGGCGGCACGCCGCGCAACGACCACGGCAACGGCAACGGGCCGCAGACGCCGATCGAGCGCCTCGTCTTCGAGGGCCAGACGCTGACGGTGCAGGTCATCAAGGACCCGATCGGCACCAAGGGCGCGCGCCTGTCGACGCAGATCAGCATCGCCGGCCGGCTGCTCGTGTTCCTGCCGCAGGACGACCACATCGGCATCTCGCAGAAGATCGGCTCGCTCGAGCTGCGCGAGCAGCTGCGCACCCGCATGGCGCTGCTGGTCGGCAAGCCCGACGAGGGCGGCGGCGGCTTCATCCTGCGCACCAACGCCGAGGAAGCGACCGACGAGGAGCTTGCCGACGACATCGCCTACCTGCGCAAGACCTGGGCGGCGATCCGCGAGCGCAGCTTCAAGTCGCCGGCGGGCACGCTGCTGCACCAGGACCTGAGCCTGACCGAGCGTGTGCTGCGCGACCTCGCGCACGACGACACGCAGGCGATCCGCATCGATTCGAAGCTGCAGTACGACGCGCTGAAGGCGTTCGGCGAGCTGTTCACGCCGACCTCGGCCAGCCTGCTGGAACTCTACAAGGGCGAGCGGCCCATCTTCGACCTGTACAACATCGACGAAGAGATCACCAAGGCGCTGGCCCGCCGCGTGGACCTGAAGTCCGGCGGCTACCTGATGATCGACCAGACCGAGGCGCTGACGACGATCGACGTCAACACCGGCGGCTACGTCGGCGCGCGCAACTTCGACGACACCATCTTCAAGACCAACCTCGAAGCGGCCGGCGCCGTGGCGCGCCAGCTGCGCCTGCGCAACCTCGGCGGCATCATCATCGTCGACTTCATCGACATGGCGCGCGAGGAGCACCAGGCGGCGGTGCTGGCCGAGTTCCGCAAGCAGCTTGCGCGCGACCGCACCAAGATCACCGTCAGCGGCTTCACGCAGCTCGGGCTGGTGGAGATGACACGCAAGCGCACGCGCGAATCGCTCGCGCACATGCTGTGCGAGCCGTGCCCGACCTGCCAGGGCAAGGGCCAGGTGAAGACGCCGCGCAGCGTGTGCTACGACATCCTGCGCGAGATCCTGCGCGAGGCGCGGCAATTCAACCCGAAGGAGTTCCGCGTCATCGCGGCGCCCTCGGTGGTGGAGATGCTGCTGGACGAAGAAAGCCAGCACCTGGCGGGCCTGTCCGACTTCATCGGCAAGCCGATCTCGCTGCAGGCCGAGGCGACGGGTTCGCCCGAGGCCTACGACATCGTGCTGATGTAGGGCGCGCGACCGCAGGGTGCGCCGTGCGGCGTCATTTCGGCGCCTTGGGCACGCGCCCCATCAGGTAGAACTCGTCGTTCGGCCGCATCGAGGTGACGTTGGCCATGCGGTTGGACAGTCCGAACAAGGCGGTGATGGCCGCGATGTCCCAGGCGTCCTCGTCGCTGAAGCCGTGCTCGCGCAGCGCCGCGTAGTCGTCTTCGCCGACCGTCGCGGCGGCGTCGCAGACCTTCATCGCGAAGTCGAGCATCGCGCGCTGGCGCGGCGTGATGTCGGCCTTGCGATAGTTGACGGCCACCTGGTCGGCGATCATCGGCTTCTTCTCGTAGATGCGCAGCAGCGCGCCGTGCGCCACCACGCAGTACAGGCAGTTGTTGGCGCCGCTGGTCGCGACGATGATCATTTCCTTGTCGCCCTTGCTGAGGCCCGACTCGCGCAGCAGCAGCGCGTCGTGGTAGGCGAAGAAGGCGCGGAACTCGTCGGGCCGGTGCGCGAAGGCGAGGAAGACGTTCGGCACGAAGCCGGCCTTCTCCTGCACCTCGAGGATGCGCGCGCGCACGTCGGGCGGCAGGGTGTCGAGTTCGGGCACCGGGTAGCGGCTGATCGGGTGGGTCATGTCGGGCTCCTGAATTGCAGCGAGTGCAGCCGAGCGTACAGCCCGCCGTTCGCCAGCAGTTCGGCATGGCTGCCTTGTTCGACCACGCGGCCATTGTCCATCGCCACGATGCGGTCGGCGCGTTCGATGGTCGACAGGCGGTGCGCGATGACGAGGCTGGTGCGGCCCTGCATCAGCCGGTCGAGCGCCTGTTGCACGAGGCGTTCGGATTCGGAGTCCAGCGCCGACGTGGCCTCGTCGAGGATCAGGATCGGCGCGTTCTTGTAGATCGCGCGGGCGATCGCCAGGCGTTGCCGCTGCCCGCCCGACAGCTGGCTGCCGTTGTGGCCGATCGGCGACTGCACGCCCTGCGGCATGCCGCTCACGAAGTCCAGTAGGTTCGCGCTGCGCAGCGCCTCGTGCACACGCTCGATGTCGACCTCGCCGCCGAGCGCGACGTTGGCGGCGACACTGTCGTTGAACAGCACCACGTCCTGGCTCACGAGTGCGAACTGGCGGCGCAGCGCCTGCACCTCCCACTGCGGCAGCGGCGTGCCGTCGAGCAGCACCGTGCCGGAGGTCGGCTCCAGAAAGCGCGGCAGCAGATTGACGAGCGTCGACTTGCCCGCGCCCGACGGGCCGACCAGCGCCACCGTCTCGCCGGCGCGCAGCTGCAGCGTGAGGCCGTCCAGCGCCGGGGGCTGGTCGTCGCGGTAGCGCAGCGAGACGTCGCGCAGCTCGATCGCGCCGCTGCTGCGCCCCGGGTCGAAGCTGCCGCCCGACTCCGGCGGCGACTGGTCGATCAGGTTGATGCCGCGCTCGAGCGCCGCGACGCCGCGCGTGATCGGGCCGGCCACGTCCGACAGGTGCTTGATCGGCGCGATCAGCATCAGCATGGCGGTGATGAAGGCCACGAAGCTGCCCGCCGAATTGGCGCTCTGGCCGCTTTGCCACAAGGCGGCGACGATGACGGCGGACAGCGCGACCGCGGCGAGGATCTGCGTGAGCGGCGTCATGGTCGAGGCCGCCGCCGTCGCCTTGATCGACAGGCGGCGCAGGCTCTCGCTGACGTGGCGAAAGCGCGCCGCCTCGGTCTTCTGGGCGGCGTGCAGGCGCACGATGCGCCAGGCGAGCACGTTCTCCTCGACCACGTAGGCCAGCTCGTCGGTGGCCTTCTGGCTCGCGACGGTGATGCGGTGCAGGCGCCGGCTGAGCACGCGCATGACGATGGCCACGGCAGGCAACAAGACGCTCACGAACAGCGTGAGCTGCCAGTTGAGCCACAGCAAGTAGCCGAGCAGCGCGGCCAGCACGAGCGTGTCGCGCACCAGCGTCTGCATCGCGTTGACGAGCTGCGTGGCGCCGTTCTGCACCTCGAAGGTGAGGGTGTTGATGAGGTTGCTGGCGGCGTGGCGCGCGAACAGCGCCGGCTGCGCGTCGAGCAGCCGGCTGAACATCGCGTCGCGCATCTCCACCATCGCGCGGTTGGAGGCCCACGACAGGCCGTAGTGCGCGATGAACCCGGCCGCGCCGCGCAGCGCGAAGATGCCGATGATCGCCACCGGCACCTGCCACAGCGGCAGCGTGTTGCCCTGGAAGCCCTTGTCGAGCAGCACCTTCATCAGCGCCGGGATCATCGGCTCGGTGAGCGCGGCGACCACCGAGCCGACGAACGCCAGCAGCAGCCCCGCGCGGCTGGCCCGGAAGAAGGGCGCGATGCGGGCGAGGCGCGCCTTCAGCGGCTGCACGGGGGTCGTCATGAGCCGGCATTATCGTCGGCATGTCCCGGCGGGCCGCCTGCTGCGAAGCCTGCCTACAATCGCCTGCCGCTTCGTCGCGGCCGATGTCACATTCGGTCATCAAGCACACCCTTCTTCGCAGGGGACCGGCGTCGACAGGCTAGGCTGCGCGCCGTCGCGCCCGTCGCGCCCGTCGCGCCCGTCGGGGTCGACCCGTACGCGGTGAACCAAGCTCCAAAAACAGGGTCATGACACCTCATGCTGAATCGACGACTGTTCGTTAGCGCCTCAGGCGTGCTGCTTGCAGCCCCTGCTGCGGCCCAGTTCCGGGTCGAGATCTCGGGTGTCGGCGCCACCCAGCTGCCGATCGCCATCGCGCGTTTCCGCGACGAGGAACGAACCAGCCACACGCTGTCGGCGATCGTTCGCGCGGACCTCGAACGCAGCGGCTTGTTCCGCGGCGTCGATGCGCCGGCGGTGCTCGATGAAAACGCCCAACCGGCGATGAACGAGTGGCGCGGCCGTGCCGCCGACGCGCTGGTGGGCGGCTCGGTGTCGCGCCTCGCCGACGGCCGCTACGACGTGCGCTTCAAGCTGTGGGACGTGGTCAAGGGCATCGAACTCGGCGGCCAGAGCAATGCGGTCGACGCGGCCGACCTGCGCCTCGCCGCCCACCGCATCGCCGACTTCGTGCACGAGAAGCTGACCGGCGAGAAAGGCGTGTTCTCCACGCGCATCGCCTACGTCACCAAGGGCGGCAACCGCTTCACGCTGAGGGTGGCCGATGCCGACGGCGAGGGCGGACAGGTGGCGCTCAACAGCCCCGAGCCGATCATCTCGCCGGCCTGGTCGCCCGATGGGCGCGAGCTGGCCTACGTGTCCTTCGAGAGCCAGAAGGCCGTCGTCTATTCGCAGGAGGTCGCCAGCGGCAAGCGCCGCGCGATCGCCAACTTCCGCGGCTCGAACAGCGCGCCGGCCTGGTCGCCCGACGGGCAGACGCTCGCGCTGACGCTGTCGCGCGAAGGCGGCTCGCAGCTCTACCTGATGAACCGCAACGGCGAGTCCACGCGCCGGCTCACCAACAGCGCGGCGATCGACACCGAGCCGGCCTTCTCGCCCGACGGCCGCACGATCTACTTCGTTAGCGACCGCGGCGGCAGCCCGCAGGTCTATCGCATGCCGGCCACGGGCGGATCGCCCGAACGGGTCACCTTCTCCGGCAGCTACAACATCAGCCCGGCGATCAGCCCCGACGGCCGCACGCTCGCGTACATTTCGCGGCAAGGCGGCGCCTTTCGCCTGTACACCATGGATCTCGCAAGCGGCGGCTCGCCGCAGGCGCTCACCGACACCAGCGACGACGAGAGCCCGAGCTTCGCCCCGAACAGCCGGCTCATCATCTACGCGACGCGGGCCGGGGGACGCGACGTATTGATGACCACGACGCTGGATGGCAAGATCAAGGCGCGGCTCGTGTCGACGACGGCCGACGTGCGCGAGCCGGTGTGGGGCCCCTTCGGGCGATAGACAATACGAGTGTCGTTGGGTCGCGGACCCGCAACGTGAGGCGCGGCGAACGCGCAGAACCGAGAACAGGACCAAACAGATGAACTTCTTGCGCATTGCTCAGACGAGCCTGGCGGCCGTTGCCGCCTTGGCATTGGTGGCCGGCTGCTCCAGCGTCAAGCTCGACGAGACCAAGGCTCCGGTCGAGACCGCCACGCCCACGCAGATCGGCGCGGGCGCCGGCGCATCCACCGGCACCACGCCGCAGTCGCAGGTGGCGAGCGTCGACCTCACCAAGAACGAGGCGAATGCACAGGGCAACCTGCCGCGTGTCGTCTACTTCGACTACGACAGCTTCGTCGTCAAGGACGAGTTCCGCCCCACGATCGAAGTGCACGCGAAGGCGCTCGCCGCCGACCGCAAGCGCCGCCTCGCCATCGAAGGCCACACCGACGAACGCGGCGGGCGCGAGTACAACCTGGCGCTCGGGCAGAAGCGAGCCGAGTCGGTCGCGAAATCGCTCGCGCTGCTCGGCGCCAACGAAAACCAGCTCGAGGCGGTGAGCTTCGGCGAGGAGCGCCCGGCGGTGCAAGGCAGCGACGAAGCCGCCTGGGCCAAGAACCGACGCGCCGAACTGGTCAGCCGCTGACGCGGTGCGCACCATGAGCTCCATGCCGTCCCGATGGGTGGTGGCCGCAGCCACGGCCGTCACGCTGTTCGCCCCCGCCGCCCACGCGGGCCTGTTCGACGATGACGAGGCGCGCCGGGCCATCCTCGACCTGCGGCAGAAGCTCGAGCAGAGCAACGAGCAGCAGCGCGCCCGCCAGGCCGAGCTGAACGCGCAGATGGCCGAGCAGCTCTCGCAGCTGAAGAAGAGCCTGCTCGACCTCAACGCGCAGATCGAACTGCTGCGGGCCGACAACGCCAAGCTGCGCGGCCAGGACGAGCAGACGGTGCGCGACGTGGCCGAGCTGCAGCGCAGCGTGAAGGACTTGCAGCAGGGCGTCGACGACCGCATGCGCCGGCTCGAGCCGCAGAAGGTGAGTCTCGACGGCCGCGAGTTCATGGCCGATCCGGAGGAGAAGCGGCTCTACGACGAAGCGATGGCCGCGTTTCGCGGTGGCGACTTCCCGGCTGCGGCGAACGCGCTGGCGGTGTTCCAGAAGCGTTATCCCGGGAGCGGCTTCAACGAGTCGGTGCTGTTCTGGCTGGGCAACGCCTACTACGGCAAGCGCGACTACCGTGACGCGATCGCGGCGTTTCGCGCGCTGGTCAACAAGTATCCCGATGGCGCCCGGGCACCCGAAGCGTTGCTGTCGATCGCCAACTGCCAGGCGGAGCTGAAGGAGACGAAGGCTGCGCGGCGCACGATCGACGAGCTGCTTCGAACCTATCCCAAGTCGGAAGCAGCACAAGCCGGCCGCGAGCGCCTGGCCGCGCTGAAGTAGGCGCGCGCGCCATGCGCGCCTCGCAGGCGTGGTGATGCGCGTCGACGCCGACCTCGACATCGACCTCGAACGCCGCTTCGGCGGATTGCGCCGCCTGTACGGCGATGCCGGCTACGGGCGCCTGCGCGCGGCGCGTATCGCCGTCGCGGGCCTGGGCGGAGTCGGTTCATGGGCCGCCGAAGCGCTCGCGCGCAGCGGTGTCGCAGAACTCACCCTGATCGACCTGGACCATGTCGCCGAGTCGAACATCAACCGCCAGGTGCAGGCGCTCGGCACGACGCTGGGCCAGGCCAAGGCGCTGGCGCTGCGCCAGCGTCTGCTGGACATCCACCCCGGCTGCACGATCCATCCGGTGGAAGAGTTCGTCGACGACACCAACTGGCCGGAGCTGCTCGCGCATCCCGTCGATGCCGTGATCGACGCCTGCGACCAGGTGCGCGCCAAGGCGGCGATGGCGGCGTGGGCGCTGGCGAGCGCAACGCCGCTCGTGTGTGTCGGCGCGGCAGGCGGCAAGCGCCGGGCCCAGGCGGTCGAGGTCGACGACCTGTCGGCGGTGACGCACGACCCGCTGCTGGCCTCGCTGCGGCAGCGATTGCGCAAGCAGCATGGCGCCGCGCGCAGCGGCCGCATCGGCGTGCGCTGTGTCTTCTCGCGCGAGACGGTCAAGGCGCCGGACGGAGAGACCTGCGACGTCGCCGGCAGCCTGAATTGCCATGGCTACGGATCGAGCGTGGCGGTCACCGCCACCTTCGGCATGGTGGCCGCCGGCGAGGCGCTGGAAGCGCTGCTGAACCGGGCGTCGAGGCCCCTCGCGGGCGTTGTGGATTCGACGCTATAATGATAGGCTTGCTGGGTCGTTAGCTCAGTCGGTAGAGCAGCGGACTTTTAATCCGTTGGTCGCGTGTTCGAGTCACGCACGACCCACCAAATGACGCTAACGGCACAGTCGGCGTCGCGACAAGTTCAGGGGCTCTTAGCTCAGTTGGTAGAGCAGCGGACTCTTAATCCGTTGGTCGAGTGTTCGAGTCACTCAGGGCCCACCAATCAAATCAACCACTTACGCACCACGCACTGCTGGTACGTACAGTGGTTGTTTCCCACCACTTTCCCACGGTGGGAAATCGCACCCTCACAACGACCCTCTCGGGCATGTCTTGATCGCTCGTAGACAGGTGCGGTCGTGCTTCCTGGCAAGTAAAGTATCTTTGCATCAAGTCGCTATGCATTGACTTGAGATTCTGCATGGCTGTCAACCCATTGCAGAAGTAGTTCTTTCTACTGAGCGCCGTCCAGCCTGGCCTGAAGCTCGTCGTGTTGATCGACGAACTTGCGTTTGTTCCTGGACTTGAGCTTCTCCAGGTTCTGCAGTTTCCAGCGCAGCGCCGGTAGGTCGGGCAACTGCCGGAAGGGCATCAGGTCCCAGCGCGGCTGAGCGCGCAGCAACGACAGCAGGAACTCGCGTTGGTTGCCGGAAAGCAGCTTCGGCAGTTCGGCGAGGGTGGTGGTTCGCGCGTCGTCGATTTGCGCGAATGGCATGTCTTCAAGCGTCATGCCGGCGAACTCGGATTCGAAGACGGCCCGCATGGGCTTGATGCTCGGAAACAGCACTTCATGCACCGGCCGGTTGTGCCCAGCAAGGTAGGCGACAAAGCAGTCAAGCACGTCGGGCGTTAGCTGCTGACGTTGCCGCATGTGCAGGACGTCGAACCAGTCCCTGGGATGCTGCCGGTCGAATGCCGCCACGAGCTTGCTTCCGTAGAGCTCTGGAACAGCGAGCACCGGCAGCGCCACGCTCGTGGTGAAAAGGTCTTCGGCCGCCTGGACCAAGTTGCGGCTTTCCGGGGTCAGCACGCTGCCCCGAAAGACTTGGTTTACCTCCACCTTCACCTGCGCGGCGCCAGCGGAGACGACGAGCTTGACCTCCTCGCCGA
Organism: Piscinibacter sp.; assembly: GCA_036401155.1. Lineage (GTDB taxonomy): Bacteria > Pseudomonadota > Gammaproteobacteria > Burkholderiales > Burkholderiaceae_C > Albitalea. The sequence continues at coordinate 5,850 of DASWVR010000025.1, read as the reverse complement.
CTTGATTGGCTGGTATGGCGACCGTCAGCCCAAGCTTTTCGAGTGTTCCCTTGATGCGGGCCAGCTCCTCTCCAATGGCCGCGATGGCCGTCTCGCGTGGCAGCGAGTGGTCAAGGAATACGACGTCGATATCGACGGACAAGCGGGGCATGTCATGGACGAAGAGATTCAATGCAGTGCCGCCCTTGAGTCCCAACCGATCGGAGTCGAACACGTGAGGTGCCACGAGCAGCAGGAGGCGAACCGTATCGACGTATGTTTGATTCATGAGCGCCGCAAGTCGATGCGTTCACCGGATTTGGTCACCGCGACCCATCCGGCGACGCCTAGGCGACTGTTGTGCTTTGCCGTGACGTCGGCCCAAGCATGACCGGAGGCCGTGGCCAGGTCGTGGGCAAGCCGCACGACCTTCACCCGCGTCGTGTGTTTCAGCAGTTCGTCCAGCAGCTTTGGGCGCAGGCTGGGCAGGCTGTCGGTGATGCGCTTCGTTTCGGAGAGCGATTGGCCTTTGCCGACATCACTGAGCAGTTCCAGGAAGGCCCGCTCAGGCACAGACACCAGGACATCGGCTCGACCGTTCGGAAGCGGTTGCATGCCCATGGTGGCTGGCAAACTTTCGTCAAACAGGCGCGTGGCGCGATAGACGCTTGGGAACAGGCTGGTGAACCAGGCGGGCAGCCGGGCGGGTCTGTCGCCCCAGAGTGTGAGCACCTCTCGCAAACTCACGTTGTGCCGGATTCCGCGCCAGTCGAGGGCCGTCCTGCCTGCGACATGCAGGCCGGGCAACTCGCGGGAGAGCGTGGCGATGCAGGCGTCTCGGCTGAGGGTGTCGCCAGGCAGCTTGTACACGCCTCGCGCCAGGTGCTCGAGCCAGCCGCTGCGCGCAAGCGCCGACGCCCGGTAGGGGCTCATGCCGAGGGTCGCGAGTTCGGCGGTCGTCTTCGGTTCGCCCCGGGGCCAACCCACCAGGACTTCCTTGAATGAAAACTTGTCTTGAGTTGACGCCACGAGCCAACTGTAGAGAGAAATTCATTCGGATGCAAGCCGGCAGGAATGTAAAAAGTCCAGTAATTGACTTCTCGCGTTAACTATGGGCGAAATATCATTCCTTGCTCGATCTCACAGCGATCTCCGACGTGAGACCCTCGAACGCTCGTAGACACGCGCCGTCGTAGCCTTGTCCTGATGTAGATCGGGCAGTTCCCCCGTGCGCTCCTTGTGCTGCGTCGTGTAGTGCGCACGCAGGTCATGGAACGTGAAGCGGCGAGAGATCACCTTCTTCTCGATCGCTTCGCGCATCAGCTTTCCCCACATCGCCGCGAAGCCCTGAGCGGTGTACGGATTGCCCTGGCGATTCGGAAAGACCGCGCCGACTTTCTCGTCTCTCGCCACTGCGAGCAGCCGCGTTCGAAGTTGCAGCAGAGCAGGGCTGACGGACACGCGCTCGACCCTCTCGACCCCTTGTCGTTGCTTGGCGCGCCGAAGGCGAACCTCATCGGTACTGAACTGCGGCCAGTGCAGAGGAAGCAACTCGGCTTGTCTGCTGCCGGCCAGCGCAGCAAATTCGGCTGCCATCGTGATGACGACCCACTGGCCGCCCTTGGCGACCGCGAACTTCACCAGAGCCTCGATCTCGTCATTCTCTGGCGCGCTGGTCCGAGGACGTTCCTTGTTTCGCGGCACCTGCCCGCCCCTGCACGGATTTGCAGTTGCTTCGCCGCGCTCGATCGCGAGCGCAATCAAATTTCCCAAGAGCGCAATCTCTCGATTCGCGCGGACCGGCGCGTCGGCACGTTCGACGCGCAAATATCTCGCCACATCCGGTGCAGAGACGCAGGCGGCCGGCACGTGTTCGAATACCCGGAGAAGCGGCACGCTGTAGGCCTCATAGTCCTCACGCGTTCGCTCCTTCAACGCCCGCCAGGCGGGCGAATCCTTGTATTGCTTCCACAACCGGCCGACCGTACCGCGCTCGACGAGTTGACCATTCATGTCGAGCACCTTTCGGATCGCTTCGATGCGATCGGTGCCGAGGTTGATCGGCTTGCGCCCAACCGGGTGATATCGGTAGGTGACCGTCTTGCCGTTGCGCCACGGCCGTGCCTCCATTCCGGGCAAGAGGCCCCTGGCGCTGGCGCGATCTCGATGGCGGCTCATGCCGTGGTCTTGCTCCACCTGGGACCGTGCCCCACTCGTCCGTCGGCAGGCTGGCTACGCCTTTCCCAGTCGGAGCGAAGCACCAGAGGCCGTCCATTGGGTTTGCGTTGCACGGGGACCTTCAGCACATCACGCAGGAAGCGGACCTTCGCTGCGTTCTGCTTGAGACCAGCACAGATGTCGTCGATCTCTGCATCCCTGAGCACTGGCGGGAACGGCAGATCCGAGCGCAAACGCGCCCACCCGGCGCCGATGGGGACGGTCTCGGCGACCACAGGTGCCGCCCGCTTCTGCAGGGTCTGCCCGGCCTCACCGGAGCTCTCCAACGCGACAACCGACGACGAGTGGGTCATGTGAACCTCCGGCCGGGCTGCGTCATATGGGCGCCAGCCCAAGAAGCAAACTCAAGTGTGCATAGAATGCACGAAAGTCAGTCTATGCACCGAGAGAGTCATGTCAAGCAGCACGGTGGGTTCGCGACGAAAGGCATCACACCCTAAGGCAGGCGGCGACAAGGCAAAGGCCACCGACCCAGCCTCCATCTATGCGGAAAGGTGGGCTGCGGAGGCGGACGCCCTCCGGGAGCGCCTGATCTTCATGTGCGAAAACCTAGCGCCGAGCAGAGGTCGCTACGCCTACTTGGAGAGCCGTACGGCGATATCCGCGTCCCGATGGAAAAACGTCTTCCTCGGGCGCCAGATGCCGACCATCGAGATGCTGGTCGCGATGTGTCACTACAGGCGCGACTACGCGCTTTGGTTGATGACCGGCCTCTCGCCCGCAGACGATGTGGTGAATGGCGACCGCGCGCCCGCCGCGGAAGAGTGGAGTCGCTTCGTTGCACACCGGGCTTGGGTATCGCGACAGAAATCACCGCTCGATGAGTCCGGCGCCCCTGGAGTACAGTGAAAACACTTCAACGTCCGCGCCTGACATGAGGAAAACCGCCCCTCGGTTCACCGAGGAAGAATGGCAGCGGCTGCTGCCTCTGCTGCAGAACATCCACATCGATCGCCAGCAGGCGGCGTACCGCCGCCTCGTGATGGGGACGACGTTCGTCGAGGCCGGCGCGCCGTTCGGCTACAGCGCGCAGGACGTGAACTTCATCGTCAAGTCGGTTCTGCGCTGGTGGGAGAAGCTCAACAGCCTGCCCGACAAGCCGAAGCCGCCGCCGGGATGGGTGACCCTCGAAGTGATGGTCCCGCGCAACCATGTGGACGACGTGCGACGCGTCGTCGAGGCGCTCTATCCGCTGCCGCAAGTGCCGGCATCACGTGCCCGCAAGGCAGCGTCCCAGCCGGTGGCGCGGAAGTCCACCCGGTCCCCAGCCAAGACCACGAGCCGGCGTCGCTAGCTTCGCGCTGGATCCGCCAGCCTCCGAACGATCTACGGCGCTTCGATCACGACATCGCTGGCCGCGTGGGCGACACAAGGCAGGATGAAGCCGCCTGACTTCTCCTCGGCACTCAATCCGGGCCATTCGATCCGGTAGACGATCTGTCCCGCCGTCATCCTGGCGATGCAGGTCCGGCAAGTGCCGTTGCGGCACGAACTCGCGAGCGGAACGTTGGCGCGCAATGCCGCCTGCAGCAGCGTCTCGCTGGGGTGTGCGTCGAACTCGGCCCGGGACGGGATGAGCGTCACCCGAAACGGGCTGTCGTGGGACGTCGGCATGGCGCCAGAGTCTAAGCGGGACCGACTTAGTTGCCGGTGAGGCGACGCGCATCCCTGGAGAGGTTGTCGGCTTGCCTGCTGTGCCCACGCTATCACGCCGTTCTCGCGGTCAAGACCCTGCGCGCGGGCTGCGCCCGTGCTCGGCGAGGCGGCTGCGCCGCGTCTTGACCGCTGCGCTGCGGCGTGAGGGCAGGGCGACGCAGGCAATCCGCCTGTGTCCACCCAGTAGGAGGTCTCAATGGACGACTTCGCCCACGGTTCCGCGCACGTCAACCCGATTTCTCTCAATGCACTCGTATCGCAGGTGCCAGCCGCATTCAGTGAGCACGCTGCCCAGCACACCAGCTCCAACTACGTCTTTATCAGCACCAAGGAACTCGTCTCGGCGCTGCTCGACGCCGGCTTCGTCGCCACGCATGCCCGGCAAGCACGTTCACGGCGCGACAGCACGGGTGCGTTCGCGAGGCACATGCTGTGCTTCCAGCCCCGGCGCGAGGTCGTCACGCTGGTAGACGCCATCCCGCAGATCGTTCTCATCAACTCGCATGACGGCTGCTGTTCGTATCAGCTGCGCGCCGGTCTGTACCGGCCGGTGTGCACGAACGGGCTGTTGACGAGGGTCGGAGATTTCGGGCTCATCCATGTGCCGCACCGCGGCAACGTCGTGCGCAACGTGGTCGACGCGGCGCTCGCCATCACGCGCGACTTCTCGCGGGTGGGCGAGGTGGTGGAGCAGATGCATCGCACGAGGCTGTCGTTCGACGAACGTCTCGGGTTCGCCGAGCAGGCGCTCGCCATCCGCTTTCCGGAGGGGCAGCACCGGCCGTTTCCGGCGGAAGGGCTGCTGGCGCATCGCCGAGCGGCGGACGACGCGCCGGACTTGTGGCACGTGTTCAACGTGGTCCAGGAGAACCTGCTGCGCGGCGGGATCGCCGGCATGTCCGCGGGGGGGCGAACGACGCGCACGCGCGCCATTCGGGCCATCCGCCAGGACGTCAAGATCAACAACGACCTGTGGCAGCTGGCGCTGTCGCTGATCAGGCCTTGACGCTGCGAGGGGCGGCGCAAGTCGCTCCTCGGCATTCAACACGGCCGGACGGGCATGGGGACGCTCATCCCGGGAGCGATGGGTCTTGCCTGCTGTCCCAGTGTGTCACGCCGTTCTCGCGGTCAAGACCCTGCGCGCGGGCTGCGCCCGTGCTCGGCGAGGCGGCTGCGCCGCGTCTTGACCGCTGCGCTGCGGCGTGAGGGCAGGGGACCGCAGGCAATCCCGCTTGCATTCATCCCAGAGGCGAACCATGAGCACGTTATCCATCCCTGTCCCTATCGATCATCACCAGGCGGTCGGGCTGCTGCAGCCGTTCTTCGGGCAGCGGGCCCGCGAGATCTACGAGTCCCATGGACGCAGCCTGGCTCAGCTGGTGACGCAGGCGCACCAGTCAACGCAGCTTCGCATGCGGCTGCTGGTCCGGGCACACACCATCGCGTTGGCGGCGGCGGCCGAGCAGGTCACGCCGCAGGAGGAGTCGTCAACATCGGACGCGCTCAAGCGGTTCCTGGAGTTGCGGCTGGCAGGCAGGCAAGGGGAGAGCTTCATCGCGGTGTTCCTCGACGCGGGACATCACCTGGTCGCGGTCGAAGACATCGTTGGCGAGACGCTGGGCCGCACGGACGTGAATCCACGTGAAGTTGCGAAGGCGGCTCTGCGCCACAAGGCGGCGTCCGTCATCTCTTCCCATTCGTATCCCATCAGCGGGGGGCCTTCGGTCGCTGACAAGTTTCTGGCGCATGCCGTGCGGCACGCCCTGCGCCGCGTCGACGTGCGTCTGCTCGATCACATCCTGATCGCAGGCGGTGCGCAGGTGTCGTTTGCGCGGCTCGGCTTGATCTGAAGTCAGCGAAAAGTGCGCAGAGGCGCGCCATGCGCCTCTTGTTCTTCGCCGCATCGAGCTTCGCATAAGTCCTTGCTACTACGGGAAAAAATGGGGTTTCAAGCTATCACAGACGTAAAGTATAAAT
>DASWVR010000024.1:0-9530 GCA_036401155.1 Piscinibacter sp. | reverse complement strand
CAACTCCGAGTGGAGCGACCCGCTCGGTGCGCGCGGCATGATCCAGCTCGCCGCCAAGTACACGGTGGCGCGCATGATGGAGCGCAACGATTTTCACGAGCGCTTCAAGGCCGGCACGCCGATCAGCGTGCACGAGTTTCTCTACCCGCTGATGCAGGGCTACGACTCCGTGGCCCTGAAAAGCGACCTCGAGCTCGGCGGCACCGACCAGAAGTTCAACCTGCTGGTGGGCCGCGCGCTACAGAGCGAATACGGCCAGGAGCCGCAGTGCATTCTCACGATGCCGCTGCTGGAGGGACTCGACGGCGTCGAGAAGATGTCCAAGAGCAAGGGCAACTACATCGGCGTCACCGAGCCGGCGAACGACATGTTCGCCAAGCTGCTGTCGATCAGCGACTCGCTGATGTGGAAGTACTTCACCTTGCTGAGCTTCCGCTCGGAGGCCGACATCGCGCGGCTGAAGGCCGAGGTCGAGCAGGGGCGCAATCCGAAGGACGCGAAGGTGATGCTCGCCAAGGAGATCACGGCGCGCTTCCACGGCGCCGCCGCGGCCGACGCGGCCGAGGCGGACTTCGACCTTCGTGCGCGCGGCGGCGTGCCGGACGAGATCCCCGAACTGTCGCTGAACGGCTCGCCGCTGGCGATCGGGCAGCTGCTGAAGCAGGCCGGCCTCGCGCCATCGACCAGCGAGGCGCTGCGCCTCGTCGATGGCGGCGGGGTGCGCATCGACGGCACGGTCATCAGCGACCGCGGCCTGAAGCTGGCCGCCGGCTGCTACGTCGTGCAGGTGGGCAAACGCAGGTTCGCGCGCGTGACGCTCATGTGATGGGCCAGCCCGCCGACCCGCCGCGCTCCCGGCTGCCTGCGCGCCTGTCGGTGCGCACCTTCCTCAAGCTGTCGGTGCTGGCGGCGCTGGCGACCATCGGGCTGAAGACGGCGGCCTGGTGGATCACCGGATCGGTGGGCCTGCTGTCGGACGCGATGGAGTCGTTCGTCAATCTCGCGGCGGCCCTGTTCGCGCTGCTGATGGTGACGATCGCCCAGTCTCCGGCCGACGACGAGCACCCGTACGGCCACAACAAGGCCGAGTACTTCTCCAGCGGCTTCGAGGCGATGATGATCCTCGGGGCGTCGCTCGCGATCATCTGGACCGCCGTGCAGCGCTGGATCTCGCCGCAGCCGCTGGAAGGCCTGGGCGTGGGCGTCACGCTGTCGGTGCTCAGCTCGGTCATCAACGGCGTGCTGGCGACCTACATGCTGCGCGCGGCCCGCGAGCACGAGTCGATCGTGCTGGAGGCCGATGCGCGTCACCTGATGACCGACGTGTGGACCTCGGTCGGCGTGGCGCTCGGCGTGCTGCTGGTCCCCGTGACCGGCTTCCTGTGGCTCGACCCGCTGCTCGCCATCCTCGTCGCGCTGAACATCCTGCGCGAGGCGTGGAGCCTGCTGCGGCGCTCGGTCGACGGCCTGATGGATCGTGCGCTCTCGGACGACGAGCGCGCCCGCATCGACGCGGCATTGCAGGCGATGTGCGCCGACGAGGTGACCTTCGATCACCTGCGAACGCGCCGCGCCGCGGGCGCCAAGTTCTGCCAGCTGCACATGCACGTTCCAGGGCACTGGACGCTGGCGCGCGCCGCGGCGCAGCGCGCGCGGGTCGAACACGTGCTCATCGAGGCCGTGCGCGGCTTGCGCGTCACCATCGAGCTGTTGCCGACCGGGCAGGAGCCGGTGGGCGTCAGCACCCCGAACGGCTGAGGAGACCTGCTTGCTGGCATTGGTGCAACGTGTGACGCAGGCGCGGGTCGAGGTCGGCGAGCGGGTGGTTGGCGCGATCGGGCGCGGCCTGCTGGCGTTCGTCTGCGCCGAACCCTCGGACTCCGACGCGGTGGCGGCGAAGCTCGTCGACAAGCTGCTCAAGCTGCGCATCTTCTCCGACGAGGCCGGCAAGATGAACCGCAGCCTGGTCGACGTTCAGGGCGGGCTGCTCATCGTCAGCCAGTTCACGCTGGCGGCCGACGTGTCGGGCGGGAATCGACCCAGTTTCAGCGGCGCGGCCGAGGCGCGGCGTGGACGCGCGCTCTACGAGCGGGTGCTTCAGATCGCGCGGGCGCAGCATCCCGTGGTGGCCGCGGGAGAATTCGCGGCCAACATGCAGGTGCACCTGGTCAACGACGGGCCGGTGACGATCCCGTTGCAGCTGCAGGGATGAGGAGGCCAGCCCGAACCGCGTGCAACGGGCGCCTCGCCGTTCGCTGCGCTCGCTAGTCGGCGTACTGCCCCGCGGCCTTGATCACCGGGGCCCACTTGTCGATCTCCGCGGCGACGAACTTCTTGTGTTCGGCCGGATTCAACCGGCCGTCGGTCACGATCACCGCGCCCAGCGCCTCCTCGCGCTTGATGAAGTCCGGATCCTTCAACGCAACCTTCAGCGCCGAGTTCAGCTTGTCGACGACCGCCCTGGGTGTGCCCTTGGGCGCGTACAAACCGTGCCAGATGGTGACGTTGAAGCCTTTCAGCCCCGACTCCTCGAGCGTCGGCAGCTTGGCCAGCGCCGGCGTGGTCAGGCGCTGCTTGCTGGTGACGGCGTAGGACTTGACCTTGCCGGCTTCGATCTGGCTCGTCGTGTTGGTGGTCTGGTCGCACATCAGGTCGACCTGGCCGCCGATCAGGTCGCTCATCGCCGGGCCGGTGCCCTTGTACGGCACGGTCTGCATCTCGATCCTGGTGGCGCTCTGGAACATCAGGCCGCACAAGTGGGATGCCGAGCCGAGGCCCGCGTTGGCGAGGTTGACCTTGCCTCGGTTCTTCTCCAGCCACTTCATCAAATCCGGGAAACTGTTGGCCGGCAACGACGACTTGCCGATCAGCGTCATCGGCACTTCGTTGATCATGCCCAGGTACTCGAAGTCGTCCAGCGCCTTGTACTGCAGGTTGCGGTAGAGGGCCGGCGCGGTCGAGATGCCGATGTGCGCGAGCAACACCGTGTAGCCGTCCGGTGCCGCCTTGGCGACCTTGGTGGCGCCCAGCGTGCCGCCGGCGCCGCCGACATTCTCGATGATGATGGTGCCGCCCAGCGGCTTGCGCAGCGCTTCGGCGAGGTCGCGAGCGACCTTGTCCGTGGGCCCCCCGGCGGCGAAGGGCACGACGATGGTGACCGGCTTCTCCGGATACTGCGCAAACGCGGCGGCTGCCGTCAGAACAGCGGTGGCGGCAATCAGCAGACGCTTCATGGAGCAAACCCTTCGTTGGCAATGCGAGGGGCCATTGTCTGCAGCGCGCCACCTCCGCGCACGGCGGGAACTACGTAAGGTGTCGGCTGCGGTGCGTTCCGCGCGCGATCGATTACTTGTAGCTGCGCGCGTCCTCGATCACCTTGCCGTCGTTGGGCAGGCTGCCGGGCGGCGCGAGCACCACCTCGCCGCGCAGCTTGGTGACGTCGCGGATGGTCTCGGCGATGCGTGCGCTCAAGCCATCCGCCTGCTGTGCCACCTCCACTTGCAATGTCATGCGGTCGTTGGCCATCTCGCCGCTGACCACCAGCCGGGCACGGCGCACCTCGGGATGGCGGCGCGCGATGTCGGCCACCTGCGACGGATGAACGAACATGCCGCGCACCTTCGCCGTCTGGTCGGCGCGGCCCATCCAGCCGCGGATGCGGGTGTTCGTGCGTCCGGTCGGGCAGCGCCCGGGCAGCACCGCCGACAGGTCGCCGGTGCCGAAGCGGATCAGCGGGTAGTCCGGGTTCAGCGTCGTCACCACCACCTCGCCCACCTCGCCGTCGGGCACCGTCTGGTCGGTGCCGGGCCGCACGATCTCGAGGATCACCTGTTCGTCGAGCACCAGCCCCTCGCGCGCCTCGGTTTCGTAGGCGATCAGCCCGAGGTCGGCCGTGGCATAGAACTGGTAAGCGACGACGCCGCGCTCGGCGAACCACTGGCGCAGGCTGGGCGGCAAGGCTTCGCCCGAGACCGCGGCCTTGCGGATCGACGGCAACTCGATCCCGAGGTCGGCAGCCTTGTCGAGCAAGATCTTGAGGAAGCTCGGCGTGCCGGTGTACGCATGCGGACCAAGCTCCGCAGCGGCCTGCAGCTGCAGCTCGGTATTGCCGACGCCGCCGGGAAACACGGTGCAGCGCAGCGCGTGCGCGGCGGTCTCCATCATCGAGCCGGCCGGCGTCAGGTGGTAGCTGAAGCTGTTGTGCACGAGGTCGCCGCTGCGAAAGCCCGCCGCGTACATCGCGCGCGCGCCGCGCCAATAGTCGGGCGCCATGCCCTCGGGCTCGTAGATGGGCCCGGGCGAGGCGAACACGCGCAGCGCACCGCCGCGCGGCCCCCAGCCGATCGTCGCGAAGCCGCCGAAGGCGTCGCCTCGCGAGCGGCCCGCCTTCTGGCGCTCGAGCAGCTCGCTCTTGCGCGTCACCGGCAAGGTGGCCAGCGCCGCGCGACTCGTGATGTCGCCGGGCGACACATCGGCCAGCATGGCGGCATAGGCCGGTGCGTGCTTTCGTGCATGCGCGATCACCTTCGGCAGCGCGCTCATCAGCGCGTCTTCGCGCTGCTCGGGCGGACGGGGCTCGAGGGCGTCGAAGTAGGCGGGCGACGCAGCGTTCACGGTTGTTCCTCCGTCCAGCGCGCGAGGCGCTTCTTCACCTCGTCGATGCATTTGCGCACGTCAGCGCTGTTCCTGATGACAAGCGTCTCGAACTCGGGCGACACGGCGGGGCGCTTGGCGAGGCGCACCTGGATCGTCGTGTCGTCGGCGCGCAGCTCGAGCACGCGCTTGCCCTGCAGCTCGAAGCCCTCGCCCCGCTCGGCCAGCGGACGCAGCTCGCGCAGGCTGCGCTTGAGCTGCGGCAGCGCCTCGGCCGGCTTGAATGCCGGCGGCGCAAAGAACGAGTCTTCGCTCATGACAGCCACCTCTTGCGCCGCTTGTAGCTCTTCACGTCCTTGAAGCTCTTACGGTTGGTGCCGCCCATGCCGAGGTAGAACTCCTTCACGTCCTCGTTCTGCGCCAGGTCGCTTGCGGCGCCGTCCATCACGATGCGCCCGTTCTCGAGGATGTAGCCGTAGTCGGCGTAGCGCAGCGCCATGTTGGTGTTCTGCTCGGCGAGCAAGAAGGTCACGCGCTCCTTGGCGTTCAGGTCCTTCACGATCTCGAACACCTCTTCGACGATCTGCGGCGCGAGGCCCATCGACGGCTCGTCGAGCAGCACCATCTTCGGGTTGGCCATCAGCGCCCGGCCGATCGCGCACATCTGCTGCTCGCCGCCCGAGGTGTACGCCGCCTGCGAAGTGCGCCGCGTCTTGAGGCGCGGAAAGTAGTTGTAGACCTTGTCCAGCGTCTGCGCGACGGCCGCCTTGCCGTCGCGCCGCGTGTAGGCGCCGGTCAGCAGGTTCTCCTCGATGGTCAGGTGCGCGAAGCAGTGGCGTCCCTCCATCACCTGGATCACGCCGCGGTTGACCATGTCGGAGGTCGTCAGCGCCTCGATGCGCTCGCCGCGCAACTCGATCGAGCCCTTGGTCACCTCGCCGCGTTCGCCTGCGAGCAGGTTGCTCACCGCGCGCAGGGTGGTCGTCTTGCCGGCGCCGTTGCCGCCGAGCAGCGCGACGATGCCGCCTTCGGGCACCTGCAGCGACACGCCCTTGAGCACCAGGATGACGTGGTTGTAGATGACCTCGATCCCGTTGACGTTCAGAAGAATATTGCTCATGTGATCCGGCCTTCACCGCATTGACTGCCTTGACTCACTCAAGCGCCGCCCTGCGGCGCTTGAGTGAGGGCCCCGAAGGGGCCCGCCCCTCCCTCCTGGAGGGAGGGGTTGGGGAGGGAGCGACACAGATGGCACAAGGTGCCAGCCCTGAGTCGCGAAGCGACTCAGGACTGGCACTGCTCCGGCGTGCGCGGCGTGATCTTCTTTTCCGCCGCGTACTTCGCTGCGGCAGCCTTCACCATCGGCTTGAGGATCGCCTCGTCGGCCTGGTACCAATCCGAGCTGAAGTTCCACTTGGCGCCGTCCCAGGTGTGGATGCGCGCCCAGGCCGGGCCCATGTGGTCGCTGCAGCTGGTCGACACAGGCCGCATCACCTCGCCGAAGCCCAGCGCCTCGAGCTTCTTCTGGTCGAGCGACAGGTTCTCCAGGCCCCAGCGGGTCTGCTCGCCGGTCATCCACTTGCCTTTGCCGTAGCGCTCCTGCGCGCGCCTCACGCCTTCGACGCCGAGCATCGCGGAGAGTGCGCCGCGCATGTACAGCACCGAGCCGACTTCTTCCTTGGGGCCGGTGCCCTGGCCCTTGCCGTGCACCAGGTCGAGGATTTCCTTCGTGACCTTGGCGTTCGGGTGCGCGCCATGCTGCAGCGCGACGCCGTGATAGCCCTTGGCGCCGTCGCCGACGTCTTTCACGTCAGGCTCGGCCGACGACCACCACACGCCGTACATCTTGTCGCGCGGGTAGCCGGTGGCGACCGCCTCCTTCAGGGCCACGCTGTTCATCACGCCCCAGCCCCACAGGAACACGTAGTCCGGCCGCGACTGGCGGATCTGCAGCCAGGTGGCCTTCTGCTCCACGCCCGGGTGCGTCACCGGCAGCAGCTGCACGTCGAAGCCGTGGAACTTGCCGCGCTCCTGCAGCAGCACGATCGGTTCCTTGCCGTACGGGCTGTCGTGGTAGACCAGCGCGATCTTCTTGCCCTTGAGCTTGTCGAGCCCGCCTTCCTTCTTGCCGATGTGCTGCACCAGCACGTCGGCGGCGACCCAGTAGGTGCCCGCGAGCGGGAAGTTCCAGCCGAACACGGTGCCGTCCTGCGACTCGCTGCGGCCGTAGCCGGCGGTGATCAGCGGGATCTTGTCGTTCGGCGCCTTGTCGGTCAGCGCGAAGGTGATGCCGGTGGACAGCGGCTGGAACAGCGTGGCGCCGCCGTGTTTGCCTTTCAGGCGCTCGTAGCACTCGACCCCGCGTGCGGTGTCGTAGCCCGTTTCGCACTCCTCGTAGAGGATCTTCACGCCGTTGATGCCGCCCTTGGCATTGATCAGCTTGAGGTAGTCGGCGTAGCCGTTGGCCCAGGGCGTGCCGTTCGGTCCATAGGGCCCGGTGCGGTAGGGCAGCCCGGGGAAGAACTGCTCCTTCGGTTGGGCGAGCGCTGGGCTCGCGACCAGCACGGCGCTCGTTGCCGCGGCGATCGTGGCCGAGATAAAGATGGATCTGAATTTCATCTGCTTGTCTCCGGAGGTGGAATGCACTCGTCAGTGCGGGTTTGCGCCGTTCAACTCGACGTCAATGCGGGAAGGGCCAGAGCCTGAGCTTCTCCCTGGCCGTCGACCACAGCCGCGCGAACCCATGCGGCTCGACGATCAGGAAGAAGACGATCAGGGCGCCGAAGATCATGTACACAACGTGCGAGACGGTCGCCGTGTCGACGTTCAGGCCCACCAGGCCGCCGAGCGTGGGCAGAGCCTGGTCGAGAAAGATCGGCAGCATGATGATGAACGCCGCGCCGAAGAAGCTGCCCATGATCGAGCCGAGGCCGCCGATGATCACCATGAACAGCAGCTGGAAGGAGCGGTCGATCGAGAACGCCGCCGGTTCCCACGAGCCGAGGTAGATGAAGCCCCACATCGCGCCGGCGATGCCGACGATGAAGGAGCTGACGGCGAAGGCGGTGAGCTTGGCATAGACGGGGCGGATGCCGATCACCTCGGCGGCCACGTCCATGTCGCGCATGGCCATCCACTCGCGGCCGATCGCGCCGCGCACCATGTTCTTCACCAGCAGCGCGACGACCACGACGACGGTCAGGCAGAACAGGTACTTCTGCGCCGGCGAGACGATGGGAATGCCCAGCACGCTCAAGTCGCCCACCGACACCGAGCCCGAGGGCGCATCGTTGGTGAACCACTTGATGCGCAGGAACGACCAATCGACGAAGAACTGCGCCGCCAACGTCGTCACCGCGAGGTACAGCCCCTTGATGCGCAGGCTCGGGATGCCGAACAGCACGCCCACCAGCGTGGCGCACACGCCGCCGAGCACCATGGCCACGAGCATCGGCATGCCGTCGACCCGGATGAAGAAGTTGTAGGCGGCGTAGGCGCCGACCGCCATGAACGCGCCGGTGCCCAGCGAGATCTGGCCGCAGTAGCCGACCAGCACGTTCAGGCCGAGGGCGGCAAGCGACAGGATCAGGAAGGGGATCAGGATCGCGCGCAGGAAATACTCATCGGCCACGAAAGGCACGACGAAGAACGCCGCCGCGAGCATCAGCAGGATCATCACGCGGTCCTGCAGGATCGGGAAGATCTGCAGGTCGGTCCGGTAGGTTGCCTTGAACTGGCCGTTCTCGCGGTAAAGCATGGTGTGTCCGTTCGTTGGCTGGGTTCAGATGCGGTCGATGATCTTTTCGCCGAACAGCCCCTGCGGCCTGACGAGCAGGAAGATCAGCGCCAGCACATAGGCGAACCAGATCTCGATGCCCCCGCCGAAGAAGGGACCGATGTAGACCTCCGACAGCTTCTCGCCCACGCCGATGATCAGCCCGCCGATGATCGCGCCGGGCACCGAGGTCAGCCCGCCCAGGATCACCACCGGCAACGCCTTCAGGGCGACCAGCGACAGCGAGAACTGCACGCCGAGCTTGCTGCCCCAGATGATCCCGGCGACCAGCGCCACGAAGCCGGCGACCGACCAGACGATGACCCAGATGTGGCGCAGCGGGATGCCGATCGACTGCGCGGCCTGGTGGTCGTCGGCCACCGCGCGCAGTGCGCGGCCGGTGCCCGTCTTCTGGAAGAACAGCGTCAGGAAAGCCACCAGCACGGCGGCGATCAGCGCGGCGAAGAGGTCCTCCTCGCTGACCAGCACGCCGCCGGGGAACATGTTCTCCATCAGGAACACCGGGTCCTTCGGCAGGCCCACGTCGATCTTGTAGATGTCGGCGCCGAAGATGGTCTGGCCGAGGCCGTCGAGGAAGTAGGCGATGCCGAGCGTCGCCATCAGCAGCGTGATGCCTTCCTGGTTGACGAGCTTGGACAGGCACAGCCGCTCGATCAGCCAGGCGACGCCGATCATGATGACGAACGCGAGCACGAAGGCGATCAGGTTGCCGAGCAACTTGCTGTCGATGCCCATGCGCGGCGGCAGCCATTCGGCAAAGCGCGCCATCGCGAGCGCGGCGAACAGCACCATCGCGCCCTGCGCGAAGTTGAACACGCCCGAGGCCTTGTAGATCAGCACGAAGCCGAGGGCGATGAGCGAATACAGCATGCCCGACATCAGGCCGCCGATCACGGTTTCGAGGAAGAAGCCCATTTTTCCGTACCCCTCAGTGGCTGGTGCCGAGATAGGCCTTGATGACCTCGGGATTGCTGCGCACTTCTTCCGGCGTGCCGTCGCCGATCTTCTTGCCGTAGTCGAGCACGACCACGCGGTCGGAGATGTCCATCACCACGCCCATGTCGTGCTCGATCAGCACGATGGTGGTGCCGAACTCGTCGTTGACGTCGAGGATGAAGCGGCACATGTCCTGCTTCTCTTC
>DASWVR010000023.1:0-1559 GCA_036401155.1 Piscinibacter sp. | reverse complement strand
GACGGTGAAATGGTAGAGGCTCTGCCATTCCTCACCCTCGAGCCCCAGCAGTTCGTGCATCGCATCGTCGAAGAAGCAGCCGATGCCGGTGCCGCTCAGCCCCGCCGCCTCTGCTTCGAGATATAGCACCTGGCCGAGCAGACCGCACTCGCGATAAAGGGGTGCATAGCGCCACGGCTTGTGTGCGACCAGCCCCGTGCGCGCCAGCATGCCGAGCGCGAAGCACGAATCCGCGGCGATCTCCTGATGGCAGCACACGAGCTGCGCCGTCGCGCGCAGGTCGTAGGGGATCAGCAGGTAGAGCGGCAGGTGCGCGGGGCCCGACTTGTGCCACAGCCAGTCCGCGCGCATCGTCTCGCGCAGCCCGGCGAGGGCCGCCGGATCGCGCACCAGCACGTAGAGCCCCGGCTCCAGTCCGTCGACGCGATGCACGAAGAGCGCCGGATGCACCTGCGGCGGCCACGGCCACGCCGACCACGGCGGCACGCCCGCGCGCGGCAGCAGCGCATCGAGCACGGCGAAGAAGGCCTCGGCGCTCATCGTCGTCACGCCGTCGAAGGCGACCGCGCTGCGGCGCCGGCGCGCGAGCGTCGCGACCGGCAGGTCCAGCACCGGCGCGGCGGGCAGAGGCAGCGCCGCGGGTGCCGGCGCATCCGCCGCGGCCGTACGCGGCTTGCGCGCGGCAGCGTCGACGACGGCGATGTCCGGCCAGTCGACATGCGCCGAACTCAGGCGGTTGGCGCGTCCGTGCCAGTCGGCCTGCGCCGCGAACGCGAGCAGCGCATCGACATCGATCCCGTCCCCCGCCGCGCCGAGCTGCAGCAGCACCTCGGGCGCCTCGCGCTCGGCACCATCGCAGTCCGCTGCGCGATCGAGCCCCGCGAGGCGCGCGATATCGTCGTCGCCGACGCGATCGAGCACCCGCGCCGGCCAGCCGAGCGCCGCGGCGGCAAGCGTCAGCGCGGCCACCGCATGACCGCAATCGTGCTGGCAGTAGCGCCACGCGCGCATGCCGTACTTCCACGCCTCGCGCCAGTGGATCGAGCTCAGCGCGACCAGCACCCCCTGCCCGCCGAAGGCTGCATCCCATCCCTCGCGCGGCGCCGCACGCTGCTCCAGCACGTGCTCGCGGCTCAGGTAATGGTGCACGCCCCCCGGGATGCCGGGCAGCGCCGGCGCGATCAGGTAGCCCTCGGTCGGATGCAGGTTGCCGCTCGACGGGTTGCAGCGCAGCGCCCAGCGTGCACCGCCGAACTCCTTCCATGCCGACAACGCGAGCGAGAGCTCGAACAGGATGCCCAGATGCGCGAGATCGAAGGGCGCGGGCGGCGGCAATTCGCCGCAGCGCAAGGCGGCGTAGCGCGTCGCGAGGCCGTCCGCCGCGAGCGGCAGGAGCGCGCGCGCGGCACCGTTCCAATGGCGCCACGGGTCCGGCTGGTTCGCCCAGTCGAGCCGTCCCGGCCCCGGCGCGTAGCGGTCCGGCCGATGCTTGCTATGCTCATGGTAGGCCCGCACGGCGGCGACCTTCCCGCTGTCCGTCGACACTGCTGCCGGCTCGT
>DASWVR010000022.1:0-17089 GCA_036401155.1 Piscinibacter sp. | reverse complement strand
AGGCCTACCACGGCCGGGCGCAGCACCTGCGCACGGCGGCCGAGCGCGAGGCCGCGATCCACCATGCGGCCACCCTCGCGCGCGCCGCCCAGGCGGCGGTCGGCGCGGCGGGCATCGGCTGCCCGCTGGTCACGGGCGCGGGCACCGGCAGCTTCTGGTTCGAAGCCGCCAGCGGCGTCTACGGCGAACTGCAGGCCGGCAGCTACCTCTTCATGGACCGCGACTACGCGGACAACGAGCCGACGCCGGGGGCGCCGACGTTCGAGCACGCCTTGTTCGTGAAGAGCCAGGTGATGAGCCGCGGCTACTCGCACGCGGTGATCGATGCCGGCCACAAGGCGCACGCCCTCGACTCCGGCCTCCCCCGCGTGTGGGGGCGCGACCTCGCCTTCACCAACGGCGGCGACGAACACGGCATCCTGCGCCCGCGCGCCGACGCGCTGCCGGCGCTCGGCGAGGTGGTGTGGCTGGTGCCGGGCCACTGCGATCCGACCGTCAACCTGCACGACCACTACGTCGTCGTGACGGGCGGCCTGGAGAAGGGCGTCGTCGAGGCGGTCTGGCCGGTCGATGCGCGGGGCTGCGGCTTCTAGACGCAAGACTGTCCCGTTGGCCCGTTCGCCCTGAGGTATCGAAGGGCCCGCGCACAGCGGGCTTTGATACCTCAGCCCGAACGGAAATCTTGATTCAGGCGGCCCAACTGAACGGTACTGCTGCTGTCGAGGCCGACTGCGGGGTCTTCCCCTGTTCAGGCACGGCCGCGCCGCGCGAAGATCGCGTCCATGCTCACCGGCCCGCAGATCATCGTCCTCGCGACGCCCGTCTTCCTGTTGTTGATCGCCATCGAGTTCGCGGTCGGCCTGAAGCGGCGGCGCAACACCTACCGCCTCGCCGACGCCATGAACAGCATCGGCCTCGGGATCATGAGCCAGATCGTCGGCGTGTTCGGCAAGCTGTTCTCCGTGGGCATCTACACCATGGTGTTCAGCCAGGCGGCGCTGTGGACGCTGAGTGCGAGTTCGCCCTGGGTGTGGCTCGCGGGCCTTGTGCTCTACGACCTGTGCTACTACTGGCACCATCGCCTCGGCCACACCGTGGCGCTGTTCTGGGCCGCGCACGTGGTGCACCACCAGAGCGAGGACTACAACCTCTCGACCGCGCTGCGCCAGACCTCCAGCGGCTGGATCGGCGGCTGGCTGTTCTACCTGCCGATGGCGCTGATCGGCTTTCCGCCGGTGGTGTTCGCCACCGTCGCGCTGATCGATCTGCTGTACCAGTATTGGGTGCACACCCAGCAGATCGGCCGCCTCGGCTGGTTCGACCGCTGGTTCTGCGCGCCCAGCAACCACCGCGTGCACCACGCCGTCAACGACAAGTACATCGACAGGAACTACGGCGGCATCCTCATCGTCTGGGACCGCCTGTTTGGCAGCTTCCAGGAAGAGGACGACAAGGAGCCCTGCGTCTACGGCACGCGCGGTCCGCTGCGCAGCTGGAACCCGGTGTGGGCCAACCTGCACAACTACGTCGACCTGGCCCGCGATTCGTGGCGCGCCGAACGCTGGGGCGACAAGCTGCGGGTCTGGTTCAAGCCCCCGGGCTGGCGGCCCGCCGACGTGGCTGCGCGCTGGCCGAAGCCCGCGTTCGACATGGCCCAGATGACGCGTTACGACCCGCCGCTGTCGAGAGCGTCCGCGTGGGCGGCGCTGCTGCTCTTCGTGGTCGCGCTGAGTGCGACGACCTGGTTCCTCTGGAACGCCCACCTGTTGACGCTGGGCCAGCAGGCGGCTGCGGCGATGGCGATCATCGCCATCCTGTGGGGCGTGGGCAGCGTCTGCACGCCGCGCAGCCGCCCTGCCCTGCACACCGAAGGCGCGACGGTGTAGACCGAAAGCGCCGCGTCAGCCGAACAGGTCGCCGGCCGACTTGGGCGGCGTGACGCCCAGGTGCCTGAACGCCGCCAGCGTGGCGATGCGTCCGCGCGGCGTGCGCTGCAGATAGCCTTGCTGAATCAGGTAGGGCTCGATCACGTCTTCGATCGTGTCGCGCTCCTCGCCGATCGCCGCCGCCACGTTGTCCAGACCGACCGGCCCGCCGTCGAAGCGGTGGATCACCGCCTCGAGCAGCTTGCGGTCCATCACGTCGAAGCCCTGCGGGTCGACGTCGAGCATCGCCAGCGCCTTGTCGGCGAGCTGCTTGACGATGCGGCCGTCGCCCTTCACGTCGGCATAGTCGCGCACGCGGCGCAGCAGGCGGTTGGCGATGCGCGGCGTGCCGCGCGAGCGGCGCGCGATCTCGAAGGCGCCTTCGGCGTCGACCGGCACGTTGAGCAGGCCGGCCGAGCGGTGCACGATGCGCGCGAGTTCTTCGGCGCTGTAGAACTCGAGCCGCGCGACGATGCCGAAGCGGTCGCGCAGCGGGTTGGTCAGCATGCCGGCGCGGGTGGTCGCGCCGACGAGCGTGAAGGGCTGCAGGTCTAGCTTGATCGAGCGGGCGGCGGGGCCCTCGCCGATCATGATGTCGATCTGGTAGTCCTCCAGCGCCGGATAGAGGATCTCCTCGACGACCGGGCTCAAGCGGTGGATCTCGTCGATGAAGAGCACGTCGTTGCGCTCGAGGTTGGTCAGGATGGCGGCCAGGTCCTTGGGTTTTTCCAGCACCGGGCCCGAGGTCTGACGCAGGTTCACGCCCAGTTCGTGGGCGATGATGTGCGACAGCGTGGTCTTGCCCAGGCCCGGCGGGCCGAACAGCAGCACGTGGTCCATCGCTTCGCTGCGCATCTTGGCCGCGCCGATGAAGATCTCCAGCTGTTCGCGCGCCTTCGACTGCCCGACGTACTCCGCGAGCCCCTTGGGCCGCAGTGCCCGCTCGATCGCCTCCTCGTTGGGCGAGCTCGGCGCCGCGCTGACCACGCGGGGCGCGGAAGACGGAAATTCGTCGGTCTGGATGCTCATGAGGGCGATTATCGGCGGCGCTGCCGGGCCGTTTGGCACAATCTCGACGCCGTCCACTGCAGACATCGCTGTCGAGAACCCCCATGAAGTTCCTCAAGCCGCTTGCCGCCTTCATTCTCTCGTGCGCCGCCCTCGGCGTGCAGGCCCAGAACGTCACGCTGGGCCAGATCACCATCGGACACGCCTACGCGCGTGCCACGGCGCCAGGGCAGCCCGCCGGCGGGGCCTACCTGCAGCTCGACAACCGCGGCCCGGCCGACCGTCTGGTGTCGGCCAGTGCCGAGGTGTCGCAGCGGGTCGAGTTGCATGAAATGAAGATGGACGGCGACGTGATGCGCATGCGCCAGGTCGAGGCCATCGAACTGCCCGCGAACAAGCTGGTGGAGCTCAAGCCGGGCGGCCTGCACATCATGCTGATCGGGCTGAAGGCGCCGCTGAAAGCCGGCGAACGATTCCCGATGACGCTGCGCTTCGAAAAGGCCGGCGAGGTCAAGCTCGACGTGGCGGTGGAAGCGGTCAAGGCCGCCCACGGTCACCACGACATGAAACACTGACTGCCGACGCTGCCGGCAGCGAGCGTGCTCAGCGCGCCAGCGCCTTCAGCGCGAGCTTGATGCCGTCGCTGACACTCGCGTCGGCCGGCAGGTTCTTCAGGGCCGCGGCGGCTTCGCGATCGCTGTAGCCGAGGGCGACCAGCGCCTGCAGGATGTCCGCCTGCGCGTCGCTTGCCACCGACGCCGGCGTGCCGATCGCGTCGCCCAGCTTGCCCTTCAGCTCGAGCAGCAGGCGCTCGGCCGTCTTCTTGCCGATGCCCGGCACTTTCACCAGCCGGCCGCTTTCCTGCAGGCTCACCGCCTGCGCCAGTTCGTTGACGCTCAGGCCCGACAGGATCGACAAGGCGGTGCGCGGGCCGACGCCGGAGATCTTCACCAGCAGGCGGAAGGTCGTGCGTTCCTCGTGGGTCAGGAAGCCGAACAGCACCTGCGCGTCTTCACGCACCACGAAGTGGGTCAGCAGCGTGACACGTTCGCCGAGTCCCGGCAGGTTGTAGAAGCTGCTCATCGGCACGTCGACTTCGTAGCCGACACCGTTGACGTCGATGAGCAGTTGCGGGGGCGTCTTCTCCGCCAGGACGCCAGTGAGTCTTCCGATCATGCGGCCGATTATCGGCCGCGCCGCGTCAGCGCCTGAACAGGCCGAGCCGCTGCGCCTCGAGCGCCGCCTCGGCCCGCGAGCTCACGTTGAGCTTGCGGTAGATCTGCTTGACGTAGTCGGCGATGGTGTGGCGCGACAGGTTCAGCTGCACGCCGATTTCCGGCAGCGTGAAGCCCTTGGCCACGCGCAGCAGCACCTCGTTCTCGCGGTCGGTCAGCGAGACGTGCGGCATGTTCTGCGGCCGCTCGTGCGGCCGGTTCTGCGCCGCGAAGTACGAGATCACGCGGCGCGCGATCGACGGCGACAGCGGCGGCTCGCCCTGGCTCATGCGCTTCAACTGCTCGGCGATCAGCTCGCGCGCCTGCTCCTTGAGCAGGTAGCCGAAGGCGCCGGCCTGCAGCGCCGGGAACAGGTGGTCGTCGTCGTCGTGGATCGTCACCACGACCGACTGCGCCTCGGGCTGCGATTCGCGCAGCGCCGCGACCACGTCGACGCCCGAGCCGTCGGGCAACCCGAGGTCGACCAGCGCGAGATCGAACTTGACGGCGGTGATGAGCTCCAGCGCGTCGTGCACCCGTGCCGCTTCGGAGATCAGCGATTGGGGGAACACCTGCAGCACCAGCATCTTCATCCAGGCGCGGATTTCGGGCAGATCTTCTAGCAGCAGGATGTTGTTCATGACGGGCTCCGGACTCGTCCGGTCGACGAGATTTTTCATCCTACAGCGTGAGCACACACTGTGCGCGAGCCACTAGAGAGGCAGCGTGAGCCTTATCACGGTGCCGTAGCCTGGGCCCGACTCGACCAGGCACTGCCCCTGCAGCTGCTTGGCGCGGTGCTTCATGCTGGACATGCCGTGGCCGCGGTCGAGCTTGCCGTCGAGCTCCATCGGGATGCCCCTGCCGTTGTCCTGCACGAGGATGCCGAAGTCGCGCTCGCCGACGCTCGAGCGTACCTTGCAGTGCGACGCCCCACTGTGTTTGATGATGTTGCTCACCGCCTCGCGCAGGATGCGCGTGGTCTGCACATAGGCGCGTGCCGGCAGCAGGTGTTCGATCTCCTCGGCGGGCCCTTTCCAGTCGGCCTCGATGTTGGCCTGCCCGAGGCGCAGCACCGTCTCGGCACGCCAGTCGGCGAGCGCGTCCGCCAATCGCACCGGCTTGCCGGTGAGGCCGCGCACCGACAGCCGCATCTCCTCGAGCGCCTCGCGCGCGAGCGTCGAGATGCGTTCGCTTTCGCTGGTGTGCACGATGGTCAGCAGCTTGGCGCCGAGGTCGTCGTGCAGGTCGGCCGCGATGCGCTTGCGCTCCTTCTCGGTCACCTGCTCGACCCGCAGCTCCGACAGCTGGGCGAAGTTGCGTTCGATCTCGGCGGTGGCTTCCTTCACACGCTCTTCGAGCGTGGAGCGGCTGGCCTCCGCCGTCTGCAGCGCATGCGCGAACACCTGCAGCAGCCGGGCGCCGATGGCCAGGAACAACAGCGGCAGCGCGACCTGGGTCAGCGGCAGCGTCGGCGGCGGCAGCAGCTGCAGCTGCACGCCGATCTCGAACAGCAGCACCCCGGCCACGCCGGCCAGGATGAACAGCATCGGCGCGAAGTCGGCGCGCTGCTGCTTGCGGATCACCACCAGGTACAAGCCGATGAGCGCGAAGACCTCGAGCACCAGCAGCGCGTACCAGGCGTTGGCGACGAGGAACACCCGGGCCGGCCCGCCCAGCAGCAGCGTCACCGGCATCAGCAGGCATTGCACGATCAGTCCAGCCTCGATGATGCGCGAGCGCACGGCCGCATGGCTCAACAGGAACTGGGCCGCGAACGCGACGATGAACGGGTAGGCGCTGCTGCCGATCGTTTCGAGCATGGTGGTGTCCAGCGGCACGTTCTGCCACCACGTGCGCGCCGACAGCGCGGACCAGGTCACGAGCAGCGCGCCGAAATACAGCAGCGCCGCCTCGCCGCGGTTGACGCGGTACAGCCCGAGCATGAAGCAGCCGAGCACGAACAGCGTCAACGCGACGACCGCCACGGCCTGCACGCTCCAGAACGTGCGGCTGGTGTGCTCGGCGGCCAGCTCGCTTTGCAGGCCGATCTTCAGTTCCGACAGGCCGCCCGCACGCTCGCGCGCCGCCACGCGCTGCAAGGCCGAGCCCTGCACGCGCAGGTCCAGCACGTTGCCTTGCGGCTTGAGCCAGGCGGCGGGCAGCGTGACCAGCTGCGGGTGGCGGCATTGCCGCGTCAGCGGCTCCTCCATGCGCCCGCCGCTGTGGATGCGCTGGCCGTTCAGGTGCAGCTCGTAATTGGTGCAGACGCGTTCGATGTAGACCGCGAGCAGCTGGTCGGGCGTGGTGCCGTAGGGTGCGTCGAAGGGAACGCGGTACCAGACGCTGCCGTCGTGCCGCGGGCGCGACTGCGACCAGTCGTCGGGCAGCCGCACCGGCATCGCCACCGCGTCGGTGGGAAAGCTCGTGCCGGCGCCGTTGACGCTGAGTGCCTGCGAAACGAGCAGCGGATCAGCGCAGGCCGGGCCGGCCGCCATGGCCAGCAGCCAGGCGGCGAGTCCGCTTCGAAGGAGGATCCACAGGGGGCGCAGCATGGCGGGCGATTGTGCAGGATCGATGCAGGCGTCAGGCAAGCCATTTGCTCGAACAGCGGGCGAAATCCACGCCTGCGAGGTTGAGAGGCGACAATCCGGCCCTCGAACGAACACACACCGCCGTGATCCTGCGACACGCCTTCATCCCCCTGGACAACGAACGCCTGGCGCATCTGTGCGGCAGCATGGACGAACACCTGCGCGACATCGAGGCCGCGCTGGACGTGAGCATCACGCGGCGCAACGAGTCCTTCCGCGTCGAAGGGGCCAAGGCGCACGCCGAACGCGCGGTGGCGCTGCTGCAGTCGATGTACGACCGCGCTAAGCGGCCGATCCCGCCCGAGACCTTCCAGCTCGCGCTGGCCGAAGCGAGCCGCCCCGGCGCGCGGCCGGCCCAAGGCGAGCCGCATGCCGAGGGCGAGGAGCTGGTGCTGCGCACGCGCCGCAGCGACCTCGCCGGCCGCACGCCGAACCAGCACCTCTACCTGCGCAATATTCTTTCGCACGACATCACGCTGGGCATCGGGCCGGCGGGCACCGGCAAGACCTTCCTCGCCGTCGCCTGCGCGGTCGACGCGCTCGAGCGCAGCACGGTGCAGCGCATCATCCTCACCCGCCCGGCGGTGGAGGCCGGCGAGCGGCTCGGCTTCCTGCCGGGCGACCTGGCGCAGAAGGTCGACCCCTACCTGCGCCCGCTGTACGACGCGCTGTACGACCTGATGGGGCTGGAGCGCGTGACCAAGGCCTTCGAGAAGGGCACGATCGAGGTCGCACCGCTGGCTTTCATGCGCGGGCGCACGCTCAACCATGCGTTCGTGATCCTCGACGAGGCGCAGAACACGACGCCCGAGCAGATGAAGATGTTCCTCACGCGCATCGGCTTCGGCAGCAAGTGCGTGGTCACCGGCGACGTGAGCCAGATCGACCTGCCGCGCGGCACCGACAGCGGCCTGATCGACGCCGAACGCGTGTTGCGCCGCGTGCGCGGCATCGCCACCACGCACTTCACCGCCGCCGACGTGGTGCGCCACCCGCTGGTGGCGCGCATCGTCGAAGCCTACGAGGCGGCCCGCTCGGAGCCGACCTGACGATGGCTCGCCCCGAACTGACGCTGTCTTTGCAGTTCGCCGACCCGCGCCACCGCGCGCAGCTGCCGCGGCACAAGGTGGCACGC
Source organism: Piscinibacter sp. (assembly GCA_036401155.1). Taxonomy (GTDB): domain Bacteria; phylum Pseudomonadota; class Gammaproteobacteria; order Burkholderiales; family Burkholderiaceae_C; genus Albitalea. The sequence goes on along the minus strand of DASWVR010000022.1, from coordinate 9,213 downwards.
TGGATTCGCGCCGCGCTCGAGGCGCCGGCGGAGATCACCGTGCGGGTGGTGGATGCCGAGGAGGGGCGCGCGCTGAACCGCGAGTACCGCGGGCGCGACTACGCCACCAACGTGCTCACCTTCGACTACGGCCGCGAGCCGCGGGTGGTGGCCGACCTGATCCTCTGCGCGCCGGTCGTGGCCGACGAGGCGAGGCAACAGCGGCTCGCGCTCGAGGCGCACTACGCGCATCTGCTGGTGCACGGGACCCTGCATGCGCAGGGCCACGACCACGAGGCCGACGACGATGCCGAGGCGATGGAGGCGCGCGAGTCGGAGATCGTGATGGCGCTGGGCTTCGCCGACCCCTATCGCCGGCGCGCCCGCGGCTGAGACGATCAGCTCGCGCGCAGCAGCCGCGCCGCGTCGAGCGCGAAGTAGCTCAGCACGCCGTCGGCGCCGGCACGCTTGAACGCGAGCAGGCTTTCCATCATGACCGCGTCGTGATCCAGCCAGCCGTTGGCGGCGGCGGCCTTCAGCATCGCGTATTCGCCGCTGACCTGGTAGACGAAGGTGGGCATGCGGAACTCGTCCTTCACGCGCCGCACGATGTCGAGGTAGGGCATGCCCGGTTTGACCATCACCATGTCGGCGCCCTCGGCGATGTCCAGCGCCACTTCGCGCAGCGCTTCGTCGCTGTTGGCCGGGTCCATCTGGTAGACCTTCTTGTTGCTCTTGCCGAGGTTCTTGGCCGAGCCGACGGCGTCGCGGAAGGGCCCGTAGAAGGCGCTCGCGTACTTGGCGCTGTAGGCCATGATGCGCGTGTGAATGAGGCCCTTGGCTTCGAGCGCCTGGCGGATCGCGCCGATGCGCCCGTCCATCATGTCGCTCGGCGCGACGATGTCGACACCCGCCTCGGCCTGCACCAGCGCCTGCTCGGTGAGGACCGACACCGTTTGATCGTTGACGATGTAGCCGCTCGCATCGAGCAGGCCGTCCTGCCCGTGGCTCGTGAACGGATCGAGCGCCACGTCGGTCAGCACGCCGAGCTCCGGGAAACGCTTCTTCAGCTCGCGCACGGCGGTGGGCACCAGGCCCTCGGGGTTCACCGCCTCGCGGCCGTCTTCGCTCTTCAGGGCGACGTCGATGACGGGAAACAAGGCCATCACCGGCACGCCGAGCGCGAGGCACTCTTCGGCCAGCGGGAAGAGGCGGTCCACGCTCAGCCGCTGCACGCCGGGCATGGAGGCCACGTCCTGCGACTGGTCACGGCCCGCCAGCACGAACACCGGCAGGATGAGGTCGCTCGCATGCAGGCGATGTTCGCGCACCATCGCGCGGCTGAATTCATCGCGCCGCAGGCGGCGTGGACGGCTGGTGGGATAGGGGGGCAGGAGGGACACGGCGCGCTTTCCAAGAGGGGTGCGCGGGCACGCGGAACAGCGGCACAAACCGGCGGAACTTCGCGTTATTCCGGTGTCACCGGCTCCCCGCAGGCGCTGCGCATCTGCTAAAGTAACAAATGAATGATAGCCGCAAGGCTGTCATTCCCTGCTTTTCCTCCCTGAGCAGGTGCCTTACCGTGATGACAGCGTTAAGGCTTTTCAGCCCTGACCTTCTGGTTGGGGCTTTTCTTTTTGGCGCCCGGTCGGGCACCGGAGTATGGGCGCCCGGCGCGCTGCAAGAGCGGACGCGCCTGCTGGCGATAATGGCCCGATGCTCTGGATCAAAGCCTTTCACATCGTCTTCGTTGCCAGCTGGTTCGCGGGCCTGTTCTACCTGCCGCGCATCTTCGTCAACCTCGCGATGGTGCCGGCCGACAGCCATGCCGAACGCGAGCGGCTGCTGATGATGGCGCGCAAGCTGTATCGCTTCGCGAGCTTGTTGATGATCCCGGCACTGGCTCTCGGCCTGTGGCTGTGGATCGCCTACTTCTGGGGTTCGGGCGGCTGGATGCACGCCAAGCTCGCGCTGGTGGTGATCGTCATCGGCTACCACCATGTCTGCCGCTCGCTGCTGCGCCGGTTCGAGCAGTTTTCCAACCAGCGCAGCGAGCGCTGGTTCCGCATCTTCAACGAAGTGTCGATCCTGCTGTTCATCGCCATCGTCGTGCTGGCGGTCGTCAAGCCTTTCTGACGTCCCGCCGGATGGCCGCCCACCGCAGCTCCGCCGCCCCTCTGGCGGCCATGTATGCGGCGCTGATCGTCTACGCCAGCCTGTACCCGTTCACCGGCTGGCGTGTGCCCGGGGTGTCGGTATGGGCGTTCCTGACGCTGGGCTTCCCCTACTGGTGGACGGCCTTCGATCTCGTCGCCAACCTGCTGGGCTACCTGCCGCTGGGCGCGCTCGTGTTCGGCGCGCAGGTACGCTCGGGCGGCGGCGTGCTGCGCTCGCTGCTGGTGGGGGTGCTGGTGGGCGCCATGCTGTCGTTCGCGCTCGAGCTGCTGCAGAACTTCCTGCCCAAGCGCGTGCCGTCGAACCTCGACCTCGCTCTCAACGCGTTCGGTGCGCTGCTGGGGGCGCTGCTCGGCGCCTTGGCGCACACCCTCGGCTGGGTCGGGCGCTGGCAGGGACTGCGCGACCGCTGGTTCATTGCGCACAGCGCCGGCGGCCTGGCGCTGCTGGTGGTGTGGCCCTTCGGCCTGCTGTTTCCGACGCCGGTGCCCTTCGGCGGCGGGCAGGTGTGGCCGCGGCTTCGCGACACGCTCGCGATCTGGCTCGAGGACAGCGCCGTCGTCGACTGGTTCGAGCCCTGGCTGCAGGCCGGCGACGCGGCCGGCCTGACCCCGCTGAGCGAATTCATCGCCATCGCGCTGGGCCTGCTGGCACCTTGCATGGTGGCCTACAGCGTGTCGCGGCCCGGCTGGCGGCGTGTCGTGCTGGCGCTCGGGGCGGTGGTGATCGGCTTCGGCGCCACCACGCTCGCCACCACGCTCAATTTCGGCCCGCAGCATTGGCTCGCCTGGCGCACGCCGACGACCATGGCGGCGCTGTTCACCGGGCTCATCGTCGCCGTGCTGCTCGCGTGGGTGCCGCGGCGCCTCGCCGCCGGGGTCGGACTGATGGCACTGGCCGCCTTGGTGGCGGTGATCGGCCAGGCACCCGCCGACGCCTACTTCGTGGAAAGCCTGCAATCCTGGGAGCAGGGCCGCTTCATTCGCTTCCACGGCGTCGCGCAGTGGCTGGGCTGGCTGTGGCCCTACGCGGCGATGGCATGGTTGCTCGCCCGCATCGCGGCCCGCGATCCGGCGCAACCCTAAAATGCCCGCATGAGCGGTTACTACGAGCGGCACATCTTCTTCTGCCTCAATCAGCGCGACAACGGCGAGAACTGCTGCGCCAACCACAACGCGCAGGCCGGCTTCGATCATTGCAAGCAGCGGGTCAAGTCCGAAAACCTCGCCGGCCCCGGCGGGGTGCGCGTGAACAAGGCCGGCTGCCTGGACCGCTGCGCCGGCGCGCCGGTGGCCGTGGTGTATCCCGAGGGGGTCTGGTACACCTACGTGGACCAGCACGACATCGACGAGATCGTCGACACGCACCTGAAGAACGGGCAGATCGTCGAGCGCCTGCTGCTACCCGCACACGTCGGCCGCTGATGAATTCGCAGACCGTTCGCGAGTCGATCGCGGGGCCGGCCGGCGCCCTCGAATGTGCGCTCGATTCCCCGACCGGCGAGGCGCGGGGCGTGGCCGTGATCTGCCACCCGCACCCGGTGCACGGCGGCACGCTGGACAACAAGGTCGTGCAGACGCTGGCGCGGGCCTTCGTCCAGCTCGGCTGGCGCACGGTGCGCTTCAATTTCCGCGGCGCCGGCGGCTCCGAAGGCGAATGGGACGAGGGCCAGGGCGAGGTCGACGATGCGATGGCCGTCATCGGCGCTGTCCGCCGTCCCGGCGAGGCCTTCATGCTGGCGGGGTTCTCCTTCGGCGCCTACGTGGCGGCCGAGGCGGCGTCCCGCCTCGAGGGCGACGCCAAGCCGCAGCGCCTGGTGCTGGTGGGCCCGTCGACGCAGAAACAGAAGATGGCCGCCGTGCCGCCCGACACCGTCGTCGTGCACGGCGAGGCCGACGAAGTGGTGCCGCTGAGCGCCACGTTCGACTGGGCGCGGCCTCAATCGCTGCCCGTCATCGTGCTGCCCGGTGTCGGGCACTTCTTCCACGGGCAGCTCACGCTGCTCAAGAACGTGGTCCTGCAGCAATTGCAGCGACCGATGGTCTGAACCTGTCGCGCCCGCGCGGCTCAGACACCTCTTTCCGCCCCTTCTTGCCTGGTTTCTCGATGAAAAGACTGTTTGCCCTGCTTTGTTCGCTCGCCCTCGCCGCCGCCGCCGCCGCGCAGGCCCCGCAGCCGCCGGAGGTCGCCGCCAAGAGCTACATCCTGCTCGACATGACGAGCAACCAGGTGCTTGCCGAACGCGAGGCCGACGCGCCGGCGGATCCGGCCTCGCTGACCAAGCTGATGACCGCCTACGTCACCTTCAACGCGATCAAGGAGAAGCGCCTTGCGCTGGACCAGAAGATCGCGGTCTCCAAGCGCGCCTGGGAAGAACGCAAGGGCGGCGGTTCGCTGATGTTCATCGACACCACGATGACGCCGACGGTCGACGAGCTGCTGCACGGCCTCATCATCCAGAGCGGCAACGACGCCGCGGTGGCGCTGGCCGAGGCGGTGGGCGGCACGCTGGAGCAGTTCGTCGCGATGATGAACCGCCAGGCGCAGGCCTGGGGATTGAAGAACACCACGTTCAAGAACGCGCCGGGGCTGACCGAGGCCGGGCACAAGAGCACGGCTCGCGACATCGCCGTCATCGCGGGCCACGTCATCCGCGACCATCCGGACTTCTACACCTACTACTCGAAGAAGGACTACAAGTACAACAACATCGCGCAGCCCAACCGCAACCTGCTGCTGCGCCGCGACCCGACCGTCGACGGCATGAAGACCGGCTACACCGAGGCAGCGGGCTATTGCCTGGTGGCCAGCGCGCAGCGCGATTTCCCCAACGGCAAGCGGCGCCTGCTGAGCGTGCTGCTCAACACCACCTCGATGGAGGCGCGCGCCAATGAAAGCCAGAAGCTGCTGAACTGGGGCTTCCAGGCCTTCGACGCGCTGCGCCTGTTCGACGTGACCAAACCCATGGCCACGGTGCCGGTGTGGAAGGGCAAGCTCAACGAAGCCAAGCTCGGCCCGGCCAGCCCCGTGTTCGTCAGCGTGCCGCGCGGCGAAGGCAACGCGCTGAAGACGCAGATCGAACGCACCGATCCGCTGGTGGCGCCGCTGCAGCAGGGCCAGCGCGTGGGCACGGTGAAGGTCAGCACCGCCGGCGGCACGCCCGTGGCCGAGGTCCCGCTGGTCGTGATGGAGACGGTCGAGCAGGCCGGCATCTTCGGCCGCGCCTGGGACGCGATCAGACTCTGGATCAAATGACCGCCGGATGACACCCGCAAAGCGCCCGCTCGCGCCGTGGGCAGCGTGCCTCGGCGGCAAAACGGGGTTACCCTGAACGTTTGACGTTCCCTCGGAGAAGCGATGCAGACCATCCCCGACATCCTGTGCTACCTGAACGGCGAGTACGCCCCGTTGAACCAGGCGAAGGTGTCGGTGCTCGACCGCGGCTTCATCTTCGGCGACGGCGTCTACGAGGTCGTTCCGGTCTACGCACGCAAGCTGTTCCGCTTCGACGAACACATGGCACGCCTGGCGCGCAGTCTCGGCAAGGTGCGCATCGCCAACCCGCACACCCGAGCCGAGTGGCTCGAGCGGGCGCGCCGGCTGGTCGCCGCACTGGGCAGCGAAGACCAGCTGCTGTACCTGCAGATCACACGTGGCGTCGCCTGGCGTGACCACGTGATGCCGCCCGACATCGAGCCGACGGTGTTCATGATGAGCTCGCCCATGAAACCCGCCACGCCCGAGCAGCGCCACCAGGGGGTGGCCTGCGTGACGGCACGCGATTTCCGCTGGGAGCGCGGCGACATCAAGTCGATCTCGCTGCTGGGCAACGTGCTCGCCCGGCAGATGTCGGCCGACCGGGGCGGCGCCGAGACGGTCATGTTCCGCAACGGCTTCCTCACCGAAGCGTCGGCGAGCAACGTCTGGGTCGTGCACGAGGGCGCGGTGCTCGGGCCGCCGAAGAGCGAGCATGTGCTCGAAGGCATTCGCTACGAGCTGATCCGCGAGTTGTGCGAGGAAGAAGGCATCGCCTACAACCTGCGTCCGATCCCGGAGGCCGAGGTGCTGGCGGCCGACGAGATCATGCTCAGCTCGGCCACCAAGGAGGTGCTGCCGGTGACCACGCTCGACGGCGACCCGGTGGGCCACGGCGCGCTGCGCGGCAAGCCGGGCCCGGTCTACGCCCGGCTCTATGAGGCCTATCAGCGCGCCAAGCCGATCCACTCGATTTGAGTTCGAGCGGGGCGCCCCCACGTGGGAGCGATGAAGATGAGAGACATTCCTCCCGAGCAATCGCTGATCGAGTATCCGTCGGCCTTTCCGATCAAGGTGATGGGGCACAACGTCGACGGCTTCGTCGAGGCGGTGGTCGCGGTCGCCCAGCAGTTCGATCCCGACTTCGATGCCGCCTGCGTCGAGACGCGGCCGAGCAAGGGCCACAAGTACCTCGGCGTCACGGTCACGGTCACCGCGACCAGCCGCGAGCAGCTCGACGAGCTGTACCGCACGCTGTCGACTCATCCGCTGGTGAGGGTCGTGCTCTGAGCCCTGTGCAGGTCCGCGTGCTCGGGCGTGTCGACTACGCGTCGACGCTCGACGCGATGCAGGCGTTCACACAATCGCGCGGCGACGACACGCCGGACGAGATCTGGCTGTGCGAACACGCGCCGGTCTACACCCAGGGGGTGGCCGGCCGCACGGAACATCTGCTCGACCCGCACGACATCCCGGTGGTGCAGACCAACCGGGGCGGGCAGGTCACCTACCATGGTCCGGGGCAGGTGGTGGCGTACCCGCTGATCGACCTGCGCCGGCTGGGCATCTTCGTCAAGGAGTATGTCTACCGGCTGGAGCATTGCGTGCTGAAGACGCTGGAGTCCTTCGACGTGACCGGCCACCGGGTGGCCGGCGCACCGGGTATCTACGTTCGCCTCGCCGACCCGTCCGGCCATGCCGCCATCGACCCGCGGCCGCCGCGCGAGCGGCTGCCGTCGGCGTCGGGGCCGGCGTTCGACGGCCTGGGCAAGATCGCGGCGCTGGGCATCAAGGTCAGCCGGCATTGCAGCTACCACGGCATCGCGCTCAACGTCGCGATGGACCTGTCGCCGTTCGGCTGGATCAATCCCTGCGGTTACGCCGGGCTCGAAACCGTCGACTTGGCTACACTTCGGGTTTACACGGATTGGGCCACGGTGGCCGAGCGGCTCGGCGACAAGCTGGCCTCCCACCTCTCGTCCTGAGCGCGTCGAAGGGCCCCGTCGGCTCGCCGCACGGCTCCCACACAGAAAGCAGCCGATGTCCAGCGACAACGTGATCCACCAGGCGCAAGACGCCGTCCACTACGACGCCAGCGCCAAGCAGAAGGCGCAGGCGAAGACGGCGCGCATCCCGATCAAGGTGGTGGCCGCCGAGACGCTGAAGAAGCCCGACTGGATCCGCGTCAAGGCCGGCTCGCCGACGACGCGCTTCTACGAGATCAAGCAGATCCTGCGCGAGCACAAGCTGCACACCGTCTGCGAAGAAGCCTCGTGCCCCAACATCGGCGAGTGTTTCGGCCACGGCACGGCGACCTTCATGATCATGGGCGACAAGTGCACCCGCCGCTGCCCGTTCTGCGACGTCGGCCACGGCCGGCCCGACCCGCTCGATGCCGACGAGCCGCTCAACCTCGCCCGGACGATCGCCGCGCTGAAGCTCAAGTACGTCGTCATCACGAGCGTCGACCGCGACGACCTGCGCGACGGCGGGGCGGCGCACTTCGTCGAGTGCATCCGCCAGGTGCGCGAGCTGTCGCCGAAGACGCGCATCGAGATCCTGACGCCGGATTTCCGCGGCCGCATGGACCGCGCGCTGGAGATCCTCACGGCGGCGCCGCCCGACGTGATGAACCACAACCTGGAGACGATTCCGCGCCTGTACAAGGAAGCGCGGCCCGGTTCCGACTACGCCTTCTCGCTCAACCTGCTGAAGCGCTTCAAGGAGTTCGCGCCCGGCGTGCCGACCAAGAGCGGCCTGATGGTCGGCCTGGGCGAGACCGACGAGGAGATCCTGCAGGTGATGCGCGACATGCGCGAGCACGGCATCGACATGCTCACCATCGGCCAGTACCTCGCGCCGAGCGGCCACCATCTGCCGGTGCGCCGCTACGTGCATCCGGACACCTTCAAGATGTTCGAATCCGAAGCGCGCAAGATGGGCTTCAGCCACGCCGCCGTCGGCGCGCTGGTGCGCTCGAGCTACCACGCCGACCAGCAGGCCCACGCCGCCGGCGTGCCTGACGCGGTCGACTGAGCGCCATGGTGGCTGCGGCCGCCGTCGCAGACGTGCTGCACTGCGGCAACTGCGGTGGCGCGATGCGCCGCCTCGTTCTCGACGGCCACTATGGCCAGCAAGTCGAGATCGACCTGTGCCCACCTTGCCACCTGGTGTGGTTCGACGCCATTGAATCGGTGCGCCTGGCCGGTCCCGGCATGCTGTCGCTGCTCGGCGAGATGGCGCAGGCGCAGCGCGAGCCGCACCGGCTGCTGAAGCCCGACGCGCGCTGCGTGCGCTGCGCCGGCCGGCTCAAGACCGTGCACAACCGCTCGCGTTGGGGCCCCACGCTGCAGCTGGAGTGTCTGCGCGCGCACGGGGCTTACCAGACCTTCGCCCAGTTCCTGAGCGAGAAGGGCCTGGTGCGCCCGCTCAGCGCCGCCGACCGCGCCGGTCTGCTGCAACGCGAGCAAGGGCTGCACTGCCTGAACTGCGGCGCCGCGATGGGCGCGCAGGACCAGCGCTGCAGCTACTGCCGCAGCAGCCCCGGCATGATCGACGTGGCACGCCTGGCGCGTGCGCTGGACCCCGACGGCGCGACCGAAACCCACGCGGTGCACACGACGGCGGCGCGCCACGCCGCGCTGCAGTGCCTCGCCTGCGGTGCGCCGCTGCCGCCAGGCCAGGCCGTGCAGTGCGAGCACTGCGGCGCGACCCTCGCGGTGGGCCAGCTGAGCCAGGCCCATGCAGCGGTGAGCGTGCTGGAGGCGGCGCTGCGCGCTCACGCCCGGTCGCCTGCGCCGCATG
>DASWVR010000021.1:0-2928 GCA_036401155.1 Piscinibacter sp. | reverse complement strand
GCATCAGCGTCATGAACTGGCTGACGTAGCTCACCAGCTTGGCGACGTTGAAGATCATGGTGCGGGTGTTGCCGGTCTGCATCCGCTGGCCGTTGACGTCCAGCCACATGGAGAGGCGCTGCACGTTCTCGATCTCGTCGGCCGTGACCAGCCACGGCCCGACCGGGCCGAAGGTGTCGCAGCCCTTGCCCTTGTCCCATTGCGGGCCGCGTTCGAGCTGGAACTCGCGTTCGCTGACGTCGTTGACCACGCTGAAGCCGGCGACGTACGTCAGCGCGTCCTTCTGCGACACGTAGCGGGCGCGGGTGCCGATCACGACGCCCAGTTCCACTTCCCAGTCGGTCTTCACCGAGCCCTTGGGCAGCATCACCGGGTCGTTGGGCCCCTGCAGGCAGGTGGTGGCCTTCATGAAGACCACCGGCTCCTTCGGGATCGGCACGCCCGATTCCGCGGCGTGGTCGGCGTAATTGAGGCCGATGGCGATGAACTTGCCGACGCCATTGACCGGGCAGCCGTAGCGCGGCGTGCCGCGCACCAGCGGCAGCTTGGCAGGATTCACCTTGCGCAGCTTGTTCAGGACGGCGGCGCCGAGCTGCGCCGGTCCGATGTCGGGCACCACGCCGCTCAGGTCGCGGATGCGGCCGTCGGCGTCGACGAGGCCGGGCTTTTCCTTGCCGGGGTTGCCATAGCGGACCAGTTTCATTCGTTTCTTCCTTTCTTGGGTTTCGTCAGTAGGTGGAGCGTCCGCCCGAGAGGTCGAACACCGCCCCCGTCGAGAACGAGCATTCCTCGGTGCACAGCCACGCCACCAGCGCGGCGACTTCGTCGGGCGTGCCGAAGCGGCCCATGGGGATCTTCGAGAGCATGAACTGGATGTGCTGCTCGGTCATCTGGTCGAAGATCGCGGTCTTCACGGCCGCCGGCGTCACGCAGTTGACGCGCACGCCGGTGTCGGCGAGTTCCTTGCCGAGCGATTTGGTCAGCGCGATCACGGCCGCCTTGCTGGCGCTGTAGGCGCTGGCGTTCGGGTTGCCGTCCTTGCCCGCAACCGACGCGATGTTGACGATGCGCCCGTACTTGGCGTCGCGCATCGCCGGCACCACCTCGCGGCAGCACAGGAACAGGCCGGTGAGGTTCACGTCCAGCACCTGGCGCCACGCATCGACCGGGTACTCCCAGACTTTCGCGTTCGGGCCCGTGATGCCGGCGCTGTTGACGAGCGCGTCGATGCGCGAGGACGCGCGCAGCGTCGCCTGCACGGCCGCCTGCACCGAGGCGTGCTGCGCGACGTCCGCTTCCACCGCCCCCGCGCGCTCCCCGAGCTGCGCCACTGCGCGCTGCATCGCCGCCGCGTCGCGGTCCCACAGCGTCACGCTGCCGCCGGAGGCGATCAGGCGCTGCGCGATGGCGAAGCCGAGCCCGGTGGCGCCGCCGGTCACGATGGCATGGCGGCCGTCGAAGTCGAGGCGGTTCATATCGTGATGCCGCCGTCGACGTTGTAGGCCTGGCCCGTGACGAACTGCGATTCGTCGCTGGCGAGGAACACCACCAGCGGCGCGATCTCGTGGGCCTGCGCCAGCCGGCCCATCGGCTGGCGGGCCACGAAGGCCTTGCGCGCGGCGTCCGGGTCGTCGAACGCGTTGATGCGATCCTGCAGCGACGGCGTGTCGACGGTGCCGGGGCAGATCGCGTTGCAGCGGATGCCCTCGGCCACGAAGTCGGCGGCCACGCTCTTGGTGAGGCCGATCACCGCGGCCTTGGTCGTGCCGTAGATGAAGCGGTTGGGCAGCCCCTTGATGCTGCTGCACACGCTGGCCATGTTGACGATGCTGCCGCGCCCCGCGTCGAGCATGCGCGGCAACGCCGCCTGGATGGTCCAGAACTGCGACCGCACGTTGAGGTCGAGCGCGAAGTTCCACTCCTCGTCGCTCGCCTGCAGCACGGTGCCGCTGTGCACGAAGCCGGCGCAGTTGAACAGCACGTCGATCGACGGCATCGCCGCCACGAGCTTGACGATCGCGGCGCGATCGAGCACGTCCAGCGGCTTCGCCCGCACGTTGGCGACGCCTTCGTACGACGCGAGCAACGCCGGATTCACGTCCGTCGCCCACACCTGCGCGCCTTCGGCCGCCATCGCGAGCGCGGTGGCGCGCCCGATCCCCTGGCCGGCCGCGGTGACCAGCGCTGTCTTGCCTTGCAGTCTCATTTGCTTCTTCCTTCGTGACGTGCGGCCATGTTCAGGGTTTTGCCCGATGCCCGGCCCGGCGATTGCCCGCATATTAATTGGTCTTACCGCTTGGCCACTTGCGGTGAACCCTGAGAACCATCGTGCCGCTGCAAACCGTCGAACCGCAACGCCTGTACCGGCAGATCGCCGAGCAGTTGCGCTCGCTCATCGCCGGCGGCGAATTCACGCCCGGCAGCCGCCTGCCCGCGGAGCGCGACCTCGCCAAGCAACTGGGCGTGAGCCGGCCTTCGGTGCGCGAGGCGCTGATCGCGCTCGAAGTCGAGGGCTGGGTCGAGGTGCGCACCGGATCGGGCGTGTACGTGCTGGCGCGCAACGCCGCCGCGCTCAACGGCCACGCGCCGCAGGTGCCGGCCACCGAGTGGGGGCCGCTGGAGCTCCTGCGCGCCCGGCGCCTGATCGAAGGCGAGATCGCCGCGCTGGCCGCGACCCACGCCAAGCGCAGGCACCTGCAGGCCATCGCCGAGGCGATCGACTTCATGCAGGCGGACGTCGAACGCGGCGTGGCGCCGCTGGAAGGCGACCGCGCGTTCCACGCCGCCGTCGCTCAAGCCAGCGAGAACGCGGTGCTGTTCGACACCGTGCAGACCTTCTGGGACGCGCGGCATGGACCGCTGTTCGAGCGCCTGGGCGGCCACTTCGAGACCGAGAGCGTCTGGCGCCTCGCCATCAACGAGCACCAT
>DASWVR010000020.1:0-2625 GCA_036401155.1 Piscinibacter sp. | reverse complement strand
CACCGAGTACATGTCGGCGACCTTGCCCTGCATCAGCTGGAACTCGCCGATCGCCTGGCCGAACTGCTTGCGCTCGTGCAGGTAGGGCACGACCACGTCCATGCACGCCGCCATGATGCCCAGCGGGCCGCCGCACAGCACGGTGCGCTCGTAGTCGAGACCGCTCATCAGCACCTTCACGCCGTTGCCGACGCCCCCGAGCACGTTCTCGTCCGGCACTTCGACATCGTCGAAGAACAGCGGGAAGGTGTTCGAACCGCGCATGCCGAGCTTGTCGAGGTGGGTGCCGTGGCTGAAGCCCTTCATGCCCTTCTCGATGATGAAGGCGGTGATGCCCTTCGGGCCGGCGTTGATGTCGGTCTTCGCGTACACGACCAGCGTGTCGGCATCGCCGCCGTTGGTGATCCACATCTTGGCGCCGTTGAGCACGTAGCGGTCGCCCTTCTTGTCGGCGCGCAGCTTCATCGACACGACGTCCGACCCCGCATTCGGCTCGCTCATCGCCAGCGCGCCGACGTGGTCACCCGAGATCAGCTTGGGCAGGTACTTGTCCTTCTGCGCGGCGTTGCCGTTGCGGCGGATCTGGTTCACGCACAGGTTGGAGTGCGCGCCGTAGGACAGCCCCACCGACGCGGAAGCGCGCGAGATCTCTTCCATCGCGATGATGTGCGCGAGGTAGCCCATGCCGGTGCCGCCGTATTCCTCCTCGACGGTCATCCCGAGCAGCCCCATGTCGCCGAACTTCTTCCACAGGTCGGCGGGGAATTCGTTCTCGCGGTCGATTTCGGCCGCGCGCGGGGCGATCTCGGCCTCGGCGAACTGGCGCACCGCGTCGCGCAGCGCATCGATGGTTTCACCGTGGTGGAAGTTCAGGCAGGGGATGTTCATCGGGGGTCTCCTCGTTCCTTGGTGGTGTGCGTATTCGGGACGTCGCCAGATGCAGCTTAGACGCTGATCGACGCGCCAGCGTGACCGCGTAAGAGTAGGCCCGCGGGCGACGCAGCGGGCGCCAAGGTGGTTGCAAATCCTGCCAAGCCTCTTATGATTGGCCGATGGCAACCGTGATCCCTTCGGTCGGCGACCCCACGCGCGGCCCCGCCGCGACGCCGGTCGCCTTCATCCGCACGATCGTCGCGGCTTACCGCCGCTACGGGATCAATCCTGCCAACGCCCTGCGCGAGGCGCAGATTGCGCCGTCGGCGCTCGACGCCCCCGCCGCGCGCGTGACCGCGGCGCAGATGGAGATCATGTCCGCGGTCGCCATGCAGGAGCTCGACGACGAGGCGCTGGGCTGGTTCTCGCGCCGCCTGCCGTGGGGCAGCTACGGCATGCTGTGCCGCGCGTCGATCACCGCACCCGACCTCGGCGTCGCGCTCAAGCGCTGGTGCCGCCATCACCACCTGCTCACCGACGACATCCTGCTACACCTCGACGACGACGGCGCGGTCGCGACGCTGCGCATCGAGGTACGCCGCTACCTCGGCGAGATGCACGAGTTCTGTCTCGTGACGCTGCTGCGCTACGTGCTGGGCTATGCGTGCTGGGCGATCGATTCGCGCATCCCGCTGCTTGCGGCGTCGTTCCCCTTCCCTGCGCCGCCGCACCGCAGCGTGTATCCGCTGCTGTTCCAGGGACCGGTGCACTTCGACGCCGAACGCGCCGAGATCCGCTTCGACGCGCAATACCTGCGCCTGCCGCTGCGACGCGACGAAGCGGCGCTGCAGCAGATGCTGCGCCGCGCGCTGCCGCTCACGGTGCTGCAATACCGCCGCGACCGCCTGCTGGTGCAGCGCGTGCGCCACCTGCTGCGCGAACGCCTCGACGAGGGCGCGACCGCCGAGACGCTCGCCGAACGCCTGCACCTGTCGCCGCGCACGCTGCACCGCCAGCTCGACGAGGAAGGTGCATCGTTGCAGCAATTGAAGGACGAGGCGCGGCGCGAGCGTGCGGTGGAACTGCTGCGGCGGACGAACCGCACAGTCAAGCAGATCGCGCTATCGGTCGGTTTTCGCAACGAGAAGAGCTTTGCGCGCGCGTTCAGGCAATGGACGGGGGAGTCGCCGAGCGCCTGCCGCGAGCGCTCAGTGGCGCTCGGCGATGGCCAGGCTACCTGAGGGAGCGGGCCGCTCACCGCCCCGGTGCAGGCGCGCGTGCAGGCGGCGCAGGCCGAACCAGGTCGCACCGGCCACGAGCGGCAGCGCCAAACCGATGGCCTGGTCCACAGGCACGTCCACACCCCAGCCCTTCAGCGCCTTCAGCGCATAGGCGGCGAGGCCGATGCCGTAATACGAGATCGCGACCACCGACAGCCCCTCGACCGCCTGCTGCAACCTCAGCTGCAGGCGCGCGCTGCGGCTCAGGCTCTCGAGCACGCTCTGGTTCTGCCGCTCCTGCGCCAGATTGACGCGTGTGCGCAACATGTCGTTGGCGCGGCTCACCTTGTGGGCGAGCGCATCCTGCCGCGCGGCCACCGACACGCAGGAATCCATCGCCGGCGCGAGGCGCCGCTCCATGAACTCGCCGATCGTCGGCACGCCCTCGATGCGCTGCTCGCGCAGTTCGCCGATGCGCGCCTGCACGATGCGGTAGTAAGCCTGTGCGGCGCTGAAGCGGTAGCCGGTCGCG
>DASWVR010000019.1:0-9677 GCA_036401155.1 Piscinibacter sp. | reverse complement strand
CGGCGGCGTCGTCGACGAACAGCAGCTGCGCCTGCGCGTCACCGAGCATGGAGGCGAAGTCCGCGGCGCTCACGGAGTGAGGCAGCGGCGCGACCACCGCTCCCGCACGCAACGCGCCGAGGAACAGCGCGGCATGCAGCGGCGTGGGCGACCCCGCCAGGGCGACGGCCGCCCCGGGCAGCACGCCGTCGCGGTGCAGACCGGCGGCGATCCGATCCATCAGCGCGTCGAGCTCGCCCCATGAGAGCGCGATCGGGCCCTGGATCAAGGCGGGCTGCCTCGGACGCTCGCGCGCATGGTCGCGCACGAGGTCGGCGATGAAGCGGAAGTCCGCCAGTGGCGGCGCCGCTGCGTCATCGGGCGGCGGCGACGGGTTCGAGGTGCTGGGCATGGACCGCAGTATTGCTCGATCGGCCGGGCTCGGATGCGGCGCGTCGATCGCTTGCGTGGCGCAGCGAGTCTCCCGTCGGTCTGGCGCAGCCCTGGCCCGCCGAGGCCGGTTCGCTGGCTCTTTCAGGCGATGCCGACGCGGCGGCGGACGAACAGACTTCGCTGCGCGCTTCGGCAATCGTCGAAGCCTCACGACGAGAGAGACACGATGACCACGACACCACGACCGGGCGAGCGCCCCGCCCCCATCGACACCCCGACGCGTGCAGGCGCCACCCCGCATCCCCGCCGCGCCTTCCTGCGCAGCCTCTCCGGCGGCGCTGCCGCGCTCGGGCTGCCGCTGTGGCTGGCCGCGTGCGGCGGCGGCGGCGACGACGGTTCGACCACCGATGGCTCCAACGGGCCAGACAGTGGCGGAGCCGGGGGCGGCGGCGGGGATGGCTCGGGCGGAGGCAGCGGTGCGTCGGTCGACGCCGCGGTGCGGGCCGCCACCATCGCGAGCGTCGAGGAGCACTGTCGAACCCTGTCTCGGCAGGCCGGCCTGACGCCGCTGGCATTCGTCGAGGCGATCGCGGCAAAGCTGCGCACCCACCCCGTCTACGTCGAGGTCGGCGTCGACGCGCCGACGCGCTGCGCCTGGGGCGTGTTCGCCGACGGCCGCGTCCACCTCATCGCCAACAACTTCGCTCCGCAGCGCACGGCAGGCGCGGCGAGCGCCACGCCGGCGCGGCGCCAGGCGCTGGCGGCGGCACTCAGCGAAGTGCCCGGCGCCGCGACCGCGCGCGTGATGCAGTCGTTCGGTCCGTTGTTCGACGGCGCCGACGTGGTCACGGACGTCGTCGGCTGGCTGCGCGACAAGGGCTGGCAGCTGCCCCACGGGGCCGAGCAGGAGGCGCGCCTGTCGACGCTGCGCGGCCTGCAGGGCGACGGCTACTTCTACATCAACACGCACGGCGGCGCGTTCACGCCGACGCTGTTTCAGGGCTCGGGCCAGGGCATGTACGCGATCCAGTCGTCGACGCTCGTGTCGCCGGCGCAGGAGGCACTCGAGGAAACCATCGCCGACATGGCGGCGCGGCGCCTGACCTACTTCACCGCCCTCAACGGCGACATCTTCTTCGGGGACATACCGGACTGGGACACCCGCTACGGCATCACCTCGAACTTCGTCGACACCTACTGGAAGTTCGCTGCCGACAGCGTGGTGATCATCAACGCCTGCTCGAGCGCGCGCATGAACGGCGCGGCGTCGTCCGCCGGCTTCGTGTTCGCATGTCACAAGGCTGGCGCCGGCGTCTACCTCGGCTGGGACAACACGGTCGCGCCGGTCGGCGCCTACCGCGCCGCGCGCTACTTCACCGACCGCATGTTGGGCGCGAACAAGTTCCAGCCCGAGTCGCCGGCGCAGCGTCCGTTCCCGTGGGATGCGGTGATGGGCGACATGCAGAAGAAGTCGCTGCACATCGACCCGGCAGAGGGTTCGGTCTTCCTCGCGCTGCCGAACCCGGGCAGCGCCGTCAAGCAACTGCTCGCGCCCAGCATCCGCCATCTCGAGGTCAGCGAAATCATGGACGAGCTGCGCCTGGTCGGCCGCTTCGGCAGCAAGGAGGTCGAGGTCACCGTCGACGGCCACCAGCGCACGATCAAGACATGGGAGCCCGAGCGCGTCGTGGTCGACCTGCCTCGCACCGGGTCGGGGTCGCGCGGCGCAGTGCAGGTGACCGTGCGCGGCGTCAAGAGCAACCTGCGCCAGCTGACCGAGTGGACCATCCCGCTCGACTACACCTATGTGGTGATGGAGAAGCAGGGCCTGAAGATCGACGGCCTGGGCACGATCCGCCTGCGCGCCGACGTCGGCGGCTCGCGCGATGTCCCGGGCGAGCCGCCGGTCGAGTCGATGCGCTATGCCTACGACACGCGAGACTCGCAGCTTCCGCTTGTCGCCAGCGGTTCCTTCCCGACACCCAAATGCACCCTGATCTGGACCGGCCAGGCCACCTACAAGGCCATACCGGACCCGGGTCATCGCCATGGCCTGTTGGCCTATATGAAGGTCGACACAGCGATGAAGCTCGGCTGGTTGGGGCTTTCCCTCGGCACGCCGTCGGCCGATTTCGTGCAGACCGGCTGCGGGTCGTCCGACGGCATCCAGCCCGCGTTCGGCACGATGGATGCGCAGGTCTGGTACCCGTCGCCGCTGGAGGGAAGCACC
Organism: Piscinibacter sp.; assembly: GCA_036401155.1. GTDB lineage: Bacteria > Pseudomonadota > Gammaproteobacteria > Burkholderiales > Burkholderiaceae_C > Albitalea. Next base: position 7,075 of record DASWVR010000019.1, on the reverse strand, counting down.
GATCAGATCCCGCTGCATGCGCTGGCGCTGAGCTTCGACACCGGCTACCGCATCGTGGCGGGACGCTCGGAAACCTTGCTGGCGCGTGTGGTCTGGACGGACGTGCCGCCGGTGTCGCCGCCGCTGCCCACCGACGGCGCCTGATGCAGGCCGCGGCTGGCGGCCCTGATCGTTGAACGGCCGTCACGGATACTGTGCGGCGGCTTCTTCAACACGACGGGGTGTCATGGCGGTCGGCAAGACGATCAAGTTCGGGGCGGGGCACGGCGAGCACTCCACGGCCAAGGCTGCGCTGTGGATGGCCGGCTGGCTGTCGCTGATGGTGGTGATCGCCGTGGCCGGGCGCGAGGCGATGCGCGAGCTGGCGGTGTTCCAGGTGATGGCGATGCGGTCGGTGATCGGCATCGCCCTGCTCTACCCGCTGGTGCGCGCGAGCGGCGGCTTCGCGGCGATGAAGAGCGGGCGCGCCGGCGTGCACGTGGTGCGCAACGTGGTGCACTACGCCGCGCAGTACGGCTGGTTCGTCGCGCTGACGATGATCCCGCTCGCGCAGGTGGTGGCCATCGAGTTCACGATGCCCATCTGGACCGCGCTGCTCGCAGTCGCCTTTCTCGGCGAACGCATGAACGTGTGGAAGACGCTCGCCGTCATGTTGGGGCTGGTCGGCGTCGGGCTGATCGTGCGGCCGGCCGCGGACGGCCTGAACCCCGGGCAGGCGATCGCGCTGGCGGCAGCGCTCGGCTTCGCGGTGTCGGTGACGATGACCAAGTCGCTCACGCGCAGCGAGAGCGCCGTCGCCATCATCTTCTGGATGCTCGTCGTGCAGTCGCTGCTCGGCGTGCTGCCTGCACTCGTGGTGTGGCGCTGGCCATCGGCGACCGTGTGGGGCTGGGTGCTCGTGATCGCGTTCTGCGGCACCTTCTCGCACTACTGCATGGCACGCGCGATGCGCCACGCCGATGCGACGGTGGTCGTGCCGATGGATTTCCTGCGCGTGCCGCTGACGGCGGCGGCGGGGTGGCTCGTCTATGCGGAGCGCGTCGACCTGTTCACCGTACTCGGCGCGTCGCTGATCCTCACCGGCAACCTGCTGAACCTGCGTCGCGCGGATGCGACCCGTGTGCGCTGAGCGAGATCGGGCCGGCAGCCCCTGCCGATTCACGCGGAAGCGCGGCCAGCCCGACGGCCTGGCTGCGCCTTCGGACGCCCCAGGTTGACGGTGACCAGCGCCGCCGCCAGCGTGACCAGCCATGAGAAGTACACCCACAGCAGGAAGACCGGGAACGCCGCGAACGCGCCATACACCGCCTTGTAGGTCGGCACCTTGAGAACGTAGGCGGCGAAGGCGCGCTTGCCGAGTTCGAAGGCGATGCTCGCGAGCAGGCCGCCCACGATCGCATCGCGCCGCCGCACCCTGGTGTTCGGGACGAAGTAGTACATCGCCGCGAGCGCGACCGCGCCGAGCACCACCGGACCGAGGTTCAGCACGAAGCTGAGCGAGGCCGGCGGGGTTCCGATCAGGCCCATCGAGGCGCTCAGCAGGTACGAGGTCGCCCACAGGCTCGCACCGAGCAGCGGCGGCCCCACGGCCAGCATCAGCAGGTACATGCCGAGCCGTTTCAGGATCGGCCGCCCTCTTCTCACTTGCCAGATCTGGTTGAGGGCGTTCTCCACGGTGAGCATGAGCGCCATGGCCGTGGCCAGCACGAACAGCGTGCCGAACCAGGTCAGGTGGTTGGCGTTGGAGGCGAACTGATCCAGCGTCTTCAGCACCGTGAGCGAGATGTCCGCCGGAAGCACGCTGCGCAAGAGGTGGTCCTGGAACGCCCTCTCGAAGCGCTCGAAGGCCGGAAAGCGCGCGAACAGCGCAAAGCTCACCGCCACGAACGGCACGATCGACAACACGGTCGTGAACGTGAGGCTGCCGGCCGCCTGGGCCAGGCGTTCCTTCCTGGCGTGGCGCAGGGTGAGTCGGGTGAGGCGGAGCATGGGTTCGCGCGATTCGCCGCGGATTGTGCTCGAAGCGGCAGAGAACTCGCCGCACCTGGCGCCTTCGCGCAGGCGCAGGCCGGCGCGGCCCTAAGGCCCGCGCGGCGCCGGCGCGCCGAGATACAGGCGGTCGGCGTACGTGGCGAGCAGTTGCGGACGGAAGGCCACCAGGCTGGCCGCCAACCCACCCGTGATGAACGCTTCACCGAAGGCGAGCAGGCCGCGTGCGACGAAGGCGTCGCTGCCCGCCGCGCTCCCGCTCAGCGCCAGCGCGGCGAAGCTTGCGGCCACGGTCGCAAACAAGGTACCGAAGAAGCCGCGACCGAGGATGTAGACGAACACCTGGTTCGGCAGCCAGCGCCGAAGCGCCGCGCCGACGCCCAGCAGCAGTGTCGCCGGCACGATGCCGAGCCAGACGAGGCGATGCAGCGTCTGTGCCGCACCGAGGTCGGTGCAGAGCAGCATCACGAGCGCCACCGGGAACAGCGAGAGCACCGCCAGCGGCCAGCCCGCCAGCAGCACCAGCAACGCCACGCCCGAGACCGAGGGCAGGCTGGGCACGTCGGCGAAGCGATCGAGCCCCCACAGCAGCGGCATCACCGCCCACGCCAGCAGCCAGGGCGTCGGCGGTCCCTGCTCGCCGACGCAGCGCCAAGGACGCAGCGCAAGCGCGATGCCCAGCGCGAGCGCGGCGATGAGGAAGTTCGGCAACGGCGCGTCCATGCACCAGGACGGCAAACGGCGTGCCTTGGCGTTGCGCGCAGGCGCGCCACTGCCCGTTCCGCTCCTAACGAGCGAACTCGGACTGGCGCACGTCGTCCGTCCCCTCGCCCTGGTCGCCGTTGTCGTTCGATGGCACGGCATTCGCCGCAGGCTCGCCCCAGGCCTGCAGCATCTTCTGCAGCGGGCCGCCGACCATCTCGCGCAAGGCGGCGGCGGGGGCACCCTCGGGTTCGGCACGTTCGATGCCGCTGTCTTCGAGCTTGAGCAACCCTGCCAGCGCCTTGGAGGCCCTCTCCAGCTCGGGTACCGCCGCCCGGCGGCAGCGCGCGGCGTCGGCGGAGGCCGGCTCGCTCGCCGCGGTGCGCGCCGCGGTGAGGTAGGCGAGCGTGGCCTCGCGCAGGTGGACGAGCACCTTGTTCTCAACCGGTTCGGCCGACTTGGCGTCGAACGATCCCGTGTCGCCGAGCGCGCGCACCGCCGCCCGAACCTCCAGCGAGAGCAGCGCCAGCTGGCCGAGGTCGTCCTGCAGCAGGCCCAGCGGCAGGCGTTGGCGCTCGACAAGCTGCGCGAGCACGCCCCTGTTCGACCACGCGGAGCTCATGCGGGAACGGGCCTCGGTCCGGCACTTGTCGATCCGCTGCGGCGTCAGCTCGCCGCCGGCACTGCTCAGCAGCGTCGAGGCGTAGGCGTCGGCCGCCGCGGCGATCTCGTGCTGGAGCGCGCGGCGCTTGGCGTGCAGCCGCCATCGGTCTCCCGCGCGCGTATCGTCGTCCAGGGCGCGCCAGAGTTCCAGCAGGCCCGCCAGGTCCGCCAGTGCCGTGTCCAGATGGGCCATGAGCTCTCTTTGTTCCATTCTTGTCTCCTGTTCATTGACCACCGCGCCGTGGCGCGAGCGTGCCCGGACCTGCCGCCGGGCACGCCAGCAAGCCAGCAAACGGCGCGCCGCCCCCGGCGCATCCCGTGTCTCTATCGCGTCAGGCGATCGTCCAGCTCGCCGATCATCGAGGCGAGCGAGTTGGTGCTTTCGCGCAGATCGGCACGAACCGCCTCCTGGACGTCGCTCATCCGCTGGTCGAGCAGCTGAACCTCGTCGCGCAAGGCGGCACGCAGCTCGCTGAAGCGCGAGGCTTCGGCCTGGTCGGCGAGCGCGCGTTGCTGCGCGAGTTCCTTGGCGTTGCGCCTCGACTCCATCAGGATGGTCCCCTGCCACACGGCCATGTTGACGGCGAAGACGAGTGTCACCAGCCCCAGCAGCACGAGCATCACCAGCCCGAGCGGCGCATCGACCGCGGCGAACATAAGGTCGAGCCTGGTCGGTGTGGTGAAGGCCTGCCAGTTCAAGGCCGCAAAGGCGGCGAGCAGGCCGATGGCCAGGATGGCGAACACGGTGCGCAGGCGCATGACCCTCTCCATGACGTTGATGTCCACAGTGTGCGCCCGAAACGTGCAGCCGCAGGACGCGCGGTCTTCACGGGAATCTTGCTAACCTGTGCGGCTCGCAGTTGCATTGCAACAAACCCATTCGGCGGCGATCGGGCCGCCGCACAGAGGAGTTTGGATGGAAGGCTTGATGGATCTCGTCTCGCGGATCGACTGGGCGCGCTGGAGCGGACCGGCATTGGCCGCCCTGCGCATCGTGCTGATCGTGGCAACGGCCTGGATCGCGATCGCCGTGCTGCAGCGCATGGTGCGCACTGTGCGCATTCGCGTGGCGACCCGCATGGGCGGCGTCGATGCGGCGCGGCGGGCCGAAACGCTGGGCCGGGTGATCCGCTACCTGATCGCGCTCGTGATCAGCGCCGTGGCGGTGATGCTGGTCCTGGCCGAGGTGGGCGTCTCGCTTGCGCCGATCCTGGGTGCCGCCGGCGTCGTCGGGCTGGCCATCGGCTTCGGCGCGCAAAGCCTGGTCAAGGACTACTTCACCGGCTTCTTCATCCTGTTCGAGGACCAGATCCGCACCGGCGACGTGGTCAAGATCGCCGACATCGGCGGGCTGGTGGAAGACATCACGCTGCGCCACGTGCGGCTGCGCGACTACGACGGCAACGTGCACTTCGTGCCCAACGGCCTCATCACCACCGTGACCAACATGAGCCGCCTGTACGCGCAGGCGGTGGTCGACGTGGGCGTCGCGTACCGCGAGAACGTGGACGAGGTCATCGCCGTCATGCGCAAGGTGGGCCGGCAGATGCGCGCCGACGAGGCGTTCGCGCCCAAGATCCTCGACGAACTCGAGATCGCCGGCGTCGAGCGCTTCGACGACAGCGCGGTGGTGCTGCGCTGCCGCTTCAAGGTCGCGCCGCTGGAGCAGTGGAACGTGCGTCGCGAGTTCCTGCGCCGCATCAAGGCGGCGTTCGACGAATGCGGCATCGAGATCCCCTACCCGCACCTCACGCTGTATGCCGGCGCCGGCAAGGATGGCGACGCGCCGGTGCTGCCGCTGCGCATGGAGCGTGCGGCGCCGCGGCCGCTGCCCGCGGTGCACGGCGCGGCGTCCTGAGATCAGCCCTTGTCCTGCGCGCGGCGGCTCGGGGGCGCCCGAGCGCCCTGCGCTTCGCGCGCGGCCAGCAGCGCGATCATGGTGCCAGCATCGTTTCGACCTCGTCGTGGTCGTTCACGAAGAAGCGCGCCAGCGTGCTCGGGTCGTCGCGGCCGATGCGCACCGTGAGCCAGCTGCTCGGCGCGCGTGCGTACACCGGTTCGTCGTCGACGTCGTCGCCGACGAACACCGCCGCGCGGCTGCCGGTGCCGAGCACGAGCCCGTTCATCGCATCGGCCTTGTCGGCCACGTCGTCGACCGCCAGGCCGGTGATGATCGCCACCGGGCACAGGCGCGCCAGCTGCCGCATACCGTCGGCGATCGGGTCGGCCACCAGCATGTCGTCGGGGCCCTCGGCCATGGGGACGAGCGTGCCGTCGAAATCGAAGGCCAGCAGCGGCTGGCGGCGCATGGCGGCTGCGAGCGCCCGCTGGCCGGCGGGGTCGAACAGGTGCCTCATTTCCCGCGCGGGCGGTTCTTGTCCCAGATCGCGACCAGGATCAGCCCATAGGAGACGAGCCGCACGAGATAGTGCACGGGGAGATCCTCGCTCCACGCGCCCCGCAGCGCCATGTCGACGCGGTTGCCCGCCTCGATCATGAACGACAGCATCAGGAACAGGAAGAAGCGGTCGCCGCTGCTGCGCCAATAGCGCAGGAAGAACAGCCCCGCGATGGCGCAGGCGACCGTCACCCCGCCCAGCAACAGTTCGTTCATTGAGCCAGCCTCACGACCCGCCTTCCATGATCAGCCCGTACAGCAGCAGCAGCACGGAGGCAAGCGCGACCGCGAGGCGCCAGGTCGACAGGTCGACCGCCGTCAGCACCACCCGGTCCAGCACCAGCAGCACATTGTTGGCCGTGAGGCCCACGAAGCACAGCCCGCTCCACAGCAGCAGCCGAAAGCGCGTGCGCAGATAGCCGCGCAGCAGCAGCACCGCAGCGGCCGCCGCGGTCATGGCGCACAGGCTGTAGATCAGCTTGTCCACTCATTGGTCCTTTCGCAACTTGAAGGCATCGGCAAAGCGGTGCGCGCTCTTGCCCATCGCGTCGTGCACCAAGTGCGTGACGCCGATGATGTCGTCGGCGTAGACCTGGGCCAGCCGCTCGACCGCGCTCGCGAGCGACGGATCGCGCGGCGCATAGCGGAATCGCGACTCGCCTTCGCGCGCAACGATGCCCACCTCGTGCAGCTGCTCGATCAGCTCCATCGCGCGGCGCTCGGACAGGTACAGCGAGCGCGCGACCTCGCCCGCGCTGCGCTGAACGTCGGGCGCGCGGAAAACAGTAGCATCGCCTCCAGGTACGGAATGGAGGGGACAGCGGTCAGGATGAATCGACGAACGTCTTCTGGAATCACTGCGCTTTCTCGCGGCATTCGGGCACCGCTGCGGTCTCGTCCAAATGTACCTTGCGCAGGCTTTCCCTAACGGCCATCCAGGGCCCGCATTCGCGCACGGCATCCCGACATGCTCGATCAACCGTACGGTTCGACCCGCAGTAGGCCGGAGGACGCGGCACTGCCGGACGCGGCGGATGTTTGCATTTGTGCAAATCGATCTCACCTCGGTGAGAGCATGCAGCGCGATGCCGTGACCCGGCAGCGATACTCCATCTGCAGCCAACGCCCACGACTTCGTGCGGGCATGGCGACGGCGTGTACATTGAGACAAAGGAATCTCTGGTCCTCTCCCCGCAGCGCACCCACAAACGATGAATCGACTTCCGATGGTCCTGGCCGGCGTGCTGGCCGCCGGCGCCGCGGGCCTCGCCGCCTGGTATTGGCTGGCCCGTCCCGAGCCGCCGGCGCCGGCACCGGCCGCCC
>DASWVR010000018.1:0-9046 GCA_036401155.1 Piscinibacter sp. | reverse complement strand
GGCAGCGGCCCGGTGGCGGTCGCCGGCGGGGTCGAGCCGGGGCGCGACGGCGACTTGCCGTGCAAGGGGCTGTTCGGGTCCCAGTTCTTGTTCTTCTCGGCTTCGGCCGCGTCTTGTTCGGCGGTGCGCTGCGGCACCTTGTTGACGAACGGCACCGGCACCTTGGTGACGTACAGCGCCACGCCGAGCGCCACCGCCAGGCCGACGATGAGACCGACGATCAACCCTACCGCGAAGCCACCACGCTGAAATTTCATTCGTCCCCCGGGATCACATCTTGTCGGGCGCGCCGACACCCAGCACGCCCAGCGCATTCTTCAACACCTGCCGCGTCGCGCTGAGCAGCGCCATGCGCGCGCGGGTCAGCTCGGCATCGTCGACCAGGAAGCGCACCTGGTCGTAGCAGGTGTGGTAGTCGCTCGCCAGCTCGCGTGTGTAGAAGGCCACGTCGTGCGGCGCCAGCCCGTTGGCGGCGGCGGACAGCACGTCGGGATAGGCGGCCAGGCGCAGCATCAGCGCGAGTTCGGCCGGTTCTACCAGCAGGTCGAGCCTGGCCGCGGCGAGTGTGGCCGGGTCGCCGCCACGCTCGTCCGTCCAGACACGCAGCACCGAGCAGATGCGAGCATGGGCGTACTGCACGTAGAAGACCGGGTTGGTGTTGGCCTGCTCCAGCGCCAGGTCGATGTCGAACACGAACTCGGTGTCCGCCTTGCGGCTGTTCAGGAAGAAGCGCACGGCGTCCTTGCTGGTCCAGTCGATCAGGTCGCGCAGAGTGACGTAGCTGCCGGCGCGCTTGGAGATCTTCACCTCCTCGCCGCCCTTCATCACCGTGACCATCTTGTGCAGCAGATAGTCGGGGTACCCCTCGGGGATGCCGACGCCCGCCGCCTGCAGGCCGGCGCGCACGCGGGCCATGGTGCCGTGGTGGTCGGTGCCCTGGACGTTGATCGCCCGGGTGAAGCCGCGCTCGAACTTGTTGATGTGGTAGGCGACGTCCGGCACGAAGTAGGTGTACGTGCCGTCCGACTTCTTCATCACGCGATCCTTGTCGTCGCCGTAGTCGGTCGTGCGCAGCCACAGGGCACCGTCGAGTTCATAGGTCTTGCCGGCGGCGATCAGCCGCGCCACCGTGTCGTCGACGCGGTGGGTCGTGTAAAGGCTGGACTCGAGGAAGTAGTTGTCGAAGCGCAGTCCGAAGGCCTGGAGGTCGAGGTCCTGCTCGTGGCGCAGGTAGGCGACCGCGAACTCGCGGATGCCGTCGATGTCCTGCGGATCGCCCGAGGCGGTGAACTCGCGGTCGTCGGCCTTGACGGTCTTCCTGGCCATGAAGTCGTCGGCCACGTCCCGGATGTAGTCGCCGGCATAGGCGGCCTCCGGCCACCCGGCGTCGCCGGGCTTGAAGCCGCGGATGCGCGCCTGCACCGACGCGGCCAGCGTGGCGATCTGCACGCCCGCGTCGTTGTAGTAGAACTCGCGCGTCACCTGGTAGCCCTGGCTTTCGAACAGTCGGCACACCGCATCGCCGAGCGCCGCCTGGCGTGCATGGCCCAGGTGCAAGGGCCCGGTCGGATTGGCCGACACGAACTCCACCAGCACGCGGTAGGTCTTGGGCGGCTGCGCGCCGAAGCGATCGCCGGCCCGCAGCACCTCGGCGACGACCGCCTGCTTGGCCGACGCCGCGAGGCGCAGGTTGATGAAGCCGGGGCCCGCGATCTCCATCGCGGCCACGTGGCGGCGCGCGGCGTCCTGCCGCCCGAGCGCCTCGACCAGCGACTGCGCCACCTCGCGCGGGTTCTTCCGGAGCGGCTTGGCGAGCTGCATCGCCGCCGTCACGGCCAGGTCGCCGTGTGCCGCCTGCTTGGGCGACTCGAACGCGGCCGCCAGGGTCGCGCCGGGGCTGACCTCCTGGATGGCCGCACCCAGGGCGTCCAGCAGCGACTGTTTCGCTTCAATCATGGGAAGCGATTCTAAGGTTGCCCCTCTTCGCGCCGCGGCAGATACAAGGCGTTGCGCCGGCCTCGCCGAACAAAGGCAGGATTGCCGCATCTTTGTGCCCTTACTTCGGCCGGCACAATGATGCGGGCGGAGAGAAGATGCCAGTCCGGCCGAGTGAGGCCACCCCGTTCATGTCCAAAGACTCCCGCCCCGCCGACCTGGCCCTCGAAATATCGGAACTGCCCGTGCAGATCGGCAAGTACCGCGTGCTGCGCAAGCTGGGCGAAGGCGCCACCAGCGAAGTCTTCCTTTGCCACGACGACTTCCATGACCGCGACGTGGCGGTCAAGCGGGTGCGTGTGCTGTCGGGCGACCCGGTGGACGGCCGCTACTCGGAGCGTTTCTTCAACGCCGAGGCCGCGCTGGTAGGGCGTCTGCAGCACCCCAACGTGGTGCAGATCCTCGACGCCGTGGTCGACCCGGAGGGCGCGTACCTCGTCATGGAGTACGTCAGCGGCAGCACCTTGCGGCCGTATTGCCGCGCCGACCAGCTGCTGTCGCTCGAGCTCATCGTCGAGATCGGTTTCAAGTGCGCGATGGCGCTCGGCTACGTCTATCGCCAGGGGCTGATCCACCGCGACGTGAAGCCCGCCAACCTGCTCGTGGTGCTGAACAACGGCGCGATCACCGACGTCAAGATCACCGACTTCGGCAGCGTGCTGAACCTCGATTCGGACGTGACCCAGGTCTACCGCGTCGGTTCGCTCGCCTACATGTCGCCCGAGCAGCTCGACGGCGGCACGCTCGACTGCCGCGCCGACATGTACTCGCTGGGCGCGGTGCTGTACCACCTGATCGCCGGGCGCCCGCCCTTCGACGCGCAGGTGCAGTCGGCGATGATGAACCAGATCTACAACCAGCAGCCCGCGGCATTGACCGGGCTGCGTTCGGGGCTCGCCGAGGCGGTGGACCAGGTGATCCAGCGCGCGCTGGCCAAGAACCCGACGATGCGCTACACGAACTGGGAAGAATTCGCGCAGGCGCTGTCGTCGCTGATCGTCAATCACGACGTGCCGCGCGGGCAGATCCAGGGCGTGCTCGACTCCGAGCGATTCAACCTGCTGCGCAGCCTCGACTTCTTCACCAGCTTCGGCGACGTCGAACTGTGGGAGGTCGTGCACCGCGCCAAGTGGCAGCGCTTCGGCTTCGGCCACGCGCTGTACAGCAAGGGCGAAGAGGGCAACAGCTTCCACATCATTGCCCAAGGCGAGGTGGAGGTGTTCCGCGACGGCGTCAAGGTGGCCCAGCTGGGGGCCGGAACCTCGGTCGGCGAAATGGCCTACCTCGCCCCGAGCCCGGACCTCAGGCGCCACAGCACCGACGTGATCGTCACCCAATCGGCCACCACGATCGCCTTCACGCCGGAGACGCTGGCACAGGTCAGCCCGAGCTGCCGCCACCACTTCGACGACGCTTTCATCCGCGTGCTGGTGCGCCGGCTGCACTCGGCGCACGAGGCGCTGGCGCATCCGCGGCGCATTCTCTGACCGCGGGCTGTCCGCCGCCGCACCGCGGCGCGCGTTGTGTTGCTTGCCGGCTGCAGGGGGCGGTGCTCCAATGCGCCGGCGTATCGCACACAACCACCGGAGACCCCATGAAACACCTGATGACTGCGCTCGCCCTGACCCTGGCCGTGTTCGCGGCGGGCGCGCAAGCCGCCTCCCCCGCTGCTGCCGCGTCCGCCGCCAGCACGCCGGCGATGTCCAAGCAGAACACCAAGATGGCCGACTGCAACAAGGACGCCGCCGGCATGAAGGGCGACGAGCGCAAGGCCTTCATGAAGACCTGCCTGACCGACAAGAAGAAGGCGCAGAACGACAAGATGAAGACCTGCAACGCCGACGCCCGCGACATGAAGGGCGACGCGCGCAAGGCCTTCATGAAGGAGTGCCTGAGCAAGTAGGAGGCAAGCGGGCGAGCCTGCGCGCGCCCGGCAGCGCGCCGGGCGTGGACTATGTCGGCGCGGGGGTGGCCCAGTAGGCCGCGTCGCCGTAGCTGTGCTTCAGGAAGTCGATCCACAGCCGCACCCGCAGCGGCAGGTGTTTGGCGTGCGGGAACACCGCATAGATGCCGTTGGGCGGTGCAGCGAACTCGTCCAGCAGGCTGACCAGCTGGCCGGCGGCGACTTCGTGCGCGACCTCCCAGGTCGAGCGCCAGGCGATGCCCATGCCGGCCAGGCACCAGTCGTGCAGCACCTGGCCGTCGCCGCAGTCGAGGCGGCCGCCGGGCCGCAGATGCGTCACCGTGCCGTCGATGGTGAAGGCCCAGCCGCGGGTCTGGCTCGCATCGCTGCTGAGGGTGAGGCATTCGTGGCGCGACAGCTCGCCCGGATGCTGCGGCGTGCCGGCGCGCTGCAGATAGGCCGGCGCGGCCACGCACAGCCGGCGGTTCTCCGCCAGGCGCACGCTGACGAGCGACGAGTCCGGCAGCTCGCCCACGCGCACGGCGCAGTCGACTCCTTCGTTGACGATGTCGACGATGCGGTCGCTCAGGTTCAGCGACAGCGACACGTCCGGGTGCTGAGCCAGGAAGCGCGGCACCAGCGGCGCGACGTGGCGCCGCCCGAAACCGGCCGGCGCGGTGATGCGCAGATGCCCGCTCGCCTTGACGCCGCCGGCGCTGACGCTCGCTTCCGCGTTGGCGAGGTCGGCGAGCAGGCGCTGGCAGTCTTCCAGAAAGGCGCTGCCCTCGTGCGTCAGCGAGATGCGGCGCGTCGTGCGCAGCAGCAGCTTGACGCCCAGCCGCTGCTCCAGGGCATCGATGCGCCGCCCGATCACAGCGGGCGCGACACCTTCGGCATGCGCGGCGGCCGTCAGGCTGCCCTTCTGGGCCACGGCGACGAACGATTCGATCTGCTTGAGCCGGTCCATGGCGTGCAGATTACGCCAAGCGTGGTCATGGATCAGCGGCTCAGCGCCGCTGGTTCATTTGACCCAGCGCAGGAATCGGTCACGGACCTGGGTTGCGCCGCGCTCCGGCATCACCTGCGCCGCAGTGGTCCCGCGAGTGGCGTGAGCCGGTCACGCGCGTGACGCCGAGTCTATTACGTGCGCTGAAGTCACAAATCAATCGCATGGACCGCACTTAATCCGCGTGGTGGTTGGTAATACAGTCGCCGCCATGAGCCCCCCGTTCGCTCCTCGCGCCGTCGTGTTCGACGCCTACGGCACCCTGTTCGACGTCTACAGCGTCGGGTTGCTGGCCGAGCAGCTCTTCCCGGGCCGCGGCGAGGCACTGAGCGTGCTGTGGCGCGACAAGCAGATCGAATACACGCGCCTGGTCTCGATGAGTGGGCGCTACCGTCCGTTCTGGGACCTCACGCGCGCCGCACTGCGTTTTGCCGCCCTGCGCCTTTCGCTCACGCTCGACAGCGCGGCCGAAGACCGCCTGATGAACCAGTACCGGCACCTGAGCGCGTTTCCGGAGAACCTCGAAGTGCTGCGCGAGCTGAAGGCACGCGCGATCCCGGCCGCGATCCTGAGCAACGGCGACCCCGAGATGCTGGCGGTGGCGGTCAAGAGCGCCGGCTTCTCGGAGCTGCTCGATCACGTGCTCAGCGTGCACCCGATCCGCAAGTACAAGACCGACCCCGAGGCCTACGCGCTGGGTCCGCAGGCCTTCAAGCTGCCCGCCAAACAGATCCTCTTCGTGTCGAGCAACGGCTGGGACGCGATCGGCGCCACCTGGTTCGGCTACACCACGCTGTGGGTCAACCGCCACGGCCTGCCGCTGGAGCAGCTCGACACCGCACCCACGCGCACCGGCACGAGCCTGCGCGACGTCCTCTCGTTTTTCTGAAGCACCGTTAGAAGGGAACCCACACCATGAGCATTCCATTGCCGCAGGGCATGCAGATCAACGCGCCGATCCTGCCCGGCTTCGAGACCGTGCTGACGCCGCCGGCGCTCGAACTCGTCGCCAAGCTGCACCGCGCCTTCCAGCCGCGGCGCCAGCAGTTGCTCGCCGCGCGGGCCGAACGAGCGAAGCGGCTGGACGCCGGCGAGCGCCCCGACTTCCTCGCCGAGACGAAGGCGATCCGCGAGGGCGACTGGAAGGTGGCGCCGATCCCGAAGGCGCTGCATTGCCGGCGTGTCGAGATCACCGGCCCCGTAGACGCCAAGATGGTCATCAACGCGTTCAACTCGGGCGCCGACAGCTACATGACCGACTTCGAGGACAGCAACTCGCCGCTGTGGTCGAACCAGGTGCAAGGGCAGATCAACCTGTCGAAGGCGATCCGGCGCGAGCTGACGCTCGAGCAGGGCGGCAAGACGTACCGTCTGAACGACAAGATCGCCACGCTGCAGGTGCGCCCGCGCGGCTGGCACCTGGATGAAAAGCACGTGCTGGTCGACGGCCAGCGTGTCTCGGGCGGGATTTTCGATTTCGCGCTCTTCATGTTCCACAACGCGCGCGAGCAGATCGCGCGCGGCGCCGGCCCCTTCTTCTACCTGCCGAAGATGGAAAGCCACCTCGAGGCACGCCTGTGGAACGACATCTTCGTGATGACGCAGAACGAACTCGGCCTGCCCCAAGGCACCATCAAGGCGACGGTGCTGATCGAGACCATCCTCGCCGCGTTCGAGATGGACGAGATCCTGTACGAGCTGCGCGAGCACAGCGCGGGCCTGAACGCCGGCCGCTGGGACTACATCTTCAGCTGCATCAAGAAGTTCAAGCTCGACCGCAATTTCTGCCTCGCCGACCGCGCCAAGGTCACGATGACGGCGCCCTTCATGCGCGCCTACGCGCTGCTCTTGCTCAAGACCTGCCACAAGCGCGGCGCGCCGGCGATCGGCGGCATGAGCGCGCTGATTCCGATCAAGAACGACCCGGAGAAGAACGCGGTCGCGATGGCCGGCATCATCAACGACAAGAAGCGCGACGCGACCGACGGCTACGACGGCGGCTGGGTCGCGCACCCGGGGCTGGTGGAGCCGGCGATGAAGGAGTTCCTCGCGGTGCTGGGCGACAAGCCCAACCAGTTCGAGAAGCAGAAGCCCGAGGTCGATGTGACGGCCGCCGATCTGCTGAACTTCCAGCCCGAGACGCCGATCACCGAAGCCGGACTGCGCATGAACATCAACGTCGGCATCCACTACCTCGGGGCCTGGTTGGGCGGCAACGGTTGCGTGCCCATCCACAACCTGATGGAGGATGCCGCCACCGCCGAGATCAGCCGCTCGCAGGTCTGGCAGTGGATCCGTTCGCCCAAGGGCGTGCTCGACGACGGGCGCAAGGTGACGGCCGAGATGGTGCGTGCGCTGGTGCCCGAGGAGCTCGCCAAGATCAAGGCCGGCGGCTTCGAAGGCAAGTTCGATCGGGCGGCGCAGATCTTCGAGACGATGAGCACGCAGGACGAGTTCGCCGAGTTCCTCACGCTGCCGCTGTACGAGGAAATCTGAGGGTTGCCTGCGCGCCCGACGGTCACGTCATCCCGGCGAACGCCGGGATCCAGGCGCGCCTGACTCCTGATCGATCCCCGCCTTGCGCCGGGATGACGTGTCAGCGAGTGCGGGCCGTCTTCGTCAACGCTGCACCGAGCCGCCGGCCGATCCGTCGATCGAGGTCGAGCGCCCGTCGCTCGTCGCGTTGCCGCCTGCGCCCGCCGAGACTTGGCTGTTCGGCGCTGCAGCCGCGGCCTGAGCAGCATCGCGGCCCTGCGCTGCGGCGGCGGCGGCGCGGTCCTTCACCACCGCCGACTTGTCGATCGCCGCGTCCTTGGCGGCGCCCGCCCTCGCGGCGGCTGCACCTTTCGTGGCGTCCGTCCGTTCCTGCGCCCTGTCCATCAGCGGCCGCGGCGACGGCGTCTGCATCGCGCCCTGGCCGTGCAGGGCGCCGTTGAGCGAGCCGCCGACTGGGCCGATACCGCCGCCCAAGCCGCCGCCGAGTCCGCCGCTGCCGCCGATCAGGCCGGCGTGTGCGGGGAAGGCGGCGCCGACGAGGGCGCTGGCGAGGGCAGTGGTGGCGATGAGATGACGGTGGTTCATGGTGTGACTCCTGCGTTGGCTTGTCTCTCGCACCCCGGCCCATCCGGGGTGCTCGAGAGGTACAACGAGCGCCGGCGCGGGCTTCTTCCCGCGTTCACACTTTCTTTCAATTAGCGCGCGGCCACGACGGCGGGGTCGGTGCGCAGCTCGCGCGCCACGAGGCCATGGCCGTAGACCACGTCGCGCCCGCGGGCGCCGAGGTCGGTCGCCCCTCGCGCGAGCGCCGTCACCGCGAGTGCCGCCGCGGCCGCGTCGGGCTGATGCAGCGAACGCGCGAGCAGGCCGGCCACCAGCGGCGCGGCGAACGAGGTGCCGCGCGCACTGGCAAACGGGGTGTCGCCGAGTGCAGCGACGGCCATCTCCGACCCGGGCGCGGCAAATGCCACATGCGGTCCGCGCCCCGCTTCGAGCAGCGCCTCGCCGCGGCTGTCGACGCCGCTCACCGCCACCACCTCGGGATACGCGGCCGGGTACAGCGGCGCGGCCGCCGGCCCGTCGTTGCCGACGGCGGCCACCAGCAGCATGCCGCGCGCGCTGGCGCGCCGCACCACCTGCTCCAGCGCGCGGTTGCGCGGCCCGACCAGGCTGATGTTGACCACCGGCACCTGCTCGCCCAGCAGCCAGGCGAGCGCCGCGGCCACCGCCTCGATCGAGCCGCCGATCGGATCGTTGCAGTACACGTCGGCGGCGTACAAGGTGGCCGAGGGCGCGGCGCTGCGAAAGCGCGGCGCGCGACCGACCAGCAGCGAGGCCACCGCCGTGCCGTGCGCGCTCGGCACCTTGGTGCTGGCGCAGCCCCAGGCCTTGATCGCCGCACCCTTCAGCCACGGATGCCCGGTTTCGACGCCGCCATCGATCAGGCCCACCTTGACCGCGCCGGCGGACGATGCGCTCGGCATCGACGCGCCCGGCGGCGCCGCCGGTGCCGGCTCGACGACGCCGCTTTCGAGGTAGAGGTGGTTGAAGTCGATCGCCGCCTCGGGGTCGAGTTCGCGCAGGCGGCGCACCGCGCGCGCCGTGTCCCACCCCGCGGGCGCCCCCAGCGTGACGATCTGCAGATC
>DASWVR010000017.1:0-3845 GCA_036401155.1 Piscinibacter sp. | reverse complement strand
TCGATCTGCCGCACGATCGCCGAGGCCCACCGCGGCCGCCTGACCGTCGACGAGGACGCCGGCGGCGGGCCGGGCTGCGAATTCATCCTGAGCCTGCCGCTGGCGCCGTCCGCCAGCGAACCACCGGAGTGCCGAAGCGACCATGCTGCCGACCGATGAAGCCGTGATCCATGTCGTGGACGACGATGCGCCCTTCCGCCGCTCGCTGGTTTTCCTGCTCGAATCGGTCGGCTGGCGCGTCGCGAGTCACGCCTCGGCCGAGGACTTCCTCGCGACGCAGGCGAACTCGCCGGACGCACCCGGCTGCCTCGTGCTCGACATCCGCATGCCGACGATGAGCGGGCTGGAGCTGCAGGAACGCCTGCGCGCGGACGGCGCGCTGCCGCCCATCGTCTTCATCACCGGGCACGGCGACGTCGAGCTCGCGGTGCAGGCGATGAAGCACGGCGCGTGCGACTTCCTGCAGAAGCCGTTCAGGGATCAGGCGCTGCTCGACGCCGTCGCCGCTGCGGCGCGGCGCGGCGCCGAGGACCGCTCGCGCCACGCGCAGCGCGACGAGGCGAAGGCACGTCTTGCCCGCCTGTCGCCGCGCGAGCAGGAGGTCGCCCGCCTGGTCGCGCAGGGCCTGCCCAACAAGCTCGTCGCGCGCGAGCTCGACATCAGCGAGAAGACGGTGCACGTGCACCGCCAGCACGTCATGGACAAGGCCGAAGTCGGCAGCGCCGCCGAGCTCGCGCGCCTGATGCTGCGCGCCGACCCCGCGGCGCTCGACTGAGGGGCTCCCCCTCAGCGCCGCGGACCGCCGCCCATTCCTCCACCCGCGCCCGGGCCCATGCCGCCGCCCATGCCGCCTCCCGGGCCCATCATCGCGCCGCCGCGCACCGGCGGCTCCGGCGGCAGCGTGATGCCGCGCTCCTTGGCGCGCTTGAGCATCTGCTCGTGGTGCTCGGCGCGGATCTTCTCGCGCTCCTCTAACGTCTTCGCCGCGCGCATGCGTTCGCGGTGCTCGATGCGCTCCTGCGGGGTCATCATCTGCGAGCCGAAGACCGGCGCGTCATCGGCAATCGGCGGCAGGCCGCCGGCCGGCTGGGCATGAGCTGCGCCCGCGAGCAAGGCGGCCGCACAGGCCGCCGCCAGCAATCCGGATTTCATCGCAAGCTCCTTGGTCGGTGAGGGAAAAGGCACGCGACCGCCGGTGCACCCTCCGGGGGGAGCGCGCACCGGCGGCATTCTGATTAAATATAGCCGTTTTCTTATATTGAATCGCCCGCTGTTACATCCCGAGCCGAACTCGCTCGCCTCACAGCTTCACGAGCCGCGCCGGCAGCCCGTTGCGCACCGACGTGCCGGCCACCGCATCGACCCAGAGCGCCTCGCCGCCGCGGGTCGGGTCGACCAACCCCAGGTCGTTGAGGTTGATCCCCGCCCCGAGATCCGGCCGTTCCGGCTGACGCGTCTCGCCGAGCCGGTGCGCGCGCGCACCCAGCTCGCGGTGGCCGTAGCCGTGCTCCACCGCGAGCACCCCGCGCATCACCCCCGCATGCACGATCACGCGGCAGGTCGCCTCGCCGCCCGGCGTCTGCATGCGCGCGATATCCCCGGTTGCCAGCCTCAGGCGCGCGGCATCCTCGGGATGCACGATCACCGGGTTGTCCGGGTGCAGCGCGGTGATGCGCGTTGCGATGCTGTAGGAGTTCTGCAGCGCGGACTTGTAGCTCACCGCCAGCAGCGGCCACTCGGCCTCGCTGTGCCGCTCGCGCATCGGCGTGCCGTCAGCGAAGGCCGGAGGCTGCCAGGTCGCGCAGCCGGCGAAGCGCCAACCGGTGAGGCTGTTCTTCGCCCCGCCGACGTTGTCGTTCCACAGCCACAGCGCATTCCTGAAGCGATTGCTCTGCCACTCGGGGTTGGCCTCGTCCTGGGCCTCCCTGGCGGGCTGGTAGCGGCCGCCGCGCGTGTACAGGAAAGCCACCTTGCGCCACTCGTCCTCTTTCAGCGTCGCCTCCAGCAGCGGGCGCAGACGCGCCACACCCGAGAGCTCGAGATCCTCGTCGCTCGCATCGCCGACCGGCGCCTTGCCGAGGAAGGCGATGTTCGCGCCGCCGCGCAGGTACCAATGCTCGGGGCGCTCCAGCGGCAGGCGCCGGCCGTCCATGTCGGCGAGCCCCTCCAACCCGAAGCCCGGCAGCGCCATCGCCTGCGCCAGCGCGATGAAGAAGGTCTCCATGCCGATCGCGTCGCCCTCGGGCGTATGAGCCGCCTTCGGCTCGACCACCGGCCAGCGCGCCGTCGTCGCCTTCGTCGGCACCCCGTTCCACGGCGCACTCCAGCCCCAGCTCTCGTACATCAGCGAATCCGGCACGATGTAGTCGGCGAAAGCATTGCTCTCGTTGATCAGCGGGTCGACCGACACGATCAGCGGGATCTTCTTCGGATCGGCGAGCGCCTTCTCGATCAGCGGACGCCCCCCGGGCAGGCCGTACACCGGGTTCGCGCTCCAAAGCACCAGCGCCTTGAGCCCGTAGGGGTAGCCGCGCAGCATCGCCGGGAACCACTCCGTGACGAGGCCCGGCGCGTTCGGGAACCACGCGTCGCGCGCCGGGTAGGGCTTGCCTTCGGCCTTGCGGCGCGCGAACTCGGCGGACTTCTCGTACGGGACGTTGCGCCCGAGTGGCGTGCCCTTCGGCTTCACCATCCCGGGGAAGGTCTCGAGGTCGTAGCGCGGGCCGGCACCGGCGTCCCTGAAGCCGCCGCCATTGACGACGAAGCCGCCCTTCCAGTTGAGGTTGCCGATCAGCGCATTGAGCGTGACGACCGCGTAGGCGTTGTAGAAGCCGTTGCCCGCCATCATGCCGCCGTGCGCGATCGCGCAGGCCTTGCGGCCGTGACGGCTGAATTCGTCGGCGAGACCCGCGATCACCTCTTCCGGCACGCCGCAGATCGCCGAATATTCGGCCATGTCCAGCTTCAGCGCCGATTCGCGCAGCAGTTCGTAGGAGGTTTTCACCGCCAGCGCGCGCCCGCCCGCCGTCACCATGCCCCCGGCCTCGAGCGGCGCGGCCGCGGTCGCGCTGTCGACCGGCATCGGCCTGCCGTCGGCGCCGAGCACGAGGTAGGGATCGGCGTCCTTGTACTTGTCCTCCTCGGCCACCGGCATGCCGATGTCGGAACCGCGCAGGAAGCGCCCTTCGCGCGGATGCCCCTTCTCGGTGACCACCAGCCAGCTCGCATTGGTGAAGGACGGTTCGCCCGCGGCTTCCGCCGCCGGCAGGTTCGGGTAGGCGAGATAGGCGGTGTTCACGCGGCCGTTGTCGAACATCCAGCGCATCATGCCCATCACCAGCGCGCCGTCGGTGCCGGGGCGGATCGGCACCCAGCGCCCGCGCTCGCCCGCGGCGCGGTTGTCGGCATTGGTCAGCACCGGATCGACGACCACGTACTCCAGCCGCCCTTCGCTGCGCCCCTGCGCGAGCAGCGTGCCGGTGCGCTTGAAGGGGTTGCCGGCGTTGCCCGGCGCTGTGCCGATGAAGATCACGAACTCGGCGTGCGCCAGATCCGGCTTCGCGTGCGGCATCTTCTTCAGGTCGCCGAACAGCGCGCCCGAGCCCGAGCGGTACGCCCCGCCGCAGTAGGAGCCGTGGCCGACGAAGTTCAGCGTGCCGTAGGACTGGTTCCAGAACCGGCGCGCGAAGGCCTCGCGGCCGTCGTTGACGCTGGAGATCAGCGCCACCTGGTTCACCTTCGGCCCCAGCTCGGGCGCCGCCGGATCGATCGGCGTGGCGAGATCGCGCAGCGCGCGCAAGCCCTCGACATGGCCTTCGCCGAACAGGTCGCCGCCATCGACGAGC
>DASWVR010000016.1:0-27343 GCA_036401155.1 Piscinibacter sp. | reverse complement strand
TACTACGCGCCCGACCCGAGCAGCCAGATCGCCTGCACCATCGGCGGCAACGTGGCGGAGAACTCGGGCGGCGTGCATTGCCTGAAATACGGTCTCACGGTGCACAACGTGCTGCGTGTGCGCGGTTTCGCGGCCAACGGCATGAGCGTGGAGTTCGGCAGCGAGGCGCTCGACGCGGCCGGCCTGGACCTGCTGTCGGTGATCGTCGGCAGCGAAGGCATGCTCGCCGTCATCACCGAAGTCACGGTCAGGCTGATTCCGATGCCGCAGCTGGCGCGCTGCATCATGGCGAGCTTCGACGACATCCGCCATGCCGGCGACGCCGTGGCCAACGTCATCGCCGCCGGCATCATCCCCGCGGGCCTGGAGATGATGGACAAGCCGATGACCCGCGCGGTCGAAGACTACGTGCACGCCGGCTACGACCTCGACGCCGCGGCCATCTTGCTGTGCGAGAGCGACGGCACGCCCGAAGAGGTCGACGAGGAGATCGGCCGCATGGTGGAGGTGCTGCGTGCCAGCGGCGCGAGCCGCATCGAGGTCAGCGAGAACGAGGCGCAGCGCCTGAAGTTCTGGAGCGGGCGCAAGAACGCCTTTCCCGCGAGCGGGCGCATCAGCCCCGACTACATGTGCATGGACTCGACGATCCCGCGCAAGCGGCTCGCCGACATCCTGCTGGCCATCGCCGAGATGGAGAAGACGTACGGCCTGCGCTGCGTCAACGTGTTCCACGCCGGCGACGGCAACCTGCACCCGCTGATCCTGTTCGATGCCAACCAGCCCGGCGAGCTGGAGCGCTGCGAACGTTTCGGCGCCGAGATCCTGGAGCGGAGCGTCGCGCTCGGCGGCACCGTGACCGGCGAGCACGGCGTGGGCGTCGAGAAGCTGTCGTCCATGTGCGTTCAGTTCTCGCCGGAAGAACGCGAGCAGATGCTGGCCGTCAAGCGCGCCTTCGACCCGCGCGAGCTGCTGAACCCGGGCAAGGTGATTCCCACGCTGCACCGCTGCGCGGAGTATGGGCGCATGCACGTGCGGCGCGGCCTGCTGCCGTTTGCCGACATCCCGCGCTTCTAGCCAGGGCCTCGATCGGATGTCCCCCAACGACCCCGCGCTGCAGCGACTCATCGACCGCGTCATGTCGGCGCGCGCCGCCGGTGCGCAGCTCGACATCCGCGGCGGCGGCACCAAGGCCTTCTACGGCGAGCCGCCGGCCGGCGAGCCGCTGGACACCACGGTGCTCGAAGGCATCTCGAGCTACGAGCCGACCGAACTGGTGGTGACGTCGCGCTGCGGCACCTCGCTCGCGGCGCTCGAGGCCACGCTCGCCGAGAAGGGGCAGGTGCTGCCCTTCGAGCCCCCGCATTTCGGCCCCGGCGGCACCGTGGGCGGCATGGTGGCGGCGGGCCTGTCCGGCCCGCCACGTGCAAGCGTCGGCGCGCTGCGCGACTACGTGCTCGGCGCGACGCTGCTCAACGGCCGAAGCGAGGTGCTGAGCTTTGGCGGGCAGGTGATGAAGAACGTGGCCGGCTACGACGTCTCGCGCCTGCTCGCCGGTTCGATGGGCACGCTCGGCGTGATCCTCGAGGTCTCGCTGAAGGTGCTGCCGGCCGCGCCCGCGAGCGCGACGCTGCGCTTCGAGATGGATCAGGCGGCCGCCATCCGGCAGCTCAACACCTGGGCCGGCCAGCCTTTGCCGATCAACGCCAGCGCCTGGTGGGACGGCACGCTGGTGCTGCGGCTGCGCGGCGCGCTCGCCGCCGTGCAGGCCGCGATCGCGACGATGGGCGGTGAGGTGATCGAGCCCGAATTCGGCAGCGCCTTCTGGCGGGGCCTGCGCGACCACCGCGATCCCTTCTTCGTGCGGGCGCAGGCGGCGGTCGAACAGGGCGCGGGCCTGTGGCGCCTGTCGGTGCCGCCGGCGACGCCGCCGCTTGAACTCGCGGGCGAAACCTTGATCGAATGGGGTGGCGCGCAACGCTGGCTGGTGTCCGCCCTTCCCGCTGCCCATCTGCGCGACGCGGCGACTCGTGCCGGGGGCCATGCCACGCTGTTTCGCGCCACCCTCAAGTCGGCCGGTGCCTTCGCGCCGCTGCGCTCGCCGCTGGACCGCATTCATCGCGAGCTGAAGAGAGCCTTCGATCCCGCCGGGATCTTCAACCCCGGCCGGCTCTACCCCGGCCTGTAGGGCCTGTTAACGCCATTGGAGGGTTCGCGTGACTCAGCAAAGCGGCGCCCGCAAGGCGCAAAGCGCACCCGTAGCGGTGCCTACGGGGAGCATTTGCAACGCGGCGGGCGCCGCTTTGCTGAGATCACCCGAAGGGCCGGTGCCCTCCAATCGCGTCAACAGGCCCTAGCCGCACATGCAGACCCAGCTCGCACCCGAGTTCAAGGGCACCCCCGCCGGCGACGAAGCCGAAGCGATCTTGCGCAAGTGTGTGCACTGCGGCTTCTGCACCGCCACCTGCCCCACCTACCAGCTGCTCGGCGACGAACTCGACGGGCCGCGCGGGCGCATCTACCTGATGAAGCAGGTGCTCGAAGGACATGCCCCCACGCGCAAGACGCAGATCCATCTCGACCGCTGCCTCACCTGCCGCAACTGCGAGACGACCTGCCCCTCGGGGGTCGACTACGGACACCTGGTGGAGATCGGACGCCGCATCGTCGACGAGAAGGTGAAGCGCCCGGCCGGCGAACGCGCGGTGCGGTGGCTGCTGAAGGAGGGCTTGACCTCTGCGCTGTTTGCGCCGGCATTGAAGGCCGGCCAGGTGCTGCGTCCGCTGGTGCCGCCTGCGCTGAAGCACAAGGTGCCGGCCCCGGCCGGCGCCGAAGCCCACCGCTGGCCGACACGCAGCCACCCGCGCACCGTGCTGCTGCTGGCGGGATGCGTGCAGCCGGCGATGATGCCCAACATCAACAGCGCCACAGCCCGGGTGCTCGACGCCGCGGGCATCGGCACGCGGGTGGCCGACGACGCGGGCTGCTGCGGCGCCATCCGCGCGCACCTCGGCGACCACGAGGGCGGCCTCGCGCACATGCGCCGCAACATCGACGCCTGGTGGCCTTCGGTGTCGTCCGGCCAGGTCGAGGCGATCGTGATGAACGCGTCGGGCTGCGGCGCGACGGTGAAGGACTACGGCCATGCGCTGGCCCACGATCCCGCGTATGCCGACAAGGCACAACGCATCAGCGCGCTGACCCGCGACCTGAGCGAACTGCTGCCCCAACTGGTGCCGCTGCTCAAAGACAAGGTGCGCCGCCGCCGGCACACCCACCTCGCCTTCCATCCGCCTTGCACGCTGCAGCACGGCATGCAGCTGCGCGGCGGCGTCGAAGCGGGGCTTGAAGAACTCGGTTTCGACGTGCGGCTGGCCCCGCGCGAAAGCCATCTGTGCTGCGGTTCGGCGGGCCCCTATTCGGTGCTGCAGCCGGAGATGGCCTACGCGCTGCGCGACCGCAAGCTCGAACAACTCGCGCCGCTGCAGGCACAAGCCATCGTGTCGGCCAACATCGGATGCATCCAGCACCTGCAAAGCGGAACGACGACCCCGGTGCGGCACTGGATCGAGGTGGTCGACGAGGCCCTGGCGGTCGAGCCGCTGTAGTGGAGGTCGGCAGCCCGGCCTAAGACGACGGCTTGCGCAGCTTGGCGACGCGCGAGCGTGCAGCGTGGTTCACGAGCCGGCGCTCGATCGAGCTGACGCTCGACAGCAGCTGCTGCGCCTCGGTCTGGCAGGCGTCCTGAACCCTCACGAACTCGGCCGGCGGCAGTTGCGACTGGGACTTTTCGGCTGCCTGCATCAGCTCGTCGGCCTGCGGCGACCGCAGGCCTTGTTTGTAGGCGCTGCCGATGAGGGCGAACGACGCGGTCACGATCGGCATCAAATGCGCTTCGGCGGCGGCGTCGCCGCGTCGCACTCGCTCGGCCAGCGGTTCGGCGCGCGCCTTCAGCGCCGCCACGCAGTAGGCCGCGCGCGTGGGCTTGGGGTCGGCATGCGCGGCACCGGCGAGCACGGCGGCGCCGAGAAGGCAGGGAAGACAGGTCGACAAACGCATCAGCTCTCCGACAACGGCCCGCGGCCACACCCGTTGACACGCGGCGGCGAACGCTGCGCGACGGGCAAACGGGCTTCGATCACGACGCGGCGGACTCGTTCCACCAGCGTGGCACGGCCATCCGGGCGCGTTCGCGCAGCCGGCGACCCACCGTCTCGATCGGCAATCGCCCCGTCAGCAAAGCGCTCATGCTCTTGGCGCAGCGCTGGGGCAGCGCGCGAAAGGGCACCCAGGCAAAGTCGTCCATCTCGAAGCGCAGGCGGCCGAAACGGTCGCGAAACTGCGTGTGGCATCGGCAACGGGCGGTGTCCACGCGGTCGATCAGCGCGGCGTACAGGTGCAGGTCCTTGCCGGCGCGGTAGGGAAAGTGCCCCAGCTCCAGCAGGTCGCCGGGCGCGAACGCGAGGCCGCACTCCTCGGCCGCCTCGCGCAGCGCGGTCTGCAGCGTCGACTCGCCCGCTTCGGCGCAGCCCTTGGGGATGTCCCAGTACGAGGTGCCGGTGGCGTGGCACAGCAGGAGTTCGTCCTGCGGATTGCACACGAGGATGCCGCAGCTCGTCGTCTTCATGGTGCTGGCGACGGCGCGCTGCCTTGCGTCCCCTGCTCAGAGGCATCGAGGCATGGGCTGCCTCGGAACCGTCGGTGGGCCTCCGAGAAGGCCGACTGCGCTGCACAACGGCATGGGTGCTTCGCCGCGTCGGCTTCAGACGCCCGCCATCGCGGCCAGCTGGTCGGTGGAGACGGCGCCGGCGTGGCTGCCGTACTCGCCGCTTTTCGCATTGCGCCAGACGATCAGCGGCACGCTCTCCGCGCCGATGCGCGTGAACAGGTCGGTGTTGGCCTTGATCTTGGCGAGCACCTCGTCCGACAGCGTCGGGCTCACGCTGATGCCGCCGCCGCGTTCGAGCACGCTCAGCTCGTTCTCGTTCATCGCCGCCACCGGGTCCGGCGCCGCGAGGATGGTCGCGCCTTGCGAGGTGGAGCCGCGGCCGAGCAGGCCGATCGGCATCCACACCATCTTCAGGCGGCTTTGCAGCGGCTTGGCGGCCATCCACAGCGTCGCGCAGTGCGGGCAGGCGGTGTCGAAGAACACATACACCGTGTTGGCCGCCATCATCGCGCCGGCCGTGAAGCCGTGGCCTTGGGCGGCGAGTTCGTAGCTTTCCTTGGCGCTCGGCTTGACGGCGGGCGCCGCGGGCGCGGCACCGTCGGTCTTGTCACCGCAGGCGGCGAGGCCGGTCGCGGCGAGCGCGGCCATGGCGGTGGCGTGGAGGGCGAAGCGGCGACGGTTCACGAGCGGTCCTTGTGCGGCAGGAATGCGCCGATTGTGCAGCGGCCGCCATGCGCGCTCAGCCCGCATGGCCTTCGGCCGCCAGCGGCACGGGCCTGGCACGCAAGGCCCACAGCACGCCGGCCACCAGCATGGCGATGCCCGCGAGCGTCGCGGTTTCGGGCATGCGGCCGCGCAGAATGAAGGCATAGGCCAGTGCCGACAGCGTCTCGAAGACGATCAGCTGCCCGGCCAGCGTCGTCGGCAGCCGCTGGCTGGCTTCGTTCCAGCACAGCGTGCCCAGCCACGAAGCGAACAGCCCGATCGCGAACATGAGCCCGACGAAGCGCAGCGGGTCCGGGCCGAGCGGCATCTGGAACGGCGCGCCGGCGAGCGCCGACCAGGCCCACAAGCCAGCATAGCCGGCGAGTGCCAGCGGCAGCGTGGCGATGCCCTGCGCGGTGGCCCAGCTGCGCGGGCTGCGCCCGGGGTGGGCGCGTAGCCAGTCGGCGTTGCGCATCGGATACCAGGTCCAGCAGATCAGCGCGCCGATCGCGAACAGCGCGCCCAGCCCGTAACGCCCGAGGTCGGCGGCGCGCTCGTCGCGCAGTTGCGCGATCTCGACCTGGTTGACGAGCGCGATACCCAGCGCGATCAGCGCGAGCGAAGGCGCCAGCTGGCGCCACGGCAGCCGGCCGTCGCGCCGCGCGTCGCGCAGGTTCGAGCTGATCGCGATCACCACCGGCAACGTGCCGATGATCATCGTCGGCAGCGGCCCGCCGGCACGCTGGATCGCCGCGGCGAGGCACAGGTAGTACAGCAGGTTGCCCACGGTCGACAGCTTCAGCGCCTCGAGCCAGTCGGCGCGTGTCAGCTGGCGCAGGCGGCGGCGGTCGAGCCAGGCGAGCGGCAGGGCGATGAGCCCGAAGGCCAGGTAGCGCGCAAACGACAGCAGCATCGCCGGATAGTCGGGCAGCATCAGCGGCGCGACGAAGACGAGGCCCCACATCAGGCCGGCGGCGAGGGCGAACAAGGTGCCGATGAACATGGCGCAGTGTGGACGGCCCGCTCGCACGCCGTCTTGTACGAACTTGCTGGCGCGGCACTAAGCGCGCGCCGCCTTCATCCCCAGTTGCATCTGGTAGCGCGCCGGCGTCACGCCGTACATGCGGGCAAAGCGGCGCGTCAGATGCGCCTGGTCGACGAGCCCGACCTCGGCCGCCACCAGCGCCGGCGCCGCGCCGGCGGCGAGCCGCTGCTTGGCACGGAACAGCCGCAGCGCCATCAGCACCTGGTGCGGGCTCGCGTGGTGGCGCGCCTTGAAGCAGCGCTGGAAGTGGAACGGACTGAGCTGCGCTTCGCGCGCGAGCCGTTCCAGCGTCAGTGGCGCGTCGAGCTGCTCGTGCATCAACTGCAGCGCACGGCCGAGGGCCGCGTCGCTCGCGCGGGCGCGCTCGGGCGGACGCGTGCCGCGCGCATGCGGGCGGATGGTCTCGAGCAGGTCCAGCAGCGCGCCGTCGAGCGCCAGCGCGTCCTCGCTGCCCCACATCGCGGCCAGCAGCGCGCTCACCCGCCGCGCGGCGGCCGCGTCGTGGCCGACCGGGTCGGCGAACCACCAGCCGCGTTCGCCGGTGAGCGCCTCCAGCAACGCCGGGTCGAGGTAGATCATGCGGTAGCGCCAGCCCTGCGCGGTCTCCGCGCGGCCGGTGTGCAGCACGTCCGGATTCATCAGCACCAGCGACTGCGGCGGCGCGAGGTGCTCGCCGCCGCGGTAGCGGAAGCGCTCGACGCCGCTGTCGATGGCGCCCAGGCCGAAGGCCTCGTGGGTATGCGGGTCGAAGGCATGGCGCACGATGTGCGCGCGGTACAGCTCGATGCCCGGGCGATGGATGTGGCGGAACTCGGCCGCGTCGCCAGGGTGCTCGAAATGGGCAGGCACCACGCGATGCATGGCCTCACCACACCTTGCACGGCCGCGGCCGGACCATCGGCTGGCCGGGCCGGCACGCAAACGCCCGCGCGAACTCGGGCATGTTGGCCACGACGCCGTTGACGCGGTGGCGGTTCGGCGAATGGTTGTCGGTCAGCGCGAGCAGGCGCAGCGTCTCGCGCCGCTCGTTGCTGCACGCCCACTGCGCCATGCCCACGAAGAAGCGCTGCTCGGGGGTGAAGCCGTCGCGCGGCGCGAGCGGCTGGCCGGCCGTCGCGGTCTTCCAGGCTTCGTACGCGAGCACCGCGCCGCCCAGGTCGGCCACGTCTTCACCGAGCGTGAGCGCCGTGTTGATCCTGATGTCGTCGACCACGGTGTAGCCCGAGTACTGCCGCGCGATGCAGGCGGCGCGCCGGCCGAACTCGGCCGCATCCTTGCGGGTCCACCAGTCGCGCAGGTTGCCTTGCGCGTCGAACTGCCGGCCTTCGTCGTCGAAGCCGTGGGTCAGCTCGTGGCCGATGGTCGCGCCGGTGTTGCCGTAGTTCGGTGCATCGTCCATCGCCGGATCGAACAGTGGCGGCTGCAGGATGCCGGCCGGAAAGTTGATCGTGTTGAGCTGCGCGTCGTAGTAGGCGTTGACGGTGGGCGGCGTCATCGCCCACTCGTCGCGGTCGACGGGCCGGCCGATCTTGGCGAGCTGGCGCCGGGCCTCGAAGGCAAGGCTGCGCGCGACGTTGCCGTGGAAGTCGTCGCGGCGCAGCTCGAGCCCGCCGTAGTCGCGCCAGGTGAGCGGGTAGCCGACCTTGTTGCCGAGCGTGTCGAGCTTGGCGATCGCCGCCCGCTTGGTCGGGGCGCTCATCCAGTCGAGCGATTGGATGCGCGACCGCAGCGCCGCCTGGATCGCCAGCGACATCGTGGCCGCACGCTGCTGCGTCTGCGGTGCGAAGGCGCGTTGCACGAACAACTGGCCGAGCGCGTCGCCCAGGTCGCGGTCGACCCAGCGCACGCACTCCTTCCAGCGCGGCGGCATGCGCTGCACGCCGCGCAGCACGCCGGCGTGGAAGTCGAAATCCGCGCGCGCAAACGCCGTCGACAGGTAGGCGGCCTGCGCATTGACGAGGTGCCAGCGAAGGTAGGTCTTCCACTCGGCGAGCGGCCGGCTGCGCCACTGCGCCTGCAGCGCCCGCACGAAGGCCGGTTCGGCCACATTCACGACGGCCCCGGCCGGCACCGCGCTCGCCGCCAGGTAGGCCGGCCAGTCGAACGCGGGTGCGAGTCGACGCAGCTGCGCCTGCGTCATCGGATGGTAGATGCGGCGCGGATCGCGGCGAGCCTCGCGTGCCAGCGATGCGCCGGCCAGGCGCGTCTCGATCGCCATCACCGTGTGCGCCGACGCCTTGGCCGCCGCCTCGGCGTCGCCGAGCAGGCTGAACAGACGCGCGATGTGGGCGCGGTAGGCGGCACGGATGCGCACCGACTCCCGATCGGCCTTGAGGTAATGGTCGCGGTCGGGCAGGCCCAGTCCGCCCGCGTCGAGACTGGCGATCACCCGCGACGAATCGGCGAAGTCCTGCTCGGCGCCGAAGCGGAACAGCACGCCGTGATGCCCCGCCAGATGCAGCGCGGCGAGCAGCACGGCGGCGTCGCGGCGGGTCGACAGCGCGTCGATGCGCGCGAGCAGCGGCTGCAATGGCGCCGCGCCGGCACGCTCGACCGCCGCCTCGTCCATGCAGGCGGCGAAGTAGTCGCCGGTCTGCTGCTCGGCCAGGCTGCGGTCGTCGCGCGCCGCGGCGGCAGCCCGCAACAGGCCCCAGAGGAACCGGCGGTTCTCGTCCTGCAGCTTCGAGTACACGTCCCAGCCCGACTGATCGGGCGGGATCGGGTTCTTCTGCTGCCAGCCGCCGCAACTGAAGCGGTAGAAGTCCTCGCAGGCGTCCACGCCGCGGTCGAGCGAGCCGAGGTCCATGCCCGGCGAGTACGGCAAGGCCTGGAGCGGCTCGTCGGCCATGGCGGGCAGGCCGAGCGAGGCAGCGGTGATGGCGAGGGCGAACAGACGGCGCACGGGCAGGGCAGCAAGGTGAACGCGGGCACCCAAGCGTACCGCGGCGGCCGGGCGGTCAGCGACCCGGTGCGGTCTTCGTCACTCGCAAGCGTCCCCCGCTGCGCACGACGACATAACGCTCGCCGTGCGCCGGCTGCAGTTGCAGCGGCCCGTCCTGGCCCGGCAGCACGATCTTCAGCGGCTGCGCGAGGCAGACCTCGTGGGTCTGCGTGACCCGCGGCGGCAGCGTGATCGTCTCGCCCCCGAACGCGTAGCGCAGCGTGGTGCCCGAGCGGTTGGCGAGGCTGAAGACGATGTGCAGGCTGCGCGGCCGGCCGAACATCTGCACCGCGTAGTAGCGTCCGCTGCGCGCACTGCGCGCCACGGCGACGCCGGTGTCGGTGGCCTGCGGGTCGAGCATGTTGTCGCGGTGGCCGGGCGAATCGATCCAGCCGTCGACGAATCGCCGCGCCAGGTCGTCGGTGGCAAATCCGGCCGAGCTGTACTGGAAGGCGATGTTCTCGGTGACGAGGCAGTAGTCGTAGCCCAGCGCCTGCGCGCGCTGCGCCGGCGCGCGCCCGTCGGCCTCGTGGCCATAGCGGTCGCTTCCGGCCATGTAGGCGGCGAACTGCTGCGCCGCGCGTGCCAGCGCGGCGTTCGGCTGCACCGCGGCGAGCCGGCGTTCGCGCCGCAGCTCGTTGGTGCGCGCCACGACGAGCCGGCTCGCCTCGGCGAGCTGCGGCTCGCGCAAGGGCGCCGCCTGGGCCGGGCTCGCGATGCAGGCGGCCCACAGCGCGGCCATCGTGCCGCAGAGGAATCGTCGCCGATGCATGTCCGAGGAAGGGGCCAATGGCGTGCCTGCCCCGGCGCATACGCAAGAACGCCCCCGGGGCATCGTCGCACCCCGGGGGCGTGAGGGCGAGCCGCTCGCGCGGCTGCCTTGCGCGGCTGCCTTGCGCGGCTGCCTTGCGCGGCTTACCGGACCTTGCCTTGTTTCCAGGCGTTCAGCAGCGTGTCATAGGCGATGGTTTCGCCTTTCGGCTTCTCGTTCGCGAGCTTCTTCCACGGCGCGTTCTTGTCCGACAGCCACTTGTTGGGGTCGCCCTTCGGGTTCAGCTTGGGCGCGCACTTGGCCATGCCGGCGCGTTCGAGACGGCTCAACACCTGGTCCATCTCGTCGGCCAGCGTGTCCATCGCCGCCTGCGGCGTCTTCTCGCCGGTCACGGCCACCGCCACGTTCTTCCACCACAGCTGCGCGAGCTTCGGATAGTCCGGCACGTTGGTGCCGGTCGGGCTCCACGCCACGCGCGCCGGGCTGCGATAGAACTCCACCAGCCCGCCGAGCTTGGGCGCGAGGTCGGTCATCGCCTTGGACTGGATGTCCGACTCGCGGATCGGCGTCAGGCCGACGATGGTCTTCTTCAGCGAGGTCGTCTTCGCGGTGATGAACTGCGCGTACAGCCAGGCGGCCGCCGTGCGGTTCTCGTCGTGGTTGGCGAAGAAGGTCCAGCTGCCGACGTCCTGGTAGCCGTTCTGCATGCCCTGCTTCCAGTACGGGCCGTTCGGGCCGGGTGCCATGCGCCACTTCGGCGTGCCGTCTTCGTTGACGACCGGCAGGCCCTTCTTGGTCATGTCGGCGGTGAACGCCGTGTACCAGAAGATCTGCTGCGCGATCTGGCCCTGCGCGGGCACGGGGCCCGCTTCGCCGAAGGTCATGCCGGTGGCTTCCTTGGGCGCGTACTTCTTCATCCAGTCGACGTACTTGGTCAGCGCGTAGACGGCGGCCGGCGAGTTGGTGGCGCCGCCGCGTGCGACGGCCGCGCCCACCGGGGTGCACTTGTCGTCGCCGACACGGATGCCCCATTCGTCGATCGGCAGGCCGTTCGGCGCGCCGATGTCGGCGGTGCCGGCCATCGACAGCCACGCGTCGGTGAAGCGCCAGCCGAGCGACGGGTCCTTCTTGCCGTAGTCCATGTGGCCGTAGATCGGCTTGCCGTCGATGGTCTTCACGTCGTTGGTGAAGAACTCGGCGATGTCCTCGTAGGCGCTCCAGTTCAGCGGCACGCCCAGGTCATAGCCGTACTTGGCCTTGAACTTCTCCTTCAGCTCGGGGCGCGCGAAGAGGTCGGCGCGGAACCAGTACAGGTTGGCGAACTGCTGGTCGGGCAGCTGGTACAGCTTGCCGTCCGGGCCGGTGGTGAACTTGGTGCCGATAAAATCCTTCAGGTCGAGCCCGGGGTTGGTGTATTCCTTGCCCTTGCCGGCCATGTAGTCGGTCAGGTTCATCACCTTGCCGTAGCGGTAGTGGGTGCCGATCAGGTCGGAGTCGCTGATCCAGCCGTCGTAGATCGAGCGGCCGGACTGCATCGAGGTCTGCAGCTTCTCGACCACGTCCCCTTCCTGGATCAGGTCGTGCTTGACCTTGATGCCGGTGATCTCCTCGAAGGCCCTGGCCAGCGTCTTCGATTCGTACTCGTGCGTCGTGATCGTCTCCGACACGACGGAGATTTCCTTGACGCCCTTGGCCTGCAGCTTCTTGGCGGCGTCGATGAACCACTTCATCTCGGCCATCTGCTGGTCCTTGGACAGCGTGGACGGCTGGAATTCGTTGTCGACCCACTTCTTGGCCTCGGCTTCGCCGGCGACTGCGCCCTGGCCCAGGACCAAGGCGGCTGCGGCGAAGGCCACGGCGTTCAAGCGCAATTTCATCTGTGTCTCCTCAAGAGCTTCCCTTCATTGCATCGACACGCCGGCTGGGAAGGAAGGCCGGGTGTCTGTTCCCGAAAGAACCGACTGACTAACCCTTCTTCATGATCGACGCGAGCACGATCATCGAGACCACGAAGCTGATCCACACCGACGGCTCCTCGCTGAGCGAGAACCAGCTGACCATCTTTTCGCTCATCGCGACGAACGCGAGGTTCACGTAGGCCGCCGCGAGCAGCCCGATGAACAAGCGGTCGCCACGGGTGGTCTGGATCGGCAGGAACCCCTTGCGCATCACGGTCGGCGACTTGAGTTCCCACACCGTCATGCCGATCAGCATCAGCACGATGCAGGTGAAGAACACCGCCACGGGCAGCGTCCAGGCCATCCACTCGAACATGTCTTGCTACTCCTTCGGTTGCAAACTCAGTCGTGGGGCATCGAGCCCCACTCCTTCGCCCGGGTCTTGCGCTGGTCGATCCCCGGGGCCCCTCGCCCTTCGCTTCAGACCCTCCCCATCGCGAACCCCTTCGCGATGTAGTGCCGCACGAACCAGATCACGATCGCCCCCGGCACGATGGTCAGCACACCAGCGGCAGCCAGCACGCCCCAATCCATCCCCGAGGCCGACACCGTGCGTGTCATCGTCGCCACGATCGGCTTCGCGTTCACGCTGGTCAGCGTGCGCGCCATCAGCAGCTCGACCCAGCTGAACATGAAGCAGAAGAACGCGGCCACGCCCACGCCGGCCTTGATCAGCGGAATGAAGATCGTCAGGAAGAAGCGCGGGAACGAGTAGCCGTCGATGTAGGCCGTCTCGTCGATCTCGCGCGGCACGCCGCTCATGAAGCCTTCGAGAATCCACACCGCGAGCGGCACGTTGAACAAGAGGTGCGCGAGCGCCACCGCGATGTGCGTGTCCATCAGCCCGAGCGTGGTGTAGAGCTGGAAGAAGGGCAGCAGGAACACCGCCGGCGGCGTCATGCGGTTGGTCAGCAGCCAAAAGAAGACGTGCTTGTCGCCGAGGAAGCTGTAGCGCGAGAAGGCGTAGGCCGCCGGCAGCGCGACCGTCAGCGAGATCACGGTGTTGATCGCGACGTAGATGATCGAGTTGATGTAGCCCGAGTACCAGCTTTCGTCGGTGAAGATCGTCTTGTAGTGCTGCCAGGTGAAGTCCTGCGGGAAGAGCGAGAAGCTCGACAGGATCTCGGTGTTCGTCTTGAACGACATGTTCACCATCCAATACACCGGCAGGATGGCGAAGACGAGGTAGAGGACGAGGAAGATCGTCCGCTTCTGGAACGGCAGCTTCATGGTGGCTCCCTTCGCGCGCGGCGCCGTGGCGATGAGCGCG
Source organism: Piscinibacter sp. (assembly GCA_036401155.1). Lineage (GTDB taxonomy): Bacteria > Pseudomonadota > Gammaproteobacteria > Burkholderiales > Burkholderiaceae_C > Albitalea. The sequence continues at coordinate 13,986 of DASWVR010000016.1, read as the reverse complement.
GGCGTGGGCGAGGTGCGGGCGGCGGCGTCAGCCATGGGCCGCCTCCGCCTTGTCGGCCTGACCCACGCGCTGCATCCAGTTGTAGAGGATGAAACACAGCAGCAGGATGATCAGGAAGTAGATCAGCGAGAAGGCCGCGGCGGGGCCGAGGTCGAACTGGCCGACCGCCTTCTGCGTCAGGTATTGCGACAGGAAGGTCGTCGCATTGCCGGGCCCGCCGCCGGTCAGCACGAAGGGCTCGGTGTAGATCATGAAGCTGTCCATGAAGCGCAGCAGCACGGCGATCATCAGTACGCCGCGCAGCTTGGGCAGCTGGATGTAGCGGAACACCGCGAACTTGCTGGCGCCGTCGATGCGCGCGGCCTGGTAGTAGGCGTCGGGAATCGCGCGCAGGCCGGCGTAACACAGCAGCGCCACCAGCGGCGTCCAGTGCCACACGTCCATCAGCAGCACGGTGAGCCAGGCGTCGGTCGCGTTGCCGGTGTAGCTGTAGTCGATGCCCAGCGCCGCCAGCGACGCGCCCATCAGGCCGATGTCGGTGCGGCCGTAGATCTGCCAGATCGTGCCGACCACGTTCCACGGGATCAGCAGCGAGATCGCGACGATCACGAGCACCGCCGACGCCTGCCAGCCCTTGGCCGGCATCGACAGCGCCAGCAGGATGCCGAGCGGAATTTCCACCAGCAGCACCGCCAGCGAGAAGCTGATCTGGCGCACGAGCGCACCTTGCAGGTCGTCGTCGCGCATCACTTCCTTGAACCACTCGGTGCCGACGAAAACACGCCGCTCGGGCGAGATGATGTCCTGCACCGAGTAGTTCACCACGGTCATCAGCGGCAGGATGGCCGAGAAGGCCACGCACAGGATGACCGGCAGAATGAGGAACCAGGCTTTCTGATTGACCGGCTTCATGCGATCACCTCCGAACGGTCATGCGTTCGCGTTGGACGCGCGGTCGGTGATGCGATCGCAACAGCGCTGCGATCCCCGCTGCGCGGGGCCCCTCTTTCGCGCCTCATGCGATCAACTCCTCGTCTTTGTAGAAGCACGTGTGCGACCCCAGCACGTTGAGCCACACGTCGTCGCCCACCGCGGGCGCCTTGGCCTCGGGGCTCAGCCGCGCGCGGATCACCGCATCGCCGCTGGTGGCCGTCAGCAGCCAGTAGGTGCCGATGTCCTGCGCCTTCTGCACCTTGGCCGGCAGCGCGTCGGCCTGCCCCGGCTGGGCGAGCTGCACGTACTCGGGCCGCACGCCGAGCGTGAAGTCGCCGGCATTGGCAAGCGCGGGGTTCGACCTGCCGCGCAGCACATGGCCGCCCACCGCGATGCCGTCGCCTTGCCATCGCGCGGGCAGGAAGTTCATGCCCGGCGAGCCGATGAAGTTGCCGACGAAGGTGTGCTGCGGCCGCTCGAACAGCTCGGAGGCGCTGCCCATCTGCACTGCGCGCCCGCGTGTCATCACGACCACCTGGTCGGCGAAGGTCAGCGCCTCGACCTGGTCGTGTGTCACGTAGACCAGCGTCAGCTTGAGCTCGTGGTGGATCTGCTTGAGCTTGCGCCTGAGCTGCCACTTCAGGTGCGGGTCGATCACCGTCAGCGGCTCGTCGAACAGCACCGCGCTTACGTCTTCGCGCACCAGCCCGCGGCCGAGCGAGATCTTCTGCTTGGCGTCGGCCGCCAGGCCCGCGGCGCGCAGATTGAGCTGGCCGCTCATCTCGAGCATCTCGGCGATCGCGCCGACACGCTGCTTGATGCGCTCCGGCGCGACGCCGCGGTTGCGCAGCGGGAACGCGAGGTTCTCTGCCACCGTCATCGTGTCGTAGATGACCGGGAACTGGAACACCTGCGCGATGTTGCGCTCCTGCGGCGACCTGTTGGTCATGTCCACGCCGTCGAACTTGACCGTGCCGTGCGACGGCGTGACGAGGCCCGACACGATGTTCAGCATGGTCGTCTTGCCGCAGCCCGAGGGCCCGAGCAGCGCGTAGGCGCCGCCGTCCTCGAAGCTCATCTTGAGCGGCAGCAGCGCGTAGTCCTCGTCGCGCTGCGGGTTGGGCTTGTAGGCGTGCGCGAGGTCGAGATCGATGCGTGCCATGTCAGATGACCTCCTGCGAAGGCGCCACCAGCAGGTTGCCGGCCGCGTCGAACACGTAGACCTGCGCCGGGTTCAGGTACAGCGTCACGGCCTCGCCGATCGTCAGCTGGTGCACCCCCGTCAGCTGCGCCACCAGCTCGCCGATCGGCGTGGCCACGTGCACGAAGGTGTCTGAGCCCGAGATCTCGGCCAGCTCCACCTGGCCCGGCAGCGCCAGGTCGCCGGCACGCTGGCGCACCCGCAGCGCGCTCGCGCGGATGCCGATCGTCAGCGCCGACGTGCTCGACGCGGGCAGCGGCACCGACAGGTTGAGCCCCGCCTGCAGCGTGACGCCGATCGTCGCGGCCGTGCCGGCCACGAGGTTCATCGGCGGGTCGCTGAAGGCGCGTGCGACGCGGATCGACTTCGGCCGGTGGAACACCTCCGCGGTCGGCCCGTACTGCAGCAGCTCGCCGGCGTCGAGCACGGCGGTGTAGCCGCCGAGCAGCAGCGCCTCGGTGGGCTCGGTGGTGGCGTAGACGACGGTCGACTCGCCGGTCGCGAACAGGTTCGATAGCTCCTCGCGCAGCTCCTCGCGCAGCTTGTAGTCGAGGTTCACCAGCGGTTCGTCGAGCAGCATCAGCGGCGCCTGCTTGGCGAGCGCACGCGCCAGCGCGACCCGCTGCTGCTGGCCGCCCGACAGCTCGGCCGGCAGCCGCTTCAGGAAGGGTTCGATGTGCAGCTTGGCCGCCAGCTCGGCGACACGCTGCGCGATGCGCTTCTTGTCGCTGCCGCCGCGCAGCCGCAGCGGCGAGGAGATGTTGTCGGCCACCGTCATCGACGGGTAGTTGATGAACTGCTGGTAGACCATCGACACGTTGCGCTCGCGCACCGGCAGGCCGGTCACGTCGCGCCCGTCGGCCAGCACGCGGCCCTTGCTCGGGGTGTCCAGGCCGGCCATCACGCGCATCAGCGAGGTCTTGCCGGCCTGCGTGGCGCCGAGGAGCACCGTCACCGCGCGCGGCACCAGCGTCAGGTCCAGGGGGTACAGATGGGTTTGTGCGCCCACCTGCTTCTCGATGCGTTCGAGCATCAGCTCCATGTCGTCTCCGAGCGCCCGGTCGTGGCGTGTGCCGTCTGTGCGGCGGTGAGGTCCCAGTGGGTGGCGCACCAGTCTTCGACGGCGTCGCGCTGCTCGGGGCTCAGGTGCAGCCCGAGCTTGCTGCGCCGCCACAGCACGTCGTCTGCCGTGCGGGCCCATTCGTGTTCGTGCAGGTAGCGCAGCTCCGCTTCGCAGAGTCCCGGCGCGACGAAGTCGCCGAGCCCGTCGCGCAGCAGCAGCTCGACGCGCGAGCCGTAGGCACGCGCCCAGCGCCGAGCCATCGGCTCGCTCAGCTCGGGGTGGCGCAGCATCAGCGCCTGCTCGAAACGCTGGAAGTCGCCGTCGGGGCGCCGCGCGGCGCCGATCCAGCCGCTCAGGTCGCCGCCCGGCAGGAACGCGTCGTGCGTCCAGGCGCCGCGCGTCCCGCCGAGCGGCGCGGCCAGCAGGTCGGCGGCTTCTTCGGCGAGCTTGCGGAAGGTGGTCATCTTGCCGCCCCACACCGTCAGCAGCGGCGCGGCGCGCGTGTCGAGTTCGAGCTGGTAGTCGCGCGTCACCGCCGCCGGGTTGGCGGCTTCGTCTTCGAGCAGCGGGCGCACGCCCGCGTAGCTCCACACCACGTCGGCCGGCGTCACGGTCTGCCTCATGTACCGGCTCGCCTGTTCGCACAGGTAGGCGATCTCGTCGGCGGCGATCTGCGCCTGGCCGACGGGGCCGGTGTGCTCGACATCGGTGGTGCCGATGAGCGTGAACTCGCCTTCGTAGGGGATCACGAAGATGATGCGGCGGTCCGGGCTTTGCAGCACATAGGCCGTCTGGTGCTCGAACAGCTTGCGCACGACGATGTGGCTGCCCTTGACCAGCCGCAGCGTCTTCGAATCGGGAATGTGGGCCTGTTCGCGCAGGAACTGCGCCGCCCACGGCCCGGCCGCGTTCACCAGCACCTTGGCCTGCACGCCGCGCTCCTGGCCGTCCGGACCCTGCAGCCTCACCTGCCAGCCGCTCGCCGAGCGCTGCGCATCCGCGCAGCGCCAGCGTGTCAGCACCTCGGCGCCGCGTTGATGCGCGTCGACGGCGTTGAGCACCACCAGGCGCGCGTCGTCTACCCAGCCGTCGGAGTAGGCGAAGCCCTTGCTGTAGCGCGGCTTGAGCGGCCGCCCGATCTCGCCGTGACGCAGGTCGACGGTGGCCGAGGCCGGCAGCACCTCGCGGCGCGCGAGGTGGTCGTACAGGAACAGGCCGATGCGCATCATCCACACCGGCCGCATGCTCGGGTCGTGCGGCAGCACCAGGCGCAGCGGGCGGATGATGTGCGGCGCGCTCTTGAGCAGCACCTCGCGTTCGGCGAGCGCCTTGCGCACCAGCGAGAACTCGTAGTACTCGAGGTAGCGGATGCCGCCGTGGATCATCTTGGTCGACGACGACGAGGTGTGCTGCGCGAGATCGTCCTTCTCGGCGAGCAGCACACTGTGGCCGCGCCCGGCGAGATCGCGCGCGATGCCGGCGCCGTTGATGCCGCCGCCCACCACCAGCACGTCGACCTGCGAGGTCTCCCCCGCCACCGGGCCGTACCCCGCCACGGCGGCGCCGGCCACGCTGCGTGGCATGCCGTGAGACCAGCCATTGAGCCGGGACTGATTCAAGCGATGCGCTCCTGGGCAAAAAAACAACGAACATCGTTTGATGTTCGTTTTTGTTCGTTTGTGTCGTTCTTTTTTCGTTTTACAGGAGGCACCAACAAAATGCAAGCTCGGCATCCCCCATGGATTTCCCTGATCCGCTCGCTATGCTGCGACCCAATCCGACTGCCATTGCAACCGAGCCACGATGACGCCGAACCCGCGCCAATCCCTGCTGCTGGACGAGGTGCGCTCGCGTGGGTCGGTCAGCGTCGAGGCGCTGTCCGACCAGTTCGGCGTGACGCTGCAAACGGTGCGGCGCGACGTCAAGCTGCTCTCGGATGCGGGGCTGCTCGCGCGGTTCCACGGCGGCGTGCGGCTGCCCAGCTCGACGGTCGAGAACATCGCCTACCGCCAGCGCCAGCAGCTCAACGAAGCCGGCAAGCAGCGCATCGCCAAACGCGTCGCCCGGGCGGTGCCCAACGGCTGCTCGCTGATCATCAACATCGGCACCACCACCGAATCGATCGCGCGCGAACTGCTGCACCACAAGGGGCTGCGTGTCATCACCAACAACCTGAACGTCGCGGCGATCCTGTCGGACAACCCGGAGTGCGAGGTCATCGTCGCCGGCGGGGTGGTGCGCTCGCGCGACCGCGGCATCGTCGGCGAAGTGACGGTCGAGTTCATCAAGCAGTTCAAGGTCGACATCGGGCTCATCGGCATCTCGGGCATCGAGGCCGACGGCACGCTGCGCGACTTCGACTACCGCGAGGTCAACGTCGCCAAGGCCATCCTCGAGCACTCGCGCGAGGTCTGGCTCGCCGCCGACCACAGCAAGTTCAACCGGCCGGCGATGGTGGAGCTCGCCCGCCTGAACCAGATCGACATGCTGTTCACCGACGCCGAGCCGCCGGCGCCGTTTCCGGCGCTGATCGCCGAGGCCGGGGTACAACTGAGCGTTGCAGATGCCTAGCCGCCATTGAACCGCCATCCCGGCGAACGCCGGGATCCACGCCCGGCAGCTGACGCCGCCGCTGACGTGGACCCCGACCTTCGTCGGGGCGACGTGCATGAAGGGAAACGAAGATGAAGCAGTTTCTTCTCGCGCTCGACCAGGGCACCTCCAGCTCGCGCAGCATCGTGTTCGATCGGCAAGGCCGCATCGTCGCGATGGCGCAGCGCGAGTTCCGCCAGATCTATCCGCAGCCGGGCTGGGTCGAACACGACCCGAAGGAGATCTGGACCACGCAGCTCGCCACCGCGCAGGAGGCGCTCGCCAAGGCCAGCGTGACGGCGCAGCAGATCGCCTCGATCGGCATCACCAACCAGCGCGAGACGACGCTGGTGTGGAATCGTCGCACCGGCGAGCCCATCTACAACGCGATCGTCTGGCAGGACCGGCGCGCCGAGCCGACCTGCGCCGCGCTGCGCGAGCGCGGCCTCGAGCCGCTGTTTCGCGAGAAGACGGGCCTGATCATCGATGCCTATTTCTCCGGCACCAAGCTGAAGTGGATCTTCGACCACGTGGCCGGCAGCCGCGAGGCTGCCGCGCGCGGCGAACTGGCCTTCGGCACGGTCGACAGCTGGCTGATGTGGCTGCTGACCGGCGGCGACGAGGACAGCACGCGCGCCCAGGCCGTGCACGCGACCGACGTCACCAACGCCTCGCGCACGCTGCTGCTGAACGTGCACGACAACACGTGGGACGACGAACTGCTCGGCGTGCTGCAGGTGCCGCGCGAGGTGCTGCCGGCGGTGTTTCCGTCGAGCCACGTCTACGGCCACACCCGCGCCGAACTGCTGGGCGCCTCGGTGCCGATCGGCGGCGTGGCGGGCGACCAGCAAAGCGCGCTGTTCGGTCAGGCGTGCTTCAGCGCCGGCCTGGCGAAGAACACCTATGGCACCGGCTGCTTCATGCTGATGCACACCGGCGCCCGCTTCCAGACCTCGACCAACGGCCTCATCACCACCAGCGCCGCGCAGCCCGGTGCGACACCGGAGTTCGCGCTCGAGGGCAGCGTCTTCATCGCCGGCGCCGTGGTGCAGTGGCTGCGCGACGGGCTGCGCGCGATCAAGGGCAGCGGCGAAGTCCAGAACCTCGCCGAGACCGTGCCCGACAGCGGCGGCGTGATGTTCGTGCCGGCCTTCACCGGCCTGGGCGCGCCCTACTGGAATGCCGATGCGCGCGGCGCCATCGTCGGGCTGACGCGCGGCAGCACGGTGGCCCACATCGCACGCGCCGCGCTGGAGAGCATCGCCTTCCAGAGCGCCGCACTGCTGACGGCGATGAGCCGCGACGCGGTGGCCGCCGGCGGCTCGCCGGTGAGCGAATTGCGTGTGGACGGCGGCGCCTGCGTCAACAACCTGCTGATGCAGTTCCAGGCCGACCTGCTGGGCATCCCGGTGGTGCGCCCGCAGGTCATCGAGACGACCGCCCTCGGCGCGGCCTACCTCGCGGGGCTGAGCTGCGGCCTGTTCGCCAACCTCGACCAGCTTGCCGCGCAGTGGCAGGTCGAGCGCCGCTTCCACCCGACGATGCCGCGCGAGCGCGCGGCCGAGCTGATGCAGCGCTGGGAACGCGCGGTGCGGCAGACGGTGGCGAGCTGAAAAGCCGCGCGCCTGCCCTCACGCGTCACTGCTTGGACGGCGCCGCAGTCGGTGTCGTCGCGGGCATGGACGCGCTGGCGCCTGCCTCTTTTTCCATGGCGATGGAGACGTCGCTGGGGTACTTCCACATTGCTTCAGTCAGCATGTCGGTGATCCCAAGGTCCAAAAACATGCCACCGACGACCAGGCGCGTCAAAGCGGCTGCGTATCCGCCCAGCCTCCGGGCCGTGCGACCGGCGCGGCGTGCGGCAGCGCGCTCTCGTCGGGCACTGTCCGGGGCGCCGCGTGGGCCTGGCGCCGGCCGGCCAGATCGGCCGCGGTGAGCCTGCGGCGGTACTCCGCCACCAGGCGCTGCAGGTCCTCGACCTGCTTGCGTGCCTGCGCCGACATGCGCAAGCTGTTCTGATGTGTCGCATCGAGCTTCAGAAGCTGCCGCGCCAGCTCGTCCAGACGCCGCAGGTGCCACCAGCGGCTTGCCGTGCCGACGGTCGCCGCGGTCACGGCGATGGCGGCGGCCGCCTGCCATGCATCGATGTTCATGTTGTTCTCCAACCGGCGGGCCCCCGCACGCCGGAGTCGCATTCGGCCACATCGGCCGGTGCTTGGGGAACGGCGTGCGCGCGCCTCGCACGGCAGGCACGCCCGCGACTCACGGACGGCCGCGCACCGTGAAATCCTGGCGCGCAGCGTGGGCTGCGCGCGACCCCGCGCCCGGATGGCTTTCAGGCCGCGAGCGGTTCGTCGTTGGCGGCCGGCCGCGCCACGCCGGCGCCGGCGGGAACGCCCGCCTCGCGCTCCAGCTCGCCGCCGAGCGCGTCGACGAGGCCGACGATCAGCGGTCCCAGTTCGCCGGTCACGATGGCCACGTCGGCGTCGAAGCCCTGGTCTTCGCGCTTGCCGGTCGAGCCCGCGCCTTCGAGCACGACGTCGAGCAGCTTCACCTTCTTCAGCGCCATCGCCTCGGTCAGCACGAACGAGACGCGGCCGGTCCACGTCATGGCGAGCTGCGTCGGCAGCTTGCCTTGCGCGATGTGCTCGGCCACCTCGTCGATGTCCAGCGTGTGGCGGGCGTAGCGCACCGCCGCCTTTTCGCTGTCGGGCTGCTTCAGCTCGCAGTCGCGGTCGATGCTGAACCCGGCCGGCGCCTGCTTGTCGCTCAGCCAGGCGGCCATCGCGGTGGCCGGCGACAGCTCGGTCTGCAGCGGGCGCATGACGATGCCGCCGCCGAGCAGATCGATCAGCCGCGTCACCACCGCGTCCGCCTTCTTGGCGCTCGCCGCGCCGATCACCACCCGGCGCGCCGCCACGTCGATCCACACCGGGGTCGAGGCGCGCTTGGCAAAGGCACGCGGCAGCAGCGCGTGCACGATCTGCTCCTTCAGCTCCTTGGCCTGCTTGCCCTTCGGCCGCCGGCCGGTCTCGGCCTCGATCCTGTCCAGCTGCTCTTCGAGCTGGCGGCGCACCACCGCGCCGGGCACGGCTTTGGACTCGGTGCACAGCGTCAGCATCCAGTGGCCGCCGATGCTCTCGGCCAGCGCAGCATGCCGCTCGCCGCGCGGCTCGATCCAACCGGCGGATTCGATCTGCGTCGCACCGCATTCCAGGAAGCGCGCGCCGGCGAGGCGCTCCTCGAGTTCCGCCAGGGTGGGCGGGTTCCAGGGACCGATGCGATAGACGAGTGCGTTCTTGAACATGGGGGGCTCGGTGGGACGGCCGCGGATTGTAGGCGGCAGTGAATCGCCTGCTGACACCACGTTGTCAGCATCCGCCGCGCACCATCGCCCTCCCGTCAATCACGCCAAGGAGAGCCCCATGACACAACAGGCCCTGCGCCACGCGATCAACTGGTTCGAGATTCCGGTGCGCGACATGCAACGCGCGCAAGCGTTCTACGAGAAGCTGCTGGCCGCGCCGCTGCGGCGCGAAGAGATGGGTCCCGAGACCCTGGCCATCTTTTCCGCCGACGAGGCCGGCGTCAGCGGCTGCCTCGTGGCCGGCGCCGACGTGCCGCCGCCGGCAGCGAACGGATCGCTCGTCTACCTGAACGCCGCGCCGTCGCTGGACGCCGTGCTGGCGCGTGTCGAAGCAGCCGGCGGGCGCATCAGCACCCCGAAGACGCAGCTGCCCGGCGACATGGGCGTGTTCGCCCACATCACCGACACCGAGGGCAATCGCGTCGGACTGCACGCGCTGGCGTAGCATCAGCGCCCGACCCATTGCCAACGAGGGCGCCCGCATGAAGCTCGGCTACACCATCGTCTACGTCGCCGATGTGGCGGCCTCGCTCGACTTCTTCGAGCGCGCCTTCGGCCTGAAACAGCGCTTCCTGCACGAGTCGGGCGGCTACGGCGAACTCGACACCGGCGCCACCACGCTCGCCTTCGCTCAACACGAGGTCGCGCGCAGCAACCTCGGCTGCGACTACGTCGCCGCCGGCGCGAGCGCGCGCCCGCTCGGCATGGAGATCGGGCTGGTCACCGGCGACGTGTCGGCCGCCTTCGAGCACGCGGTGAAGGCCGGCGCCGACGGGCTCGCCCCGCCGGTCATCAAGCCTTGGGGCCAGACGGTGGCCTACGTGCGCTGCCCCGACGGCACGCTGGTCGAGTTGTGCACGGCGATGGATTGAAAGGCAGGCCCCATGAGCTACCAGGGATCCTGCCACTGCGGCCGCACCCGCTACGAGGTGCAAGGCGAGATCGGCACCGTCATCGAGTGCAATTGCTCCCACTGCAGCCGCAAGGGCTACCTGCTGTGGTTCGTGCCGCGCCAGGCGCTGCAGCTGAAAACGCCCGACAGCGAGCTGTCGACCTACCTGTTCAACAAACACGTGATCGAACACCGCTTCTGCCCGACCTGCGGCTGCGCGCCCTTCGGCCTCGGCACCGACCCGCAGGGCAACGCAACGGCGGCGATCAACGTGCGCTGCCTCGAGGGCGTCGACCTGGGCCAGCTCAAGCGCGTGGCCTACGACGGCCGCAGCAAATAGGGAAGAGGGGGCGGCATGCAGGCCTGGCCAAGCCGTGCTGCGGACGGCATGACTCATCGCGCCGCTCCCACGGCCCCCCACTGAGCCATGCGCCGTGCCGACCGCCTGTTCCAGATCGTCCAGCTCATCCGCGGACGGCGCCTGTCGACGGCGGACTTCCTGGCGCAACGCCTGGAGGTCTCGGTGCGCACGGTCTACCGCGACGTGGCCGACCTGCAGGCGCAGGGGGTGCCGATCGAGGGCGAGGCGGGCGTGGGCTACCGCATGCGGCCCGACTTCGACCTGCCGCCGCTGATGTTCACTGTCGATGAAGCCAAGGCCCTGGTCGCGTCGGTGCGCATCGCGCAGCCGCGGCTCGACGAGGCGCTCGCGCTGCAGGCCGACGGCGCGCTGTCGAAGATCCTGGCGGTGTTGCCCAGCGCCTCGCGCGCCGCGGCGGAAAGTCTCGCGCTGTACGCGCCGCCGGTCGGGCCCGACGCCGCCACCCGCAGCCGGCTGGCCACGCTGCGCATCGCCACCGAAACGCGACAGAAGCTGCAGCTGCGTTACCTCGACCTGCAGGATCGTGTCAGCGAGCGGCTGGTGCGCCCGCTCGGCTGCTTCTACTGGGGCGAGGTGTGGACGCTGGCCGCCTGGTGCGAAGTGCGCGACGGCTTCCGCAACTTCCGCGTCGACCGCATCGAGTCGATCGGCCTGTCGGAGCAGCGCTTCCGCGACGAGCCCGGCAAGACGCTCGCCGACCTGTTCCGCCGCTTCGAATCCGAGCGCAGCAGCCACGGCGCCTGAGCGGGCCCCGCCACGGCATGTCGGCCCCCGATGTCGGCGCTGCTTGATGCAGCGCAGCACGCGCCCCGCTGACCCGCCGGCCAAAATCCGTTAACCTGCTTGCGCAGGCAAGGCAGCGCGGCAACCCCGCACGCCCTTGCCGCATCCGCAGCCGATGCCGCCACCCGCGGCGCCGGCGGAGACGATGGACTTGGCGCACGACACGATCGGGCGCGGAGACAAACGATGAGCCAGCACGACCCGCTGCGTCTGCACGTGCCCGAGCCGACAGGCCGGCCCGGCTGCCAGACCGACTTCTCCTACCTGCGTGTCGCCCGAGCCGGCGACGTGCGCCGGCCCCCGGTCGACGCGGCGCCGGTGGACACCGTGGACCTCGCCTACACGCTGATCCGCGTGCTCGACGAAGAGCACCGCGCCGTCGGCCCGTGGGACCCGCAGGCCGATCCGCAGCTGTTGCGCCGCGGCCTGCGCGCGATGATGAAGACGCGCATCTTCGACGCGCGCATGCTGATCGCTCAGCGGCAGAAGAAGATCTCCTTCTACATGCAGTGCCTCGGCGAGGAGGCGATCGCCACCGCCCACGCGCTCGCGCTGTACCACGGCGACATGTGTTTCCCGACCTACCGCCAGCAGGGCCTGCTGCTCGCACGCGACGACGTGCCGATGGTCGAGATGATGTGCCAGCTGATGAGCAACGCCCGCGACCCGCTGAAGGGCCGGCAGCTGCCGGTGATGTATTCGTACAAGCGCGCCGGCTTCTTCTCGATCAGCGGCAACCTCGCGACGCAGTTCATCCAGGCGGTCGGCTGGGGCATGGCCTCGGCGATCAAGGGCGACACGAAGATCGCGTCGGCGTGGATCGGCGACGGCGCGACCGCCGAGGCGGACTTCCACACCGCGCTCACCTTCGCGCATGTGTACCGCGCGCCGGTGATCCTCAACGTCGTCAACAACCAGTGGGCGATCTCGACCTTCCAGGCGATCGCCGGCGGCGAGGCGACCACCTTCGCCGCACGCGGCGTGGGCTGCGGCATCGCCTCGCTGCGCGTGGACGGGAACGACTTCCTCGCCGTGCTGGCCGCCTCGCGCTGGGCCGCCGAGCGCGCGCGCAGCAACCTCGGGCCGACGCTGATCGAGTGGGTGACCTACCGGGCCGGCGCGCACTCCACGTCGGACGATCCCTCCAAGTACCGGCCCGCCGACGACTGGCAGCGCTTTCCGCTCGGCGACCCGATCCTGCGGCTCAAGCGGCACCTGATCGGCCTGGGCGTGTGGTCCGAGCCGGAGCACGAGCAGGCGCAGGCGGAACTCGAAGCCGAGGTCGCCGCGGCGCAGAAGGAAGCCGAGCGCCACGGCACGCTGCTCGACGGCCACATCCCGCCGCTCGAGAGCATGTTCGAAGACGTCTACAAGGAGATGCCACCGCATCTGCACGATCAGCTGCAGCAGGCGGGGGCATGAACATCATGCTGAAACAAGCCAACGACAGTGTCATCGAGCCCGACATCGCCTCGATGAAGAGAACGCCGATGACCATGATCCAGGCGCTGCGCTCGGCGATGGACGTGATGATGGAGCGCGACCCCAACGTCGTCATCTTCGGCCAGGACGTCGGCTACTTCGGCGGCGTGTTCCGCTGCACCGAGGGGCTGCAGGCGAAGTACGGCAAGTCGCGCGTCTTCGACGCGCCGATCTCCGAGGGCGGCATCGTCGGCGCGGCGGTGGGCATGGCCGCCTACGGGCTGCGGCCGGTGGTGGAAATCCAGTTCGCCGACTACTTCTACCCGGCGTCCGACCAGATCGTCTCCGAGGCGGCGCGGCTGCGCTACCGCTCGGCCGGCGACTTCACCGCGCCGCTGACCATCCGCATGCCCTGCGGCGGCGGCATCTACGGCGGCCAGACCCACAGCCAGAGCCCGGAGGCGCTGTTCACGCACGTCTGCGGCATCCGCACGGTGATGCCGTCGAACCCGATCGATGCCAAGGGGCTGCTCATCGCCTCGATCGAGAACGACGATCCCGTCATCTTTCTCGAACCGAAGCGGCTGTACAACGGGCCCTTCGACGGCCACCACGACAAGCCCATCGTGCCATGGAGCAAACATCCGCTGGGCGAGGTGCCGGAGGGCTACTACACGGTGCCGCTCGAGTCGGCTTCGGTGTTCCGCCCGGGCCGCGACCTGACGGTGCTGACCTACGGCACGATGGTGTTCGTCTGCGAGGCGGCCGCCAACGAGACCGGCATCGACGCCGAGATCGTCGACCTGCGCAGCCTCTGGCCGCTCGACCTGGCGACCATCGTCGACTCGGTGAAGAAGACGCGCCGCTGCGTCGTCGTGCACGAGGCCACGCGCACCAGCGGCTTCGGCGCCGAGCTGGTGTCGCTGGTGCAGGAGCACTGCTTCTATCACCTGGAGGCGCCGATCGAACGGGTCGCCGGCTGGGACACGCCCTACCCGCATGCGCTGGAATGGGCCTACTTTCCCGGCCCGAAGCGGGTCGGCGAAGCATTCAAGCGCGCGATGGAGGAATGATGGGGACCCACACGATCAAGATGCCCGACATCGGCGAAGGCATCGCCGAGGTCGAACTCGTCGCCTGGCACGTCAAGCCGGGTGACGTGGTGAAGGAAGACCAGGTGCTGGCCGACGTGATGACCGACAAGGCCAACGTCGAGATCCCCTCGCCGGTGCAGGGCACCGTGCTGGCGCTGGGCGGCGAGGTCGGCCAGGTGCTCGCGGTCGGCTCGGAGCTGATCCGCATCGAAGTCGAGCAGGCGCAGACGGCGCAAGCCGGCGCCGGCCGGGCGCTC
>DASWVR010000015.1:0-13167 GCA_036401155.1 Piscinibacter sp. | reverse complement strand
CTCGCTGCCGTCGATCGGCGGCTCCTCGCTCAGCTTCTCGACCATCGGCACCTTCATCGTTTTCGTCTACATGTGGCTGCCGTTCATGATCCTGCCGCTGCAGGCCGCGATCGAACGCATTCCGGGCTCGTACATCGAAGCGTCCAGCGACCTCGGCGCGCATCCGCGCACGACCTTCTGGCAGGTGGTGTTTCCGCTCGCGCTGCCCGGCATCGCCGCGGGTTCGATCTTCACCTTCTCGCTGACGCTCGGCGACTACATCATTCCGCAGGTGATCGGCGACTCCACGCTGTACATCGGCCAGGTGGTCTATCGGCAGCAGGGCGTGGCGGGCAATCTGCCCTTCGCCGCCGCGTTCTCGCTGGTGCCGATCATAGTCGTCGGCGTGTACCTGTGGATCGCCAAGCGCATGGGGGCCTTCGATGCGCTCTGATGCCCGAACGACGCCGCTGCTCCTTCGTGTGAGCACGTGGGGAGTGATGGCCTTCCTGCACATCCCGCTCGCGCTGATCGTGCTCTACGCCTTCAGCGCCGAGGAGAAGAGCTACGTGTTCCCGCCGCCCGGCCTCACGACACGCTGGTTCGCGGTGGCGATGGAGCGCGAAGACGTGTGGGCCGCCATCCGCATGTCGTTCGAGGTGGCGGCCTGGTCGACCGCGATCGCGATCGTGCTCGGCTCGCTGGCCGCCGGTGCGCTCGCGCGCAGCAGGTTTTTCGGGCGCGATGCGATCTCGTTGCTGCTGATCCTGCCGATCGCGCTGCCCGGCGTCGTCACCGGCATCGCGCTGCGCTCCGCCTACCACACGCTGGAGATCCCGTTCTCGTTCTGGACCATCGTGATCGGCCACGCCACCTTCTGCGTCGTCGTCGTGTTCAACAACGCCGTGGCGCGGCTGCGGCGGCTCAACCCCAACCTCATCGAAGCCTCGATGGACCTCGGCGCCGACGGCTGGCAGACGCTGCGCCACGTGATCCTGCCGCAGCTCGGTTCGGCGCTGCTCGCCGGCGCGCTGCTCGCCTTCGCGCTCAGCTTCGACGAGGTGATCGTCACCACCTTCACCGCCGGCCAGCAGACCACGCTGCCGATCTGGATGCTGCAGGAGCTGATCCGCCCGCGCCAGCGCCCCGTCACCAACGTGGTGGCGGTCTTCATCATCGCGCTGACCTTCGTGCCGATCGTCGCCGCCTACCTCTTGACCCGCTCGGACGAAGCGGGTGCCCGCTGAACGACAAGGAGCTGTCATGACCGAGCTGAACCTGCCCACCAAGATGCTGATCGACGGCCAGTTCGTCCTCGGCGAAGGCGAGGCCGAGCGGGTGCTGAACCCCGCCACCGGCGAGCTGCTGGCCTCTGTGCCCGAGGCCAGCGTCGACCAGGTGCACAAGGCGGTGTCGGCCGCGCACCGCGCGTTCGACGCCTGGAGCGAGACGACACCCGGCGACCGCTCGCGCCTGCTGCTCAAGCTGGCCGATGCGATCGAAACACGCGCGGCCGACTTCGCGCGGCTGGAAAGCCTCAACTGCGGCAAGCCCTACGTGCGTGCGCTGGGCGACGAGATCCCCGCCATCGCCGACTGCTTCCGCTACTTCGCGGGGGCGGCGCGCTGCATGAGCGGCACCGTCACCAACGAGTACCTCGCCGGCCACACGAGCATGATCCGCCGCGACCCGATCGGCGTGGTGGCGTCGATCGCGCCGTGGAACTACCCGCTGATGATGGCGGCGTGGAAGACGGCGCCGGCGCTGGCTGCCGGCAACACCGTCGTGCTCAAGCCGAGCGAGCAGACGCCGCTCACCTCGCTGTTGCTGGCCGAGCTGGCGGCAGAGATCTTTCCGAAAGGGGTGCTGAACGTCATCTGCGGCCGCGGCCCGACGGTGGGCCAGCCGCTGGTCGAGCACCCCAAGGTCGCGATGGTGAGCGTCACCGGCGACGTGGCGACCGGCCGCAAGATCCTGCAGGCGGCCACCGGCACCCTGAAGCGCACGCACCTCGAACTCGGCGGCAAGGCGCCGGTGATCGTGTTCGACGACGCGGACCTGGCGGCCGTGGTCGACGGCATCCGCACCTTCGGCTATTACAACGCCGGGCAGGACTGCACCGCCGCCTGCCGCCTCTACGCCGGCGCCAAGGTCTACGACCGGCTGGTCGCCGATCTGTCGAGCGCGGTGAAGACGCTCAAGATGGGCACGCAGGACGAACCCGAGGTCGAGATCGGCCCGCTGATCAGCGACCGCCAGCGCAACCGCGTCGCGAGCTTCGTCGAACGGGCGCAGATGACCGGCCACATGGAGATCACCGCCGGCGGCAAGCTGCGCGCGGGCGCCGGCTTCTTCTACGAGCCGACCGTGATCGCCGGCGCGCGCCAGGACGACGAGATCGTCAAGCGCGAGGTCTTCGGCCCGGTCGTCAGCGTCACGCGCTTCTCGGACGCCGAGCAGGCCATCGCCTGGGCCAACGACAGCGACTACGGCCTCGCGAGCAGCGTGTGGACGCAGGACGTCGGCCGCGCGATGCGCGTGGCCAAGAAGCTGCAATACGGCTGCACCTGGATCAACACCCACTTCATGCTCGTCAACGAGATGCCGCACGGTGGGCTGAAGTCGAGCGGCTACGGCAAGGACATGAGCATGTACGCGCTGGAGGACTACACCGTCGCGCGCCATGTGATGGCCAAGTTCTGAACCGGTGCCGAAACACCGCACAAACAACACACCCGAAGAGGAGGAGCCCGCATGGCCCGCACCGACCTGTTCCGCTTTCTCGCGCGCTGCGCGCGCATCGCCGCGCATTGCGAACGTACCGGCATGCCGGAGCCCGAAGCCGTCGAAGCGGCGCGTGACGCTGCGGTCGAACGCAGCGGGCGCCGCCGCGTGCTGCAAGGCGCAGCCGGTGCGGCGGCGCTCGCCGCGTTCGGCGCGCATGCGGGCAAGTCGCAGGCGCAAGGCACGCCCAAGGTCGCCGTCGTCGGCGCGGGGTTCGCCGGGTTGCAGGCGGCGGCCGTGCTGGCCGGCAAGGGCATCTCGGCCCAGGTCTACGAAGCCGGCAGCCAAGTGGGCGGGCGGGTCGCCTCGCTGCGCGGCGTGTTCCCGGGCCAGGTGGTCGAGCGCGGCGCCGAGCTGATCGACACCACGCATTCCACCGTGCGCCAGCTCTGCCGCCAGTTCGGGCTCACGCTGGAGAACTACGAGACGCAGCCGGGTGAGGAGTTCTTCTATTTCTCCGGCCGCCACTGGAGCGAGGCCGAGGTCGTGGCCGAGTACCGCGCGTTTGCCGGCGCCATGAACAATGACCTGCGGCGGCTCTCGGGCGGGCCGAGCGCCGACAGCTTCAACACGTTCGACCGCGAACTCGACCTGATGCCGCTGTCGACCTACCTCGACAGCCGCGGCGCCGGCCCGCTGCTGCGCCGCGTGATGGACACCGCCTACACCATCGAGTTCGGGCGCGAGATCGACCGCCAGAGCAGCCTCGCCCTGCTCTTCTTCGCGCAGGCCAACAAGCGCAGCCATTTCGCGCCGTTCGGCAATTTCAGCGACGAGCGCTTCCACATCGTCGAAGGCAACGACGCCATCGCAACCGGGCTGGAACGCGCCCTGCCGCGCGCGGTGGCCTTCGGCCACCGTCTGCTGCGCGTGGGCCGCAGTGCCGACGGCCGCATCAGGCTCGCGTTCGACGTGGGCGGGCGCACGGTGGAAACATTGCATGCCGCGGCCATCCTGACCTTGCCCGCGCCGATGATGCGCGAGCTGAGCTTCGAGGCCAGCGTGGGACTGCCCGCGCACTCGCGCACCGCGATCGCCGACCTCGACTACGGCACCAACAGCAAGATGATGATCGGCTTCACCGGCCGTCCCTGGTTCGAGCGGCTCAACTGCAACGGCGGCAGCTACTCCGACCTGGCCAACCACCAGAACACCTGGGAGAGCGCACCCTCCACCGCCGCCTTCGGCGTGCGCGGCGTCGTCACCGACTACTCCGGCGGCGAGCGCGGCGCGCGCCTGAACCCGTCGCGCACGCAGGCCGAGGCCGAGGCATTCCTGCTCGACCTCGAGAAGGTCTGGCCCGGCACCACCGCCTTCGTGCGCCGCGACGCGCGTGGCCGCGTGCTGGCGCACCTCGAGAACTGGCGGCTCAACCCCTTGTTCAAGGGCGCCTACACCAACAACCATCCGGGCTACTTCACCACCATCGAAGGGCACTACGCCAAGCCGGCCGGCGAGCGGCTGTACTTCGCGGGCGAACACACCGACTCGTTCTACAGCTACCAGGGCTTCATGGAAGGCGCGCTGCTCTCCGGCGCACGCGCAGCCGACCAGGCGTGGCGCGCGCTGCGCTGACCGGTCCAGGCGCGAAGGGGCCGGTCGTGGCTCCCGCACGTTGCGGGCCTGTGGTACACAGCCAGGCCGATCGCAACGAGGAAAGCCATGTTCGTCCGACGCTCGAAAGACTTGTTCGAAGCCGCGTGTCGATGATGTCCGCGATCGAACGCTCGCCGCAGCGCTGCGCACGCCTTGCCGGCGCCTTGTACCTCGTGATCATCGCCCTGGGCCTGTTCGGCGAAGTCTTCGTCAGGGGAACGCTGGTCGTGCCCGGCGACGCGGCGGCCACCGCCAGCGGCATTCTGGGTTCGCCGCTTCTATGGCGTGCGGGAATTGCGGGCGACCTGCTGATGCAGGTGCTGGATGTTCCCGTGATCCTGCTCCTCTACGTTCTGCTCAGGCCGGTGAGCGAAAGCCTCGCCTTGCTGGCGACGCTGACCAATCTGGTTCAGACGGCCGTCCTGGCCGTCAACAAGCTGAGCCTGCTGGTGCCGCTGTTCCTTCTCGAAGGTGCCGGCGGCACGCTGACGGCCTTGTCGCCGCAGCAGCTCGAGGCCCTGTCACTGCTGGCGATCAACGTGCACGGGCATGGCTTCGGCATCGGGCTCGTGTTCTTCGGCGTGGCGTGCCTCGTTCGCGGTCATCTGATCCTCCGGTCGGGCTTCCTGCCGGGGTCCCTCGGGGTGCTGATGGTCGTCGCGGGGATCGCCTACCTGGTCAACAGCGTCGCCTTGCTGCTGGTGCCGTCGTTCCAGGCCTCGATCTTTCCCGGCGTGCTGGTGCCCGCCTTCGTCGCCGAGTTGGCTCTCGCTGCGTGGCTCGTCGTCAAAGGCGTTCACACCGGACGATGGCAGCAGCGCGCCGCCTCGCGACAGGCGCTCCACGTCGCCAGCTAGAACCCTTCACATGCGTGCCTCGCGCGCCGACGCCTACGCTTGTTCGTAGGGTGCCCGCCACGCGCGCGCTCGATAGTCGAGTGGCATGAACAAGGGACGCAGGCGTCCCTTGCATCCCGCCCGAACCGCCGCGTCATGCAAGGGGGTTCACCTCGATGGAGAGAACATGTTGCGTCACGCCTCGAAGATCGCCGCGATCGCCTTGCTGGCCTCGTCCTTCAACGTCGCCGCCGTGCCGGCGACGTCGCCCACGGTGGAGACTTCCGCCGCGAGCACGAGCTGGGCCCCGACCAAGTGGTGCCCGCCCTACATGCCCAAGCAGTTCTGTCCTGCCTGAGTGCATTGCACGGGCAGCCGAACACTGCGAGAGCAGCCGTTCGCGAAGCTTGCAAGAGCAGGCGTTCGCACGATTGCATGGGCAGGCATTCGCGAAAACACCCGTTCGCCCCGAGCCAGTCGAAGGGCAGCGCAGGTAGCGAACCGCGCCTGAGCGCCTCACGGGCTCACGCACTCACGCCGTCAGGCGCCGCGCCCGCGACTGCTCGCGCGCGAGTTCGATCAGTTCCGAGGCCGCAGGCTTCAAGCCCGAGCCGCGGCGCCAGACCAGGCCCACGTCCACGGTCGGCAGCTCGTCGCGCAGGGGGCGCACGTCGACATGTTCGGCGTCGAGTGTCCACGGGCGGTAGAGAAAATCTGGCAGCACCGCGAGCCCCAGCCCGGCCCCCACCAGCGAGCGCACCGCTTCGAGCGACGAGGTCTTCAGCATCACCTTGGGCTTGAGCTGGTGCCGCGACCAGACGCTGCGCATCAGGTCGTCGATGCGGTCGGCCTCCAGCACGATCTGCGCACAGCCGGCGCACTCGGCCAGCGACACCTCGTCGCGTGCCGCGAGCGGGTGGTTCGAAGCGAGCCAGACGCGGTTCGCGGACCGCGTCAGCGTCTCGGCCATCAGCGCCTGCGGCTCGCCGAGCGCGTTGCTGACCATGATCGCCACGTCGAGCTCGCCGTTGATCAGCAGATGTTCCAGGAAGCGCGGCGTCTCCTCGGTCACCAGCACCTGCACCTCGGGGCAGTGGCGGCGATAGCGGCTCAGCAGCTCGCTCAGGTAGTAGCCCGCCACCAGGCTGCTCACGCCCACCGCCAGCGTGCCGCTGACGCCTGCCGGCTCGGCCGCGTGCAGCCGCGTCGCATCGGCCACCGCGCTGATCACCTTGCGCGCGCTCGCAAGGAAACGGTGGCCCTGCGGCGTGAGCGCCATGCCACGCGAGGTGCGGTCGAAAAGCCGGCTGCCGAGTTCCGCCTCCAGCTCCACCATCGCCTTGGTGAGCGCGCTCTGCGCGATGTTCAGCATGCGCGACGCGCCGGCCAGCGAGCCGCTCTCCGCCACCGCGATGAAGTAGCGGAACTGCCGCAGCGTGACATGGCGAGGGTTCATGGGGGCGGATTCTTCCCCAGGCGGGCGCTGCCCTTGCTCCGGGGCTGCCCGGGGATGCGCGACTGCCGCAAACGACGGCCCTCGTCGCGCCACGAGCGTGCCGCGTGCGATCGAGGCCAAGCCCTTGTTGCCGAGCGGGACGACCCGATGCGCGGGGCTGACGCTAAACTGCCCCGGCATCCCGGTGGACCAGCCCGTGCCCGACGACGACGTATCGCTCACCCAGACGCGTCCGCAGCCGCCGCCGGACAGCGCCGCCGCGCCTGCGTTCCTCGCCGGCGGCGGCACCATGGGCGCGGCCATCCGGGCGTACGACTGGGCGTCCTCGCCGCTCGGTGCCGTCAGCCGCTGGCCGCAGCCGCTGCGCACGCTCGTCGGCCTGATGCTGACCTCGACCCAGCCGATGTTCATGGCCTGGGGCAGCGGCCGTATCTGGCTCTACAACGATGCCTTCGTGCCCATCCTCGGCCGCAAGCATCCGCACGCGCTCGGCCAGCCGGCGCTGGAGGTGTGGAGCGAGGCCCGCGACGAGCTGGCGCCGCTGTTCGATCACGTGTTCCGCGGCGCGCCGGTGCACATGAACGACATCAGCCTGATGCTCGACCGGCAGGGCCGCCTCGAAGAAGCCCATTTCGCGTTCTCCTACACCCCCGTGCGCGGCAGCGCCGGCCGGGTCGAGGGTTTGTTCGGCACCTGCATCGAAACCACCGAGCAGGTGCTTGCCGACCGGCGGCAGGCGGCGGCGCAGCAGCGCCAGCAGCGACTGTTCGAGCAGGCGCCGGGTTTCATCGCCATTCTTCGCGGGCCGCAGCATGTCTTCGAGTTCGTCAACGAGTCCTACCTGCGCCTGGCCGGGCACCGCGAGCTGGTCGGCCTGACGGTGCGCGCAGCGTTTCCGGAGATCTCCGACCAGGGTTTCTTCGACCTGCTCGACCGCGTCTACGCCAGCGGCGAGCGCTACGTCGCGAACCAGGTTCCGGTGCGGCTGCAAGCGAACGACGACGAAAGCGACGAGCGCTGTCTCGACTTCGTCTACGAGCCCATCACCGACGAGACCGGCGCGGTCACGGGCATCTTCGTCGAGGGGCACGACGTCACCGAGACGCACCGCGCGCAGAACCAGCTGCGTGCCAACGAGCGGCGGCAGGCCCTGCTGGTGCAGCTCGGCGATCGCTTCCGTGAACTGGACGAACCGGCCGACCTGTCGTTCGCGGCGGCCGAGCTGCTCGGCCGGGCGCTGGGCGCCAGCCGCGCCGGCTACGGCACGGTCGACGCGGTGGCCGAGACCGTCGTGATCGAACGCGAGTGGAGCGCGCCGGGCATCCGGAGCCTGGCCGGCGCATTCCGCTTCCGCGACTACGGCACGTTCATCGACGACCTCCAACGCGGCGAGGTCGTCGTCCTCGCCGACGCGGAGAAGGATCCGCGCACATGCGACCACGCCGAGGCGCTCAAGGCGATGAGCGCGCAATCGCTGGTCAACGTGCCGGTCACGGAACACGGCGAGCTGGTGGCGCTGCTCTACCTCGTTCACGCCACCCCGCGCGACTGGTCGGTGCAAGAGCTGTCGGTGATCCGCGAAGTGGCCGAGCGCACGCGCACCGCGGTCGAGCGGCGGCGCGCCGAGAAGGACCTGCTGGCGCTGACCGCCTCGCTCGAGCAGCAGGTGGCGCGGCGCACCGCCGAACGCGACCGCGTCTGGCGCCATTCGCGCGACCTGCTCGCAGTGGTCGGGGCCGACGGCATCTTCCGTGCGGTGAATCCGGCCTGGACCGCGCTGCTCGGACACGAAGCCCACGAGTTGGTCGGCCACAGCTTCCTCGAATTCGTCTGGCCCGACGACGCGCAGCGCACCCAGGCCGGGCTGGACGCCGCGGCGGCCCACGCCGACCTGAGCGACTTCGAGAACCGCTACCGCCACAAGGACGGCACCCCGCGCTGGATCTCGTGGCACACCGCCGTCGAGGGCGAACTCGTGTATGCCTACGGCCGCGACATCAGCAAGCAGAAGGAGCAGGCGCAGGCGTTGCAGCAGGCCGAACAGGTGTTGCGCCAGCGCCAGAAGCTCGAGGCCATGGGCGAGCTCACCGGCGGCGTGGCGCACGACTTCAACAATCTGCTGGCGGTCGTGTCGAACAACCTGTACCTGCATCGGCGCCTCTCGCCGGCGTGCCAGCACAGCCCGCAGCTGACCGCGATCGCACGCGCCGCCGACACCGGCGCGCGGCTGACACGCCAGCTCCTCGCCTTCGCGCGGCGGCAGGCGATTCGGCCCGAGGCGATCCTGTTGCAGCAGGAGCTGCCCGAGCTGCGCCAGGTGCTGCAGGCGACGCTGGGCGGATCGATCGAGATCCGGCTCGATGTCGATGCCGACACACCCGCCGTCAATGTCGACCGCTCCGAACTCGAACTCGCGATCATCAACCTCGCCGTCAACGCCAAGGACGCGATGCCTGTCGGCGGCACGCTGAGCATCCGCGCCGCACCTGTCGCGCCGGCCGGGGCCGGCGGCCCTCCCCGTGTCGCGATCGAGGTGTCGGACACCGGACAGGGCATCGCGCCGGAGATCCTGCCGCGTGTGCTGGAGCCGTTCTTCACCACCAAGGAAGCGGGCCGCGGCACCGGCCTCGGACTGAGCCAGGTGTACGGCTTCGCGACCCAGGCCGGCGGCAGCTTCGACATCGCCAGCCGCCCCGGTGTCTCGACTACCGTGACGCTGCTCCTGCCGGCCACGCTGGAGGCGCCGAGCGCGGACAGTTCGCCGCGCGGCGTGGACGAGCCCATGCTGCAGGCACGCATCCTCCTGGTCGAGGACAACCCGGACGTCGGCTCGACCACGCGCGAGCTGCTGCAGGCGGCCGGCTGCGAGGTGCTGCACCTGCCCACGGGCGACCAGGCCCGCAGCTTCCTCGAGGCGGCGCCGGAAGACCCGGTCGACCTCGTGCTGAGCGACATCGTCATGCCCGGCCACACCAGCGGCGTGGCGCTGGCGCAGTGGATGAGGCAGCATCGGCCCCAGCTGCCGGTGCTGCTCGCCACCGGCTACAGCACCGAGATGGCGGTGGCGACCGAGCAGGGTTTCACCGTGCTGCAGAAGCCGGTGCCGCCAGACACGTTGCTCGATGCCGTTCGGCAGATCCTGAAGGGTTGACGCCGGGACTGCCGGCTCAGGCGCCGTCGCGCCGCACCAGCACCACCGCCAGCTCCCTCCAGCCGCGCGGGTGCGGCACGGCGGTATAGGGCGGCTTGGGCCAGTCCCAGTGCGACGAGGGGAATAGCGAGCGCATCGCGTTGATGTCGCAATGGTAGGGCGGGCCTTCGATCACGCCCTGCCCCGCGCTCTCGCGCAGCGCCTGCATGAACAGCGCACACAGCACGCCGCCGGGGCGCAGCCAGCGCTTCAGCTGCGCCGCGTAGGCCTGCCACTGCTCGGGGTGCAGGGCACACAGGCAGGTCTGCTCGTAGACCGCATCGCAGGGCGCCGCGGGCTGCCACTGCAGAACGTCGGCGCAGTGGAGTTCGGCGTCGCCAGCGGTCTCGCCCAGCCGTTGCCGCGTCAGCTCCATGGCGGCCGGCGCGTAGTCGAGCGCGATCACCCGGCAGCCCCCGGTTGCGAGGTCGGCCACCTCGTGACCCGAACCGCAGCCTGGCACGATGACCGACGCGCCGGGGCGCAGCACGCCCGAAGCCAGCCACGCCGCCAGCTGCGGGCTGGACTCGCCGCGATCCCACGGCACGTTGCGCTGCTCGAATCGCTCTTGCCAGAAAGCCGGGGTCGGTCCTCGCATGGGTCAAGCCTCGCGGTCCTCGAACATCTCGATCGCCCTAGCATACGGGCAAGCCCAATGCCCCATAGACCCGCTCGGCGTCAGGTGCAATCGCGCTCCTCGCACAAACACCGGCGTCCGCGCCACTGTGCTCACCCTACTTCTAGGGGGTCGGGCACCGCATGCGGCCACGAGGCGCCGCACAAGCCTTGTGCACGGCCCGGCAAGTGGCGAGCATGCAGCTTTTCAACTTGGCAGGAGCGAGAGCATGTCCGGACCAGCTCGTGTGTTGCGCCGACCCACCCGCTTGTGGATCGCCGCGTCCTTGGCTTGCGGCGTGGCCGCATGGGCGCACGCCGCCGACGGCGACCAGGCGACGATCGGCGTGTCGCCGAGCCTCACGCTGCCGGCGCACGCGCAAGGCCGACCGCCGTCGTGGGTGGGCAAGGCCTACCGCCAGGGCGTGGTGTCGGTGGCCAACCCCTACGGCGCCGAGGCCGGTGCGCGCATCCTCGAACAGGGCGGCAACGCGATCGACGCCGCCGTCGCGATCGCCTACGCGCTCAACGTCGTCGAACCGCAATCCGCCGGCATCGGCGGCGGCGGCTTCATGATGATCCACCTCGCGAAGACCGGGCAGACCTATGCCATCGACTCGCGCGAAAAAGCGCCCGCGGGTGCCACGCCCGACATGTTCGTCGGCGTGCCGCAGCCCTCGCTGCAGGGCGTGGCGGTCGGCGTGCCGGGCATGGTGCGCGGCACCGCGCTGGCGCTCGAACGCCACGGCCGGCTGCCGCTGGCCACCGTGCTGCAACCCGCCATCGCATTGGCCGATCAGGGCTTCGCCGCCACGCCGCGCTACGCAAGCGTGAGCTGCAATTCGCGCTCGATGAACTCGCCCGAATCGGCGGCCTTCTTCTGCCCCGACGGCGCGGCGCCGGTGGTCGGTTCGCTGGTGCAGAACAAGCCGCTGGCCGAGACCTTCCGCCTGATCGCCAAGAACGGCCCCGACTGCTTCTACAAGTACATGCCCGACAAGGGCTGCGACATTGCCAAGGGCATCGTCGAAGGCCAGAAGTTCAACCGTCCGCAGGCGCCGAACGGCAAGGGCGGCAGCATGACCTACGCGGACCTGGAGAACTACCAGCCTGCCCTGCGCACGCCCACCGAGGGCACCTACCGCGGCTACCGCATCAAGGCGATGTCGCCGCCCTCGTCCGGCGGGCTCACCGTGATCCAGATGTTGAAGATGCTGGAGCGCTTCCCGATCGGCGACGCGAGCCAGGGCTTCGGCTTCGGTGCGCTGAACACCGTCAACGTGATGACCGATGCGATGCGCATCGCGTTTGCCGATCGCGCCGTCTGGATGGCCGATGCCGACTTCGTGCCGGTGCCCGAGAAGGGCCTGCTGCACCCGACCTACGTCGCGCTGCGCGGCGCGGCACTCGTGCCCGGCACGCGCGCACCGGATCCGGTGGCCGACGATCCTCGACCCTACGAGATGGCCGGCCTCGCCACGGGCACGCGCCTGGCGGTGGCCGAACCCGTCACCGGACCGGGCGAGACGACCACCCATTTCTCGGTGATCGACAAACACGGCAACATGGTCTCGTACACCAACACCATCGAGTCGTCGCACGGCATCGGCGTGTTCGCGGGCTACAAGCGTCCCGACGGGTCGTTCCGCAGCCACGGCTTCCTGCTCAACAACGAGCTGACCGATTTCAACCTCACGCCGTCCATCAACCCGTTCACCGGCACCGCGGGCTTCAACGACGTGCAGCCCGGCAAGCGCCCGCGCAGCAGCATGACACCCTCGATGATCTTCTCCCCCGGCGGCCAGCCGCTGGTGGCCTACGGCTCGCCGGGCGGGGCGACCATCATCAACTCGGTGCTCAACGTGACGCTGAACCTCATCGACCACAAGATGACGCTGCAGCAGGCGATCGACGCGCCGCGCGTCTCCACGGCGAGCCCGACCGGCACGGTGACGCTCGAAAGCGGCTTCCCGCAGTCGCTGGTCGACGCGATGATCGGCCTGGGCTATGCCGTCAACCGCGTCGACGTGGGTTCGGTGCAGGCAGTGCTGGTAGACGCGAAGACCGGCAAGCAGTACGGCGCCGCCGACGCGCGCCGCGAAGGCACGGTGATCGGGCTGCCGCGTTAGCAGCCCACGGCGAGGGCATCGGGCACGGGTTCTGCTAATAGCTGAGCCACCCCTGCCCGACACCCCTCGCCATGCACACCCCCACCCCGCCGATCTCGCCGCCCGATCCGCAGCCCGCCCCGCCGACTCAGCCGCCGCCGGGCCCCGACGTGGTGCCGGCTCCGCCGCCCCCCGCTCCCGGCCCCGGTCCTGATGTCGTGCCCGCGCCCGGCCCGCCGGAGATCAGGCCGCCGACGCCCGCACCGGAGGTCGCACCCACGCCCGGCCCGCAGATCAGTCCGCCCGCCGGTCCGGAGATCGCGCCGCCGGCGCCGGGCACCGAGATCGCGCCGCCGGCCCCGGGCACCGAGATCAGCCCACCGGACCCGGGCATCGAGATCGCGCCGCCCGCCTATTGAACGACAGCCGGCGACGCCTTTTGCGTTGCCGCGAACTCGTGCCGGTACTGCCCCGGGGTCAGCGCACTCAGGCGCTTGAACTCGCGGTTGAAGTGCCCCTGGTCGGCAAAGCCGCAGAAGTAGGCGATCTGCGCCGGCGGCTGCTGCGTCTGCACGAGCAGCCTGGCCGACAGGCCGAGCCGAA
>DASWVR010000014.1:0-13080 GCA_036401155.1 Piscinibacter sp. | reverse complement strand
CCGCGCCCAGATCGGCATGGTGCTCAACCTCGACAAGTGCATCGGCTGCCACACCTGCTCCGTCACCTGCAAGAACGTCTGGACCAACCGGCCCGGCATGGAGTACGCCTGGTTCAACAACGTCGAGACCAAGCCCGGCATTGGCTACCCGAAGGAGTGGGAGAACCAGGACAAGTGGAACGGCGGCTGGATCCGCAACGCCGACGGCTCGATCGAGCCCAAGCAGGGCGGCAAGTGGAAGCTGCTGATGCGCATCTTCGCGAACCCCAACCTGCCGCAGATCGACGACTACTACGAGCCCTTCACCTTCGACTACGACCACCTGCAATCGGCGCCCGAGAGCAAGGCCGCGCCGACCGCGCGTCCGCGCAGCCTGATCACGGGCAAGCGCATGGAGAAGATCGAGTGGGGCCCGAACTGGGAAGAGATCCTCGGCGGCGAGTTCGCCAAGCGCTCGAAGGACAAGAACTTCGACGACATCCAGAAGGACATCTACGGCCAGTTCGAGAACACCTTCATGATGTACCTGCCCAGGCTGTGCGAGCACTGCCTGAATCCGGCGTGCGTGGCATCGTGCCCCTCGGGCTCGATCTACAAGCGCGAGGAAGACGGCATCGTGCTGATCGACCAGGACAAGTGCCGCGGCTGGCGCATGTGCGTCTCGGGCTGCCCGTACAAGAAGATCTATTACAACTGGCAGACCGGCAAGGCCGAGAAGTGCATCTTCTGCTATCCGCGCATCGAGGCGGGGCAGCCCACCGTGTGCTCGGAAACCTGCGTCGGACGCATCCGCTACCTCGGCGTGATGCTCTACGACGCCGACCGCATCCAGCAGGCGGCGAGCACCGAGCGCGACCGCGACCTCTACCAGGCGCAGTGCGACATCTTCCTCGACCCCAACGATCCGAAGGTGATCGAGCAGGCGCGTGCCGACGGCATCCCCGAAGCCTGGCTCGCCGCCGCGAAGAAGAGCCCGGTGTGGAAGATGGCGATGGAGTGGAAGATCGCGCTGCCGCTGCACCCGGAGTACCGCACGCTGCCGATGGTCTGGTACGTGCCGCCGCTGTCTCCGATCACGGCCGCCGCCAACGCCGGCCACATCGGCGCCAACGGCGAGATCCCCGACGTGAGCCAGCTGCGCATTCCCGTGCGCTACCTCGCGAACCTGCTGACCGCGGGCGACACGGTGCCCGTCGTGCGCTCGCTCGAACGCATGCTCGCGATGCGCGCCTACCAGCGCGGCAAACACGTCGACGGCGTGGAGAACAAGTCCGTGCTCAAGCAAGTGGGCATGAGCGTCGATCAGGTCGAGGACATGTACCAGGTGATGGCGATCGCGAACTACGAAGACCGCTTCGTCATTCCCAGCACGCACCGCGAGTACGCCGAGAACACCTTCGACATGCGCGGCGGCTGCGGCTTCTCGTTCGGCAACGGCTGCTCCGACGGCGCCACCGAGACCTCGCTGTTCGGCGGCAAGAAGCGCCGCACGATCCCGATCAAGGCGACCGTCTGAGGAGCCGACGATGAAGAACCATGCCCTGACCCTGCGCGTGCTGAGCGCGCTGCTCGGCTACCCCAACGGGGAGCTGCGCGCCGCCCTGCCCGAGCTCGGCGATGCGCTCGCCGCCGACTGCGGCCTGAGCAAGTCCCGCCTGGCCGAACTCGATGCGCTGATGCGCTGGATGGCCGCGAGCGACCCGTACGAAGTCGAAGCGCGCTACGTCGAGACCTTCGACCGCGGCCGCGCGACCTCGCTGCACCTGTTCGAACACGTGCACGGCGATTCGCGCGATCGCGGCCCGGCGCTCGTCGACTTGCAGCAGACCTACGAACGCGCCGGCCTGCTGATGCAGGGCAACGAGCTCGCCGACCACCTGCCGGTGGTTCTCGAGTTCGCGTCGACGCAGCCTCCGAAGGTCGCACGCGAGTTCCTCGGCGAGATGGCGCACATCCTGACCGCGATCTTCAGCGCGCTGCTGGAGCGCGAGAGTTTCTACGCCTCGGTGATCGCCGCGGTGCTCGAACTTTCCGGCCAGAAGGTGCAGGCCGTGCCGGTCGCCGAAGAACCGGCGATCGACGACGCCTGGGCCGAGCCCCCCGCCTTCGACGGCTGCAGCACACGCGGCCAGGCGAGCCCGAACACGCCGCAACCGATCCACATCGTTCGCAAGACCCCTGCTTCGCAAGGAGCCAATGTATGAACCCCCACGCTCACATTCGTTCACTGCCCCCCGAGGGGGCGTCCAGCCTCCTTGAGACGGCTCGGCGGAGGCTGGCATGAACTCGACTCCCTGGCTCGACACCTTCTTCTTCGGGTACTACCCGTACATCTGCCTCACCGTCTTCCTGCTCGGCAGCCTGATCCGCTTCGACCGCGACCAGTACACCTGGAAGAGCGACTCCTCGCAGATGCTGCGCACAGGCAGCCTGCGCTGGGGCAGCAACCTGTTCCACGTCGGCATCCTGTTCCTGCTGGTCGGCCACGGCGTGGGCATGCTGACGCCGCACTTCATGTACGAGCCGTTCATCAGCGCTGGCAACAAGCAGCTGATGGCGATGATCTCCGGCGGGTTGTTCGGCCTGCTCGGCTTCATCGGCATCTCGATGCTGCTGCACCGGCGGTTGACCGACGAGCGCATCCGCGCGACTTCCAAGACGAGCGACATCCTCTTGCTGGTGCTGCTGTGGATGCAGTTCGCGCTGGGCCTCGCGACCATCCCGTTGTCCGGGCAGCATCTGGACGGCGGCCTGATGATGAAGTTCGGCGAGTGGGCCCAGCGCATCGTCACCTTCCGTTCGGGCGGCGTGGAGATGCTGGCCGAAGCGGGCTGGCTGTTCAAGGCACACATGGTGCTCGGCATGACGATCTTCCTCGTCTTCCCGTTCACCCGCCTGGTGCACGTGTGGAGCGGCTTCGGCGCCATCGCCTACGCGTTCCGTCCCTACCAGATGGTGCGCAGCCGCAAGCTGAACCTGCCGTCCGGCCACCTCGCGCCGCAGCGCAGCGTCAAGCCGCCGCCCCCGGTGATCGCCCCGGTGATCGTCTCGCCGCGTCCGGAACCGATGGCCCGCCCGGTGACCGCGCGCCGCGCCGACGCCTGAGGCCATGAGCATGAACGCCATCCTCGACCAGGTCGCGCGTGTCAACGGCGTGCCGCTGCACGACGCCGGCGAAACGCTGGACGACACCACGCTGCGGCAGCGTGCCTGCACCGAGCTGCTGCGCCAGGCCGCCGTGGCCGCCGGCATCTGCGACGATTCCGCCGGCGACGCGATCGAGCGCCTGCTCGATCGGATGCTGAAGGTGCCCGAACCGACCGACGAGGCCTGCCAGCGCCACTTCGAAGCGCAGCGCGGCCGCTACGGCTGCGGCGAACGCCTGCAGCTGCGCCACGTGCTGTTCGCGGTGACGCCGGGTGTCGACGTGCAGGCGCTGCGCCAGCGCGCCGAAGCCCTGCTGTTCGAACTGCGCTGCGCCGAACCCGAGGGCGATGCCTTCGGCGCCGCCGCGCGCCAATGGTCCAACTGCCCCACCGGCGCCGACGGCGGCGACCTCGGCTGGGTCGGCCAGGACGACTGCGCACCCGAGTTCGCCAAGGACGTGTTCGGCAAGGACACCATCGGCGTGCTGCCGCAGCTCGTGCACAGCCGCTTCGGATTGCACGTGGTCGAGGTGCGCGCGCGCGACGCCGGCGCCGCGCCTGATTTCGGCGAGGTGCGCGCCGCCGTGGCGATGACGCTGCGCCAGCAGGCGTGGGTCAACGCCTTGCGCCAATACTTGCAGCTGCTGGCCGGCCAGGCCACGCTGGAGGGCGTGACGCTCGACGCCGCGGACACACCGCTGGTGCAGTGATGGACGACCTGCTGCAGCGCCTGCGCAGCTTCCACGAGCACGGCTTTCCCCCGTACCGGGCGCGCTTTCGCGAGCTGGTCGACGGCGGCCAGCGCCCGACCACGCTGTTCATCGGCTGCTCGGACTCGCGGCTCGTGCCCTACCTGCTCACCGGCGCCGGGCCCGGCGAGCTGTTCATGGTGCGCAACGTCGGCGCGCTGGTGCCGCCATGCTGCGGCACCGCCGACGGCGGCCACCACGGCACCTCGGCGGCGATCGAGTTCGCCGTGCTGAATCTCAAGGTGCGTCGCATCATCGTCTGCGGCCACAGCGACTGCGGCGCCATGAAGGCACTGTACGAAGACGTCTCGCCCGAGGCGATCATCCTCGGCGCCTGGCTCGATCTCGCACGCGAGGCCGCCCTGCCGGTGTGCCCGTGCCCCGAGGCGCAGCGGCGCACCGAGCAGCGTTCGGTGGTGCTGCAGCTGCAGCGCCTGATGGAGTACCCGATGGTGCGCCGCCGCGTCGAACGCGGCGAGCTCGCGCTGCACGGCTGGCACTACGTGATCGAAGATGGCGAGGTGCACGTGTTCGACCTGAGGACCGGCGCGTTCATTCCGGCGTCGCAGGCCGAACACAGCGGAACCGGCCCCTTCCCCGCCTCCCCCGACCAGGCCGCGCTCGACGCCGCACCTGCACTCGTGCCGTGAACCGCCCGGCGCGCGGGTTCACGTGCGCCCGGCGTCGTTGCCGCCTCCCACCCACTTCAGAAGCACGTCCACCAGCCGCTCCGCGAGGATGGGCTTGGCCACGTGGTCGACCATGCCGGCGGCAAAGGTCTGCGCGCGATCGGCCGACAGCACCGCCGCGGACATCGCGATCACCGGCAGCTGCCGCGCATGGGGCATGAGGTGAATGCGCCGCGCTGCTTCGAAGCCGTCCATGCGCGGCATGTGCAGGTCCATCAGCACGACGTCGAAGCCAGCAGCTGCGCCGGTGCCCGCCTGGCCGACGCACTCGACGGCCTGCGCCCCGTCGGCCGCCACCGTGACGTCCATGCCCAGCAGCTTCAGCAGTTCCACCGCGACCAGCTGGTTGACCGGGTTGTCTTCCGCGAGCAGCACGCGCCGCCCGCTCAGGGGCCCGGCGCGGCGGCGCACCGCTTCGAGCGTGGGCCGCGATCCCGAACGAGTCGCAGGGTCCACCCCCTGCCGCATGCGTGACAGCGCCTCGAACAGGTGACTGCGCAACACCGGCTTGGCGATGATGCGCTCGGGCACGGCCTGACCGGCTTCCGACATCAGCGCCTCGCGCCCGAACGGCGTGGCCATCATCATGACGGGGGTCGGGCGCCGCCCGTGCCGCAGCGCGAGTTCCTCCAGCCGGCTCATCGTCTGCAGGCCATCGACCCCGGGCATCTTCCAGTCGAGCAGGATCACGTCGAAGGCCCGTCCATGCCGATGCGCGCGCTCGACATGCCTGAGTGCCGCCGACGCGCTGGCAGCGCTGTCGGTGTCGATCCCGAACGCCTCCAGCTCGTGGGCGAGCGCCCGCCGCGATGCGGCGTTGTCGTCCACCACCAGCACCCGCAGGCCGGCCACCGTGCCGCGGTCGTCGGCCCGTGGCGCCGACGAAGCAACGCCGAGTCTGGCGGAGAAGGAGAACTGGCTGCCGCCGCCGGGGCTGCTGTGCACCTCGATCTCGCCATCCATCAGATGCACCAGGCGCCTGCAGATCGCGAGACCCAGGCCCGACCCGCCGAAGCGCCGCGTGATCGAGCTGTCGGCTTGCGTGAAGGCATCGAACAGGCCCGACTGGCTTTCGGGCGCGATGCCCACGCCCGTGTCCTGCACCGTGAAGCGCAGGCGGCACTCGGCGCCGGCCGGCGCGTCGAGCAGCGCCACGCCGACCACGACTTCGCCCTGCTCGGTGAACTTGACGGCGTTGCCCACCAGGTTGCACAACACCTGCGACAGTCGCAAGGGGTCGCCGACGAGGCGCACCGGGACGTCGGGCTCCACTTCGAACACGAACTCCAGGCGCTTCTGCTCGACACGGGCGGCGAACAGGTCCGTCACGCGTTGCAGCAGGTCGTCGAGGTCGAACTCGACCGATTCGAAACGAAGCTGCCCGGCCTCGATCTTCGAGTAGTCGAGCACATCGTCGAGGATGCCCATCAGGGCCAGCGCCGAGCCGTGCACCTTGTCGAGGAAATCGCGGGTCCGCGCGGGCAGCTCGTCTTCCAGCGCGAGCCGCGACAGCCCGACGATGGCGTTCATCGGCGTGCGGATCTCGTGGCTCATGTTGGCGAGGAAGTTGCCCTTGGCCTGCGCCGCCGCGCGCGCCATGTCGCGCGCGCTCGCCAGCTCGGCCTTGGCCGCGCGCTGCACGCCCACGTCGTGCGCGATCAGCAGCAGGCGGCGCTCGCCCTGGTGGTCGATGGGAGCGAGGCTGCACTCGAGCCAGGTTCCCTCCTCGGGTCCGGTGCCGGCGCGCGCTTCGCGGCGCCGCGGCTGGCCGTCGGCCAGCGTGGCCTCGGCCTCGCGCAGCAGTCCCGACTCCCGCCACCACGCGAGCGATCGGAAATTCTGTTGCAGCACCCGGCCATGGCTGAGACAGAACGCCTGCGCCAGCGCCGCGTTCGCCAGCATGCACTGCCCATCGGCGCGGTAGACGGCGATGCCCACCGGCGACGACTGGATCACGGCCTCGTTGAAGGCGGCCAGTTCGTTGGCGCGCGCCTGGGCCACTTCGATCGCCTGTTCCTGTTCGCGAACATGCTGCTCGAGCCGCAGGTGCGCCTTCGCCAGCTCATCGCGCAGCCGCTGCTGCTCCAGGCTGTGGCGGATCGAATGCAGCAGCACTTCGGCGCTCAGCTGGCGCTTGGGCACATAGTCGGCCGCGCCCTGCCGCAGCACCTGCGCCGCCAGCTGCTCGTCGCCCTCGCCGGTGATCATGATCACGGGGCAGGCCTGGCGCGACTCGCGCCTGAGTTCGGGCAGCAAGTCCGTGCCGATCGTGTCTCCGAGCCGGTTGTCGAGCAGGACGAAGTCGAACACCTGGTCCTTGACGCAGTCGATCGCCTCGGCGCCCGATGCGGCCTCGGTGGCCTCGACATCGAACGGCGAGCGGTTCAGGATGCGCAGGACCCGCTCGCGGTCGACGTCGTCGTCGTCGACCACCAGGATCGACAAGTGGGGCAAGGCGCCGGGCGCGGGCGGCGCTGAGATCACGGCAGCTTGACCGCCGAGGCGAAGCTCAACAGCAGCTGCGCGAGCTTGGAGAACTGCGGGCCGACTGCCGACTTGACCATGTAGCCGGCGATCTGCTCGTGGTAGGCGCGGGTGCGGTCCGAGTCGGCGTCGGAGGTGGTCAACACGAACACGATCTCGTCGCGCAGCTGCGGGTCGGCGCGCAGCTGCTGCAGGAACTCGAAGCCGTTCATGCGCGGCATGTTCAGGTCCAGCAGGATGACCATCGGGCGCTGCACCGGACGCTCGGGGTCCTGTCCACGCAGCGCCGCCAGCGCCGCCGCGCCGTCTTCGGTCCAGA
Organism: Piscinibacter sp.; assembly: GCA_036401155.1. Taxonomy (GTDB): domain Bacteria; phylum Pseudomonadota; class Gammaproteobacteria; order Burkholderiales; family Burkholderiaceae_C; genus Albitalea. The sequence goes on along the minus strand of DASWVR010000014.1, from coordinate 5,693 downwards.
CGATCGGGAACTCCACGCCCATCTTGCGCAAGCTGCGGCTGACGGCCTCGGCCGCGACATCGTCGTCTTCGACGAGCAGAATGGTCAATGCATCAGCCATCGCTGGTTCTCCTCGGGAAACGTGGCCACCAGAAACGGAAGCACGCGCCACGGCCGTCTTTCAGCGGCGACACGACCTCGATGCGCCCGCCGTGCACCTCGACCAGCCGCTTGGTCAGCGCGAGGCCGATGCCCGCGCCGGTGCGCTCGGACGCGGTGAGCGTCTGGAACAGCTTGAAGATGCGCTCGCGCGCGCTCGCCGGCACGCCGGGGCCGTCGTCGCTCACGCTGATGCGGCAGAAGCTGTCGTCGACATCGGCCGCGACGCTCACCCGCCCGTCCGGACGATCATGGTGCTTGACCGCATTCGCCAGCAGATTGCGCAGCACGGTTTCCAGCGGCGTGCGGGTGGCGAGAAAGGGCTCGACCGCCAGATCCAGCTCGATGGTGAACCCCGGCGGCAGCGGCTGGATCTCGAGGATGCCGCGCACGATCTGGTCGAGATCGACCGGTCTGAGCTCGGTGGCGGCGCGGCCGGCACGCGCATAGCTGAGCAGATCGTCGATCAGCCGCTCCATGCGCTCGATGCGCACGGCAATGCGCCCCAGGTTGCGCGTGACCTCGGCCGGCGCGTGCCCACCGAGATCGGACTGGATCCAATCCACCAGATCGGCGATGCCGCGCAGCGGCGAGCGCAGGTCGTGCGAGGCGACATAGGTGAACTCCTGCAGGTTGGCGTTCGCCTGGCGCAGATCGAGTTCGAGCCGCTTGCGCACGCTGATGTCGCTGATCGCGGCGAGCGTCATCATGCGGCGCCGCCACAGGACGCGGCTCAGGCCCACCTCCACCGGCAGTTCGGTGCCGTCGGCATGCAACGCCGTCAGATCGCGGCCGCGCCCCATCATGCGCGCCCCGCCGGTTTCGCGGTAACCGGCCATCAGCGCCCCGTGATTCGCGCGATAGCGCCCCGGCAGCAGGGTGTGCAGCGGCAGCCCCTCGAGATCCTCTCTCGAATAGCCCAGCGTCTCGGCGACGACCCGGTTCGCCAGCGCGATGCTGCCGTCGTCGTCGACGATCAGCAGGCCATAGGGCGAGGCTTCGAACAGGCCGCGAAATGCCGACTCGAGTCCCACGCGCTCGCTGATGTCGACGACCGAGGCGAGCACCAGCGAGCCTTGGGGGCCGGACAGCGGATTGAGGCCGATCTCCACCGGGAACTCGTGCCCGTCGGCACGCTTGGCGTGCAGAACGCGCCCGGCACCCATCGGCCGGGACTCGGGATGTTCGAGAAAACGTGCGCGCAGCCCGGCATGGGACTGCCGCAGCGCGTCGGGCAGCAGATCGTCGATGGCCGTCCCGACCAGGCTGCCCGGCGCATGACCGAACATGTGATGAAGCTCGGCGTTGGCCGCCACGATGCGGCCCCGCGCGTCGACGAGAACGAAACCGTTGGGTGCTGCGTTGAAGGCCCGTGCCAGCAGCTCTTGCGAGGGTGCGGCGCGGTCGCCGCCGACGGATGCCTCGTTCAAGGACCCGCCCGCCTGGTGAGGCCGTCGCCGCCCGCCGGGACCGCGCCGCGCCTGCTCGCGCCATTCTTGGACATTCTTCGCCCCCGTGCAGGCGGCCGGGTCGTCGTGCGCCCGTACCCCGCAGGCGTCACTTATAGGGCATAGATCAAAACCTGTCCAACGGCGCGGCGCGGATCTGGTGAGGAGAACATGGAATATCGACACGCCCGAAAGTACCTCTAGAGGGTGCATCGCCCGGCGTCGGCATCGACAGGGGGCATGGATGCCATGCGTCGGCGACACGACCGCCGGCGCATGCGAACCGCCGCTGAAAGCCGGCCGAATTGATCCAGATCACAGACGGATGGGTTGGGGATTCGTAGAGTCCAGCGAACTTCGCGGAGATGTCGATTGATTCCCCTTGACATGCAGTCGCTGCTCAAACGCAGCGGGCTGGCCCCCTTGCGCCTTGCCGAGCGATCCCTCCTGCCGATCGTGCAAGGCGGCATGGGCATCGGCGTGTCGGCGCATCGACTGGCGGGTGCCGTTGCCGCGCAAGGTGGGGTCGGCACGCTGAGTTCGGTCGACCTGCGCCGGCACCACCCCGATTTGATGGAACGCACACGCGGGCTCGGCGTCGGGCCGGGCGTGAAGGAAACGATCGACGCCGCCAATCTCGAGGCGCTGAGCCGCGAGGTGGAGGCTGCCCGGCGCCTGGCCGACGGCTTCGGCCTGCTGGCGATGAACATCATGCGCGCCGTGAGCGACTACGCCGCCTACGTCAAGCGCTCGCTCGAAGCGGGCATCGATGCCATCGTCGTCGGCGCGGGGCTGCCGCTGGACCTGCCCGAACTGGCGAGCGAGCATCCCAAGGTGGCGCTGGTGCCCATCCTCTCCGACTCGCGCGGCGTGCAGCTCGTGGTGCGCAAGTGGGAACGCAAGAAGCGCATGCCCGACGCGATCGTGCTGGAGCATCCCGGCATGGCCGGAGGCCACCTCGGCGCCGCGCGGGTCGAAGACGTCAACGACCCGCGATTCGATTTCGAGCGCAGCATCCCCGAGACCGTCGCCGTGCTGCGCGCGGCCGGGCTCGAAGGCCGCACGCCGATCATCGCGGCCGGCGGCATCCGCACCATCGACGACATCCGCCGTGTGCATGCCCTCGGGGCATCCGGCGTGCAACTGGGCACGCCATTCGCCGTCACCGTCGAGGGCGACGCGCACCCCGAGTTCAAGCGTGTGCTGGCCGAGGCGCGCGAAGAAGACAAGATAGAGTTCACGAGCGTCGCCGGCCTGCCCGCGCGCGCGGTCGCCACGCCCTGGCTCAAGGCCTACCTGAAGGCCGAACCCCGGCTGCAGGCGGTGGCCCACGTCAAGCAGCGCTGCACCAAGGTCTTCGACTGCCTGGCCCAATGCGGCCTGCGCGACGGCAAGGTCGGCTGGGGGCAGTTCTGCATCGACCAGCAACTGGCCGCCGCGCTGCTCGGCGACGTGAAGCGCGGCCTCTTCTTCACCGGGCGCGGCGCCCTGCCCTTCGGCACGCAGATCCGCAGCGTGCACGACCTGATCGCCAAGCTGCTGGGCAACGAGGTGCCGCTGGAAGCCGCGGCGGGATGACCTGTAGTGAAACCCCGGGGCGTCCCCACGACCCGCTGGCGCTTCGCCTGGCTGTACGCGGCGCCGCACCGGCTGGCATTCGCGGCCGGCGCGTTGATGCTCGGCGCCAGCGCGCTGTGGTGGGCCGCGGCCATGCTCGCGCAGACCGGCGGCCACGCCATGCACTTCGGGCTGCCGACCTTCCAGGCCCACGGCCTGGTGATGGCACTCGGCTTCATGCCCTTCTTCTTTGCCGGCTTCCTCTTCACCGCAGGGCCGAAGTGGCTGCAGCACCCGCCGGTACCGGCGCGCAAGCTGGTGGCACCGGTGTTCGCCAAACTGGCCGGCTGGGCCGTGTTCCTGCTCGGCGTGCATGGCCCCGACCCGGCCTTCGGCGCGGTGATGGGCGGCCTGGGCCTGGCCGCCGTCGCCTTCGCCTGGACCCAGCTGTGGTGGGCCTTCATCATGCTGCTGCGCACCAGCACGGCGACCGACCGCACGCACGCCAAGGTGATCGCCGTCGCGGGCGGCGTCGGCGCGCTGTGCATGTGGGGCGCCACCGCCGGCATCGCGCTGCAGGATTTCGTGATCGTGCGCGCCTCGGTGCAGGCCGCGTTGTGGCTTTTCATCGGCGTCATCTATGCCGCCGTATCGCACCGCATGATTCCCTTCTTCAGCGCCGCCGCGCTGCCGGTGCTCGACGCCTGGCGGCCGCTGTGGCTGCTGTGGTCGCTGGTCGGCCTGCTCGCCGCCGAAGGCATCATTGCCGTGAGCGACACCGTGCTGGGCGGATTGCCCTCGCTGCTGCAGGCCGCGCGCGGCGTGGTCGAACTCGCCTGCGGCATGGCGCTGATGGTGCTTGCGGTGCGCTGGGGCCTGGTGCAGAGCCTGCGCATCCGGCTGCTGGCGATGCTGCACCTCGGCTTCGTCTGGCTCGGCCTCGCGTTCGTGCTCTCCGGCGTGTCGCATGCCTTCGCCGCCGCGAGCGGCGGCGCGCTCAACCTCGGCGTTGCGCCGCTGCATGCGTACACCATGGGCTTCCTCGGCTCGACGCTGCTCGCGATGGCCACGCGCGTGAGCTGCGGCCATGGCGGGCGCACGCTGACCGCCGACGACATCGTCTGGCGGCTGTTCTGGGTGCTGCAGGCCGCGGTGGCGGCACGCGTGGTGGCCGGCATGATGAGTGCCACCGGCGTCGAAGGCGCCATGCCGGTGATTGCCGGGGCGGCCGTGGGCTGGGGCGCCGTCTGTGCCGCCTGGGCGCTGCGCTACGGACGCTGGTACGGCATGCCGCGTGTGGATGGGCGGCCTGGTTAGCCGTCAGGCAAGGCAGAAGGCGGCCTCGCGGCCTGTTCCTGTCACCATGCCCGTTTGCGACGCGACACCAGGTGGATTCGCGGCGCGTCACCAATGTCCGTTCGCACTGAGCTTGTCGAAGTGCCCGCATCGCACGCTGCACGGCTTCGACAAGCTCAGCCCGAACGGGTTTGGTATTCCGATCATCCTGAGCCTGCATTCCCGTTCGGGCTGAGCTTGTCGAAGGGAGGACAAGCTCAGCCCGAACGGGTGTTCGGTAGACGGGGGTGAACGGCGCGGGCGTTGAACGGGCGGGGAGGAGGAGAATCGCCGCCCCGTGCCGGCAGGCGTGTCCACTCACCGGAGGAATTGACTCGGGTCAAGGACGCGCCGCCGCGCCTCGACAGAATGCGGCGGATGCTTCAAGCTCACTTGCCCGAACTCGTCTGTCCCGCCGGCTCACTGCGTGCACTGAAGCTCGCGATCGATGCCGGCGCCGACGCGGTCTACATGGGGCTGCGCAACGCCACCAACGCGCGCAACTTCGCCGGCCTCAACTTCGACGACGATCAACTGCGCGAAGGACTCGCCTACGCACATGCGCGCGGGCGCAAGGTGCTGATGGCGCTCAACACCTATGCGCGCTCCGACGACGCGGCGCCCTGGTACGCCGCGGTCGACGCGGCGGCGCGCTTCGGCGCCGATGCGCTGATCTGCGCCGACGTCGCCGTGATGGCGTATGCACGCGAGAAGCACCCCGAGCTTCGGCTGCACCTGTCGGTGCAGGCCTCGGCCACGAGCCACGAAGCGATCGCCTTCTACAAGCGCCACTACAACATCCAGCGCGCGGTGCTGCCGCGTGTGCTGACGCTGTCGCAGGTGGGCCATGTGCTGCGCCACACCGACGTCGAGATCGAGGTGTTCGGCTTCGGCAGCCTGTGCGTGATGGTCGAGGGGCGCTGCGCGCTCTCGTCCTATGCCACCGGTGAGTCGCCCAACATGCACGGGGTGTGCTCGCCGGCCAAGTCGGTGCGCTGGGAGGAGAAACCCACCGGCCTGGAGGCACGCCTGGGCGGCGTGCTGATCGACCGCTACGGCAGCGGCGAGAAGGCCGGCTATCCCACCTTGTGCAAGGGGCGCTTCGACGTCGCCGGCGACAGCAACTACTACGCGATCGAGGAGCCCACCAGCCTCAACACGCTGGAGCTGCTGCCGCAGCTCGCCGCGATCGGCGTGCGCGCCATCAAGATCGAG
>DASWVR010000013.1:0-11670 GCA_036401155.1 Piscinibacter sp. | reverse complement strand
CGGTCGCGCCACGCCCTCGCGCTGCGCCATGCCGCCGCCACGGCGAGCAGCGCGAGGAACGCGGCGCCTGCGCGCCCCACCCAGTCTCCCCAGGCCACCATCAGCGTGGGCGCGGGCTCGCCGACCGGCAGGTCACCGACGACCAGCGTGCGTTCACCCACGCGCGTGCCGGCGACGACCGCGCCCGTCGCGTCGATCACCGCGCTGTGGCCGTTGGTGGTGACACGGAACTGCGGGAGGCGCGTCTCGATGCTGCGAAACGCCGCAGCCGCCTGGTGCAGCTGCGCGCCCAGCGGCGGGTCGGCGAACCAGGCGTCGTTCGACATCGTCAGCAAGGCCTGGGCGCCCAGCCTCGCACCATCGATGGCGAGGCCGCTGTCCATGTCGTCGAGGCAGATCAACGGCTGCACCGGGATCTCGCGGCCGTCGGCGAGGCGAAGCGGGAACACGCGTGCGCCGGACCCCGCACGCCAGTGGCCGGTCCACGGCAGCCAGCGCCGCAGAAGCGGGCCGTCGAGCCACGCGGGCACGTGCTCGGTGAGCGCGAACAGGCGCGTCTTGCGGTAGAAGCCGAGCAGGCCGGTGCCCGGCGCCACGAACGCGGCGGCGTTGTATTCGCCTTCCGCGTCGCGGTCGTAGGTGCCGAACACGAACGGCACGCCGGCGGCCTCGACGACGGCGAGGATCTCGCGGTCCATCTCGGCGCCGGCGTCGCTCTTGGGCGTGCCGAAGGTCGTGGGGTAGACCGTCTCCGACCACAGCACCGCGTCGGCGCGCTGCCGCTCGACCGCGTCCCAGCTCATCGCGAAGTGGGTGTCGAGCACCTCGCGCACCACCGCGCCCGCGCCACGCTCGCGGCGCAGGCGCTCGTAGTCGACGATGTTGGACTGCACCAGACCCATGCGCAGCGGCTTGCCGCTTGGTCCGGGCAGGCCGGCGAGCCTGATGACGCCGTAACCCGCCAGCAGCATCGGCACGAGCAGCGCCAGCGCCAGCGGCCGCGCCATCGCGCGCATGCCCTGCGGCCTGCGGGCGAGCGCCGCCGACACCGCCTCGTTGGCCAGCAGCAGCAGCAGCGTGAGGCCCGCCGCACCGCCGAGATCGGCGGCCTGTCGCAGCGGCGCGGAGGGGTGCAGCCCATGGCCCAGCGTGTCGCCGAGCAGCTTGGGCACGAGCCATTCGGTCGCCACCCACGCGGCGGCGCCGGCGAGTGCGCACAACACACCGCCGTGCCGGCGGCTGCAGACCTGGCGCACGAGCGCGAACACGATCAACTGCGGCTGGAACAAGGGCGCAGCCACGAGCAGCACCGCCAGGCCGGCGGCCGTGCCCGTGTGCGTGTAGCTGCCGATCGCGCTGCCGAACCAGGCGAAGGCGGCGGCCGTGAAGGCCACCGACATCGCCCACGCATTGAGGAGGGTGCCGGCGAGCGTTCGACTTCTGTCGAGCGTGCGCAGCCAGGGCACGAGCGCGACGAAGCCGAGCACCCAGAACGTGCCGCCGCGGGCATAAAGGCCCAGCAGTACGGCCGTGGCGACAATGCCCGCCGCCGTGCGGGCGCCGCGGTGGGAGAGGAGGGCGCTCGAGTCCAGCTTCACCGTCTCCCGGGTTCCGTGGGCGCGGGGATCACGATGCGCCGGATGGGCAGGCCGGGCGGGGCGAGTTCAGGCGGCACGACGCGGTTCTCGGGAACCGCGATCGGCCGGCCGGCGGCATCGACGAGTAGGTGGTCCGGCGAGAACATCAGGATCGGCTCGATGCGCTGGCCGTCGTCGGTGGCCTGGTAGTGGCGCACGTAGCCCTCGGGCAGCACGAAGTCCTCGGGCACGGCGAGGCCGACCAGCGGCGGCCGCGTGCCGGGCGGCTGGAAGGCGCCGAGACCGGTGTGCACGCCGGCCTGGTGCAGGCGGTCGATCACCTCTTTCATCGTCGGGACCTCGCCCTCGTTGATGTAGTCGCTGATGTCGGGCGTCTGGTCGCCGTTCGGGTCACGCACGCGCGGGATGCGCGGCGTGGCGGCCGCCGGGGGGCTCGCAGGCGTTGCGGCCGCGACCGGGCGCGGCGCCGACGCGGCCGGTGCGGGCAGGGTCGCGACGGATGGCGCATCGCGCTCGACCGGAGCCGCCGATGCAAGCGTGGTACCGGCAGCAGAGGCAGCGGAGGCCGCGTCGACCGCGGGGGGCGCGTCGCGCATCCACCCATAGGCGAGCGCGCCGGCGACGATGCCGAGCGCCACGACGAGCCAGCCGCGCGACGGGCGCCAGGCCCCACCGCCCGGATCACCTGGCGTCGGGCCAGAACGACGCGGCCCGTCCATGGGTTGCCGTTAGCTGCTCAGGGCGCCGCCGGGTTGCTGGTCGACACCGCCCAGCCCATTCGTTCGTGGCCGTACTGGTTCCAGATCGGGCTCTTGCCGTTGGTGAAGGAGGTGTAGCGCGCGCTGCCGGATCCGGTCGTGCCGCCGAACAGGCCCGCCCTCACCGTGCCGCCGGTGTAGGTCGGGTGCGTGTCGTCGGACTGGATGTAGTCGTAGCTCGAGCCGGCGGAGACGAAATGCGTGTTAGCGTCGCGTAGCGTCGACTTGAGCGTCTGGGTGATGCGGGTGACGTAGGCGGCCTCGCTCTCGCCGCCGCCCATGTAGCGCAGTGCGTCGGAATCGATCTGGCCGTCGCCGTTGCTGTCGTAGTCGGCCCCCATGTACTGCGCAAAGCTGTCGGCGCACTTGAAGCCCTTCTGCCGCGCGTACTCGCACATCCAGTAGTTCATCGCGGCGAGCCTGGGCAGGAAGGTGTCGCGCAGGTTGACCGTGGCGCCGGTGGTGGCGTCGCGGCAGGAACTCTGCACGTTGTCGGCGGCATAGCCCGGGTAGTACAGGTTCGAGATGATCTTGACCTTGGTGCCGGCGTAGGCGTTGGCGTTGATGTAGTCCATCGCGGCCGCGACGTAGGTCTTGCAGTTGTTGACGGCGTTGTTCATGCCGGTGTAGTTGCAGGTGCCGGTCTGGCTCTTGAAGCTGGAGCGCGCCTGCAGCCCATCGTTGCCGCACATCTCGAAGGTGACCACGCGGGTGGAACTCGCCTGCATGTACGAGCGTTCGGCCACGATCTTGTTGTTGTAGATGTCGGAAGCCACCGCGCCCGACTTGGCGCGCCGCACGCTTTCGATGTCGGCGTTCCAGAGCGCCGAGAGGTATTCGGCGTCCACCGTGGGCGCGGCGTACTTGGCCGCGCTGGTGATGGAGCCGTTGTAGCCGGCGTAGATCGAATCGCCGTAGGCGACCACGCGGTACTTGGTGGCCGTGCCCGCACGATCGATGGTCCACGAGACGTTCTGGGTCAGCGTGTTCGCCGCAGCCTGGCCGCTGGCGGCCAGCAGGACCAGGCCGGGCAGCAGCGCGAGCAGCGTGCTGCGGATCGGGTGGCGGCCCGCCGCGGAACGGGCGGTGCGGGAAGGCGCGGCATCGCAGGTCCTCATCTGTGTCTCCTTGGGCCTTGTGAACAGCTCTGGGAACAGCGCCCCGGATCCGCGGGGTGACCGGGATGCGAAGGCAGTCGGGGGCACGAGACTAGACCCGAACGGCAGCGCTGAACTCCGGACAATCCCTTGGGGCGCGGCGATGGCTCGCCAGGCCAAGGGCTTTGGCTCGGGAAGTCAGTGGAGCGACAGGCTTGGAGACGGGACGCTGCTGTGTCGGCTCAGGCGCCGACGGTGGCGTCGCGCGCCTCCAGCTTGAACTGGTCGACCATGCCCGTGAGGCGTGTGGCCTGCGCGAGCAGCGACGCCGCGGCCGCCGCCGACTCCTCCGCGAGCGCGGCATTCTGCTGCGCCATCGTGTCGAGCTGCGCCACCGAAGCGCTGGTGCGGCCGATGCCGTCGCGCTGCTGCGTGGCCTCCACCGACAGCGTCGTGACGAGCTTGGAGACGCGCTCCACCGAACTCATGATCTCGGTGGTGGCGCCGCCCGCGTTCTGCACCTGCTTGCTCCCGCTCTCCACCTTCTCCAGCGAGGCCTGGATCAAGGTCTTGATCTCGCGCGCCGCAGCCGCGCAGCGCTGGGCGAGCGCGCGCACCTCGCTCGCGACGACGGCGAAGCCGCGGCCCTGGTCGCCCGCGCGGGCGGCCTCGACGGCGGCGTTGAGCGCCAGGATGTTGGTCTGGAACGCGATGCTGTCGATCATCGCCACGATGTCGGCGATCTTGCGCGAGGCGCCGTCGATCTCGTGCATCGTCGACACCGCGTCGGCCACCACGCCGCCGCCGCGTGTGGCCACGTCCTGCGCGTCACGGGCCAGCGTGCCGGCCGAGCCGGCGGTCTGCATGGTCTGGTCGAGCATCGAGGTCAGCTGGGAGATCGCGCTGGCGGTCGCCTGCAAAGTGGCCGCGGTCTCTTCGGTGCGCTGGCTCAGGTCCTGGCTGCCCTGGGTGATCTGCCCGCTGGCGGTGGCGATGCCCTGGCTCGCCTCGCGCACGCCGCCGGCCAGCCCGTGCAGGCTCAAGCGCATGGCTTCGATCGACCGCGCGAGCTGCCCCAGTTCGTCGTGGCGCTGCGAGGCCACCGGCTGCGAGAGGTCGTGGGCGGCGATGCGCCGCGTGGCGTCGACGGCGGTGCGCAGGCCGGCGCCGATGTCGCGCGTGACCCACCATGCGGTCGCGCCGCCCAGCGCGAGTGCGATCAGCGCCCCCGCGATCAGCAGCAGGCGAGCGCGCTGGGTGTCGGCGCGGGTCTGCACGCTGAGTTCTCGGTTGACGCGCGAGTCCCAGTCGCCGAGGGCGACCAGCGCCTGCTGCCACGCCTCCTGGCGCTGCGACCATGCAGCGGCGTCCGAACCGTTGACCGCCTGGCGCAGGCCGAAGAAGACGGCGGTGACGCCCCGGCCCTCTCCCGCCTTCTCGGCATCGGCCACGACCTTGCGCAGCGCGCTCGCGCCGTCGGACGCGGCGCCGAGCAGCGCCTGCGTCTCGGACGTCGGGGGCACGAGCGGAGCGAGCGCCAGCGCGGCGGCGTCGTAGCGCGCGCTGGCCGAGGCGATCTGCTTCATCAGCGGCTCGGCCTGGTCGAGTTCGGTGCCGCCGGTCTTGCGCAGGCCGAGCGCGTAGTCGTTCGCGGCGCGCTCCATCGCCATGATGGCCTGCGCACGCTGCGCGCCGCGGATGACGACGGTGTCGAGCGTCTGCGAAAGCGCCCGCATGCCGGTCAGGCCCAGCCAGGTGGTGACGAGGAGCAGCGCCAGCACCAGGCCGAAGCCGAGCGCCAGCCGGTGCGACAACCGGAGCTTGGAGAGCATGGTCGTGTCCGATCGTGAGGAGATGGCCCCCATTTCGGCAGTTGGCGGCAGAACTTCAGGCTCGCGGCTCGAAGGCTGACCTGTCTTAAGAATCGGCCGGCTTCACGGGCCCTTTCGCCTGGCGCCGCGCCGCCGGCCTGTCAAGAAACTAGAGTGGCCGGCCCAATTTGGCACGCCGGCTCAGGCTCGCTTGCGTTAGCTCAAGCGTTTTTTGCGCACTGCACAAACACTCTCGGCGTACGGGTTTACCCGGTATCGATCACCACAACCAGAAGGATCTATGTTTCTCAAAGAGCCGCTCGACCGTGAACTCTTCGACTCCAGCCTGACGCGTCTCCTGGCGGAACAGGCCGCCATGCCGGTGGCCGTGGTCTGGCCTTGCGACCGCACGAGCCTCGAAGGCGCCGTGCTCGCCGCCGCGCAGCGGCTCATCGTGGCCACGCTCGTCGGGCCGGTCGACCACATCCGACAGGTCGCGCGCGACAACGGGTTCGACCTCGACGGCATCGACATCCGCGCTGCCGAGACGCCTCAGGAAGCGGCCGCCGTCGCCGTGGCGCTCGCCCGCGACGGGCATGTGCAGGCGCTGATGAAAGGCAGCCTGCACACCAACGACCTCATGCGCGCCATCGTCGCGCGCGACTCGGGCCTGCGCACCGGGCGGCGCATGAGCCATGTGTTCGCGATCGACCATCCGCAGTACCACAAGCTGCTGCTCGTCACCGACGCGGCGCTGAACATCGCCCCGGACCTCGACGCCAAGAAGGACATCATCCAGAACGCGGTCGACCTGGCGCACCGCCTGGGCGTCGCGCTGCCGAAGGTGGCGGTGCTGGCCGCGGTGGAAACCGTCGAGCAGGACGTCGAATCGACCCTGCATGCGGCGGCCCTGTGCAAGATGGCCGAACGCCACCAGATCAGCGGCGCCGTGCTGGAGGGGCCGCTCGCGCTGGACAACGCGCTGTCCAGGGAAGCCGCCCAAATCAAGGGCATCGTCTCGGCCGTCGCCGGCGACGCCGACATCCTGGCCATGCCCAACTACGAGGCGGGCAACATGCTCGCCAAGGACATGGAGCACATGGGCGGCGCGTTGACCGGCGGCATCGTGCTCGGCGCGAAGGTGCCGGTGATCCTCACGTCGCGCTCGGACACCGCACGTGCGCGCATCGCCTCGTGCCTGCTGGCGCGCGTGCTGGTCAGCGGGGGGGCCGGGCGATGATGCGCCACGTGCTCACCGTGAATGCCGGCAGCTCGAGCGTCAAGTTCGCGCTGTATGCGTGCGCAGCCGGCCGCATCGACTCGCTGCTTCTCGACGGGCAGTTCGAGCGCATCGGCGACAAGCCGCGTGTCGCGCTCACACGGCAGGGGCAACCGCGGCAGGAGCTGGCAATGCCGACGCATGCCGACCAGCGCAGCTGCGTCGAGTGGCTGCTGCGCTGGCTCGCGGACAGCCGGCTGCGTTTCGACGCGGTCGCCCACCGCGTCGTCCACGGCGGCACGCACTTCGACGGACCGGTTCGCATCGACGCCGGGGTGCTCGCCAAGTTGGCGGCGCTGGTCGGCCTTGCGCCGCTGCACCAGCCGCACAACCTGGCCGGCATCCAGGCCGTGCATGACATGGTGCCCGCGGTGCCGCAGTTCGCCTGCTTCGACACGGCCTTCCACCGCAGCCAGAGCGACGAGGTGCAGATGTTCGCGCTGCCGCGCGACCTGTTCGCCGAGGGCGTTCGGCGCTACGGCTTTCATGGACTGAGCTACGAGTACATCTCGCGCCAGCCGGAGCTCAAGCCGTTTCGCCGCGTGATCGTGTGCCACCTGGGCAGCGGATCGAGCGCCTGCGCGCTGCTCGACGGCAGGAGCGTCGACACGACGATGGGCTTCACCGCGCTCGACGGCCTGATGATGGGCACCCGCTGCGGCAGCCTCGATGCGGGGGTGATCTTCCACCTCGTGCGGCTCGGGCTGCCGCCGCAGGAAGTCGAGTCCATCCTCTACAAGAAGTCCGGGCTGCTCGGCGTCAGCGAGTTGAGCGCGGACATGCGCGACCTGCTGCAGGCCGCAGGCGCGGGCCATGTCGGCGCGGGGCAGGCGGTGAACATGTACTGCCGCTCGGTGGCCGAGCACGTGGCGCGGCTGGCTACCTCGCTGGGTGGCCTGGACGCGATCGTCTTCACGGCGGGTGTGGGCGAGGGCAGCGCCATCATCCGCGAGCAGGTGGCTCGCCGCCTGGCGTGGATGGGCGTGGCACTCGACCCGCGGGCCAACGAGGCCGGCAGCAAGCGCATCTCGAGTGAGGAGAGCGGGGTGGCGGTGTGGGTGCTGCCCACCAGCGAGGAGCGCATGCTGTGCCAGCACGCTCTCGGCCTGCTCGCGCAGCAGTCGCAGGGCGTGGCGGCTTGATGCGCGGCCCTTTGACCACCGCGCCGCGATGTCGATGCGCTCAGGACGCAGGTGCTCCACCGTGACCAGCACCACGAGAAACGTTGTGACGGTCACGCGCAAATGAACGATCATGCGCCAACGTCTTCGTCTCTTTAGACGTTTCCCTTTTGCTGCTTTTGTCCTGATCAGGCAACCGACGTGAGAGTCCTGTCAGGTTCGACCAATGAAGCAGCATCATGTTCAAAACAAGCCTTCCCCAAGTCCTGGGGGTCTGCACCACCCTGGGCGCGCTCCTCCTTGCCGCCTGCGGCGGCGGCGGGCAAGACCCTATCCTGGGCGCCAACGTAACCCAGGCGGTGCTGGTCCCGCCGGCTGGTGCCATCGTTCCACCGGTCGTCCCGCCGGTGGCGCCACCAGTGGGCACGCCGCCGGCCGCCCCGGCGCCCGGCACCTGCGAGGTGACCGTCACCTTCACTGATCCCACGAACGGCAACCAGACCGTCGCCACCAGCACGACCGGCGTCGCCAACGGCGGCAAGCGGATCACCGCGACCCTGAACGGCACGGTCAGCGCGGCGAACATCGGTGCCGACACCTTCAGGATCGCGCGGACGGGCCAGCCGCCGCTTGCGCCGGCATCGGTCTCCTACGACGCAAACACGCAGGTCGCCGCCCTTGCCACCTCGGCAGCGCTCCTGCCGGGCGCGGACTACACGGTCGTGTTCGAACCCTCGGGCGCTGCCGCTGCGGAGTGCGTTTACACCTGGAGCTTCAGAACTGCATCGACGGTTGCCGCGACGCCGAGCCCGGTGAACTTCGGTGCCGCAGCGTCGTTTGCGCTCGCAGCGACCGCCGGCGTGGCCAACACCGCCGCGAGCCTCATCAACGGCGACGTGGTGCTCAACCCGAACGACACCTGCAACGCCGTGCCAGTCGGCGGCAGCGGCACCTTTGGTCTCTGCGCGGGTGCCCCACCGAGCGTCAACGGCACCGTCGTCACGCCCACGTACCCGAACACGACCTTGGCCCAGCAGGTGACCGACGCCTTGCGCGCCACCTACCTCAGCATCACACCGCCCAGTGGTCCTCCGGCAGCAGGCTCGCTCGCCGGCGGCACGACGCTGGCGACCACCAGCATCGGATCGCCGACGGGCGCCGCCGCGGTGGCCGGCCTGAACTACTTCGTTCCCGGCGTCTACACCTCCGGCTCGACCATCGTCGTTGCCGGCGATGTGACCTTGGACGGCATGGGTGACCAGAACGCGGTGTTCATCTTCCAGGCTGGCAGCTCGATCACGGCCATCCCGGGGGCACCGTCACCGGCGGCCCACGCCCGCATCCTGCTGACGAACGGTGCCAAGGCCTCGAACGTGTTCTGGCAGGCAGGCGCGTCCGCGACGATCGGCAACTACGCCGAGTGGAACGGCAACGTGCTCGCGGGCGCGGACATCACGATGCAGACGCTGGCCACGTCGTGTGGCCGCATGTTCGCGGGCGCCTTCACGTCCGGAGCGCTCGTGTTCGACAACAACGTCGTCTCGATTCCCGGTCACGCCAACGCGCCGGCCGACTGCCAATAAACGAACGGTGACCGCGAGCCGGCAGCGACTGCCGGCTCTCACCTCAAGAAAGTGACCATGAAACTCACGCACATCGCCCACGCGACCGCGCTGCTGGCCCTCGCCGCCATCGCCAGCCCTTCCTTCGCGCAAACCAACAACGACACGGTCGGCCTCTACGGCGGCATCAACGCGGGACGAAGCCGCGCCACGATCGACGAGCGGCGCATCAGCGGCCACCTCACCAGCAACGGCTTCACGGTAGACAGCTTCAGCCACGACAACCGCTCCTCGGCCTTCAAGGTGTTCGGCGGCTACCAGTTCGACAAGCACTTCAGCGTGGAAGGCGGCGCCTTCAGCTTGGGCGAGTTCGGCTACCAGGCCGCGACCAGCCCCGCAGGAACGCTCAACGGGCGGGCCAAGGTCCGTGGCCTGAACCTCGACCTGGTCGGCACGCTGCCGATCACCGGCGCGCTGTCGGCCTTCGCCCGCGGCGGCGTGACCTATGCCGAAACCAGGGACGCCTTCCGCGGCACGGGCATGGTGATCGTCAACAACCCCAACCCGAGCGAGAGCGCAGCGAACTGGAAGGCCGGCTTGGGCCTGGCGTACGCGTTCACGCCGGCCCTTTCGGTGCGCGCCGAGGTGGAGCGATACCGCATCAACGACGCAGTGGGCAACAAGGGCGACATCGACATGGCATCCATCGGCCTGGTGTATCGATTCGGCGCTGCCCCGGCGGCACCGCCCAGGGCCGCCGCCGCGGCGCCCGTGATGGCCCAGGCGCCGACCCCGGTTGTCGTGGCGCCGGCACCGGTGGCCCAGCCCGCTCCGTTGCCCGTCGTGCCCGCTCCGGTATCGGAAAGGGTCACGTTCGCGTCGGACGCTCTGTTCGATTTCGACAAGGCCTTGCTGACGCCGGCAGGCAAGCACAAGCTCGGCGAACTCGCGCTGCGCCAGAAGGGCATGACCCTCGAAGCCGTCATCGCCACCGGGCACACCGACTCGGTCGGCAGCGAGGGCTACAACGCTCGGCTCTCGATGCGACGTGCCGAAGCAGTCAAGTCCTACCTGGTCTCAAGCGGGATCGACGCCAATCGTGTTTTCGTCGAAGGCAAAGGCGAGACGCAGCCGGCCGCCGACAACGCGACGGTCGACGGACGTGCCCAGAACCGGCGTGTGCAGGTCGAGGTCGTGGGTACGCGAGTGCAATAGCGTTGACAGGCCCTAGTCGAATCCGATCTGCCTGGCCGCCGACCTGAACAACGCGATCGCGTCGGGAGGGAAGCGGAATGCCCCCAGGAAGTCGTCGACGCGGTAGCCCGCCATCGACCTGCGGATCGTCGCCGCGACGCTGCGCGCTTCGTCGAGCCGACCCGCGAGCGCCAGGCAATGCGCCGCGATCGCGAGGATGTGCGCATGCGCGTTCGGCCGGGCCGCCGCCTTGACCGCCCAGCCGGCGGCTTCCTCGAATCGTCCGAGCCGCACCAGCGCCATCGCGCGGGTGCCGAGCATGCCGAACATCAGCGGGTCGTAGGGGCTCAGGTGCCGCGAGTGGTCCGACGCGGCGATGGCGGCCTGCGGGTCGCCCGACTGGCTGTGCACGAACGCCAGCGAGTAGTGGCCGAGCGCGAAGTTCGGGCTCAGGTCGACGGCGGTCCCCAGCTCGACGATCGACTGCTCCTGCGCGCCGCGCAGCCACAGCGCGCGCCCCATGGCCCAGTGGGCGGCCGGGTCGCGGTCGTCGACGGCCAGGCTGTCCCCGGCGGTCTGCAAGGCACGGTCGACGGCGCGCTCGCGCTGCTCCCAGTGCTGGAAGGCGTCCTGCCAATGCGTGAACGAGAGGCCCGCGTGGGCGCGTGAGAACGTCGGATCCAGGCGCACCGCCATTTCGAAGTAGCCGCGTGCGCGTTCGTTGTCGGCGCGGTTGAAGCGGTACATGTGCCACAGGCCGCGGTGATGCGCTTCCCACGCGTCGAGCGAGCTGGGGGGCTTGAGGATTGCGCGGTTGCGCTCGACCCCCTCGATCTCGCCGGCGATCGAGGCCACGATGCGGTTGCCGATCTCGTCGAGCACGAGGAAGGTGTCGTCGAGCTGCTGGTCGAAGACCTCGGCCCACACGATGTGGGCGGTACGTGTCTCGGCGAGCTCCACGTTCACGAGCAGTCGGTCGCCGCGGCGGCGCAGCAAGCCCGTGACCACGTAGTCGACGTTCAGCGTCCGGCCCACTTCAGCGCAGGCCTTCTGCCGCTCGTCGAGCGCGAACACCGTGCCTTGGGCAATGACGAACAGGCTGCGCAGCTTGGCCAGGCGGGTGATGACGTCGTGCGCGAGGCCCGGGGCCAGGTGGCCGCCGGGCGCGCCTTGCTCGCAGCCGTCGACGAACGGCATCACGGCGATCGACGCGCGGCGCGGCGCGGCCACGCGCGCCTCGATGGGCGCCG
>DASWVR010000012.1:0-5520 GCA_036401155.1 Piscinibacter sp. | reverse complement strand
GCCGCTGTCGATCGCCGGCGCGCAGTACTTCAGCCATGCGCCCGACCTGCCGCTGGCGCGGCTGCCCGGGGGCGCGCGTGTGCGCGGCGGCTTGCGCATCCGCCTGCGCTCGCCGGCGGGCGTGCCGCTCAAGCGCCTGCAGCTGGACAGCCTGCCGCTGCACATCAGCGCCCCCGACGCGGTGGCCTACCCGCTGCACGAGCTCGCGCTGGGCGCCTGCGCGGGCAGCTGGGTGGCGGGCGACGGAACGGACCCTGCCCTGGCCTGGTGCGGCAGCGGCAGCGTGCAGGCCGTGGGTTATGCCGAGGACGAGGCGCTGCTGCCGCACACGCTGCGCGGCTTCTCCGGCTACCGCTTGCTGCAGGAGTACGCGGCGATGCCGCAGCGCTTCATGGCCTTCCGTGTCGACAACCTCGCCGCGCGGCTCGCCCGGGTGGAGGGCAACGAGGCGGAACTCGTGCTCTTCTTCAACCGCGGCGAGCCCGCACTCGAATCGCTGGTCGACGCCAGCTGCCTTGCGCTCTATTGCACGCCGGCAATCAACCTCTTTCCCAAGCGGCTCGACCGCGTACAGCTCACCGGCTCGGCCTGGGAGCATCACGCGGTACCGGACCGCACCCGGCCGATGGACTTCGAGGTGCACAGCATCGAGTCGGTCACGGGACACGGCACCGGCGCGGTGGCCGAACAGCGGTTCCTGCCGCTGTACACGAGCTTTCACACCGAGTCGTGCGCGCACGGCGCCTACTACACGACGCGGCGCGAGCCGCGGCTCCTGTCGGCCAGGCAGAAGACACAGGGGCCGCGCTCGGCCTACGTCGGCGAGGAAGTGTTCATCTCGCTGGTCGACGCGCGGCAGGCACCTTATCGCGAAGACCTGCGGCAGCTTTCGATCACCGCGCTCGTCACCAATCGCGACCTGCCGACCTTCCTGCCCGAGGGCGGCTCGGCCGGCGCGCAGGCGTGGCAGCTCGACACCCCCGGCGTGGTCGCGAAGGTGCGGTGCCTGCGCGGTCCCACGCGGCCGATGAACCGCCGGCCCGAAGGCGACTTCGGCTGGTCGCTGGTGAGCCACCTCTCGCTGAACTACCTGTCCTTCGCCGGCGAGGACCCGGCGCGGGCCGCCGCCGCGCTGCGCAGCCTGCTCGCGCTCTACGGCCCGCCGCAGGACGCGGGCTGGAACAAGCAGGTCGAAGGCGTGCAGAGCGTGAACGCGAAGCAGGTGGTCCGGCGGCTGCCGTTCGCCGGGCCGCTGACCTTCGGCACGGGCGTCGAGGTGACGGCATCGATCGACGAACTCGCCTTCCAGGGCGGCAGCGCGTTCCTGCTCGGCTGCGTGCTGGAGCGCTTCTTCGCGCGGCATGTCGCGATCAATACCTTCAGCGAAACCGTGTTGCGCACGCCGACACGCGGCGAAGTGATGCGCTGGCCGGCGCGGCTGGGCGAACAGGCGCTGGCATGACGACGGTGGAGGTCTCGGCCTTTCTCCCTCTCCCTTTGGGAGAGGGTCGGGGTGAGGGCAATATCGGCCCGAAGGGAGACACAACATGTCCCCCTCTCCCGCTTGCGGGAGAGGGCTGGGGTGAGGGTGTGGCGGTCGGCGCGACCCCCACGGCCCCCTCACCCCAACCCTCTCCCCCTCGCGGGGGAGAGGGAGATCAAGCAGCGCTGGCGCGACTGTTCGATTCGCTCGCCGCTGCCCCTTACGCGAACGACTTCTTCCACACGCTGCGCCGCGTCGAATCGCTCTCGCCGCATTCGCCGCGCCTCGGCCGCGCGCTGCGGCCCGGCCAGGAGCCGTTGCGGCTCGGCCAGGATGCCGAGATGGACTTCGCCCCGGCGGCGTTGTCGTCCTTCGCCAGGCGCAAGCACGCGCCGCCGCGCCTGGGCGTGCGCTTCTTCGGGCTGTTCGGCCCGCAGGGGGCCTTGCCGCTGCACCTGACCGAGTACGCCCGCGAGCGCTCGCGCCACCACGGCGACGATGGCTTCGCGCGCTTCGCCGACCTCTTCCATCACCGCGCGTTGAGCCTGTTCTACCGCGCCTGGGCGCAAGCCCAGCCCTGCGTGCACCTCGATCGCCCTGACGACGACCAGTTCGCCAAGTGGCTGGGCGCATTCTTCGGGCTCGCTCCGGCCGCCATGCGCCAGCGCGACGCCGTGCCCGACGCGGCCAAGCGCTTCCATGCCGGCACGCTGAGCCGCGGCGTGAAAAACGCCGAGGGCCTCGCGATGATGCTGCGCCAGCACTTTCGCGTGCCGGTCCGCGTGGAGATGTTCGTGGGCCACTGGATGCGCCTGCGCCCGCAGGACGGCACCCACCTCGGGCTGGGCCACCGCGGCGAACCGAGCGCGCAGCTGGGCGTGAGCGCGGTTGCGGGCTCCAAGGTCTGGAGCCGCCAGCACAAGTTCCGCATCCACCTCGGGCCGCTGACGCTCGCGCAGTACGAGTCCTTCCTGCCCGGCGCCGCGTCGCTGCCGGCGCTGCGCGACTGGGTGCGGCAGTACGTCGGCCTCCGACTCGCGTGGGACCTGCGCCTCACGCTGGCGGCCAGCGAGGTGCCGCCGGCACGGCTGCACGCTCGACGGCCGGCCAGCGGCGTCGTGCCCACGCGGCTCGGCCTGAGCACCTGGCTCGGCCACCGCAAGGCGGTGCCGCCGGCACGCCACCGCAGCGACCTCGTTCTCGATCCGGGCAAGCCCTCGCGGGAGAAGCACCATGTCTGACATCAGCCGCACCGCACTCTTCGGCCGCCTCGACACCTTCGCCTACAAGGCGATGGAAGGCGCCACCGTGTTCTGCAAGCTGCGCGGCAACCCCTACGTCGAGCTGCAGCACTGGATCGCGCAGATGCTGCAGGCGCAAGACAGCGACCTGCACCGCATCGTGCGCCACTTCGGGCTCGACTCCTCGGCACTGGCGGCCGACCTGCAGCGCGCACTCGACCGGCTGCCGCGCGGCGCCTCCTCGGTGACCGACCTTTCGACCTACGTCGAGAACGCCGTCGAGCGCGGCTGGGTCTACGGCTCGCTGATGTTCGGCGAGCGCCAGGTGCGCAGCGGCCACCTGATCGTGGGACTCTTGAAGACCGACTCGCTGCGGCATGCGCTGCTGAGCGTGTCCAAACAATTCGAGCGCATCGGGCTTGACGAGCTGACACGCGACTTCGCGAAGCTGCTCGCGGGCTCGCCGGAAGCGTCGCAGCCCGCCGCCGACAGCAGCGCCGCCCCCGGCGAGGCGAGCGACACGCTCGCACCCGCCGCGATGGGCAAGCAGGAAGCGCTCAAGCGCTACGCGGTCGACCTCACCGAACGCGCCCGCCAAGGCGAACTCGACCCGGTCGCCGGCCGCGACGAGGAGATTCGGCAGATCGTCGACATCCTGATGCGCCGCCGGCAGAACAACCCCATCCTCACCGGCGAGGCCGGGGTCGGCAAGACCGCCGTCGTCGAGGGCTTCGCGCTGCGCCTCGCGCGCAACGACGTGCCGCCGCAGCTGAAGGACGTGTCGCTGCACATGCTCGACATCGGCTTGCTGCAGGCCGGCGCCAGCATGAAGGGCGAGTTCGAGAGCCGGCTGCGCCAGGTGATCGACGAGGTGCAGGCGTCGCCGCGGCCGATCATCCTCTTCATCGACGAAGCGCACACGCTGATCGGCGCCGGGGGCGCCGCCGGCACCGGCGACGCGGCCAACCTGCTCAAGCCCGCGCTCGCGCGCG
Organism: Piscinibacter sp.; assembly: GCA_036401155.1. Classification (GTDB taxonomy): domain Bacteria; phylum Pseudomonadota; class Gammaproteobacteria; order Burkholderiales; family Burkholderiaceae_C; genus Albitalea. Next base: position 1,804 of record DASWVR010000012.1, on the reverse strand, counting down.
GCACGCTGCGCACCATCGCCGCCACCACCTGGGCCGAGTACAAGAGGCACATCGAGAAGGATCCGGCGCTGACGCGGCGCTTCCAGGTCGTGCAGGTGGCCGAGCCGAGCGAGGAGAAGGCGGTGCTGATGCTGCGCGGCGTGGCTTCGGTGCTGGAGGCGCACCACCGCGTGCAGCTGCTCGACGCCGCGATCGACGCGGCGGTGAAGCTGTCGCACCGCTACATCCCCGCGCGGCAGCTGCCCGACAAGGCGGTGAGCCTGCTCGACACCGCCTGTGCGCGGGTGGCGGTGAGCCAGCACGCGACGCCGCCGGAGCTCGAAGACATGCAGCGCCGGCTGGAGGCCTTGGCGATCGAGCGCGAGATCATCGAGCGCGAGGAGAACGCGGGCCTGCCGATCGGCCAGCGCAGGCAGCGCGTCGAGGCGGACGCCGCGGCCGCGAAGGAGAAGCTGGCCGCGCTGCAATCGCGCTTCGACCAGGAGAAGCAGCTCGTCGACCGCATGCTCGCGATCCGCGCCGAGCTGCGCGCTGGTTTCCAGCCGGTCGACGCGGTCGATGCCGCTGCCGCGCCGCCCGCTCAAGCCTTGCCGCCCGCACAACGCAACACCCTGCTCGATGAACTGCACACGCTGCAGGAGCAGCTGCACACGCTGCAAGGCGACGCGCCGCTGGTGCTGCCCACGGTCGACGAACAGGCCGTCGCGAGCGTGGTGCAGGACTGGACCGGCATTCCGGTCGGCCGCATGGTGAAGAACGAGGTCGAGTCGGTGCTCAAGCTTGCGGACACGCTGGACCAGCGTGTGGTCGGGCAGAAGCACGCGCTGGAGATGATCGCGCGGCGCATCCAGACCTCGCGCGCGCGGCTGGACAACCCGAGCAAGCCGATCGGCGTGTTCATGCTGTGCGGCAGCTCGGGCGTCGGCAAGACCGAGACGGCGCTCGCGCTGGCCGAGGCGCTGTACGGCGGCGAGCAGAACGTGATCACCATCAACATGAGCGAGTTCCAGGAGGCGCACACCGTCTCGACGCTCAAGGGCGCGCCGCCCGGCTATGTGGGTTACGGCGAAGGCGGCGTGCTGACCGAGGCGGTGCGCCGCCGGCCGTACAGCGTGGTGCTGCTCGACGAGGTGGAGAAGGCCCACCCGGACGTGCACGAACTCTTCTTCCAGGTGTTCGACAAGGGGTGGATGGAAGACGGCGAAGGCCGCTTCATCGACTTCAAGAACACCATCATCCTGCTGACCACCAACGTCGGCAGCGAGCTGATCATGCGCATGTGCGGCGACCCGCAGCGCATGCCGGCGCCCGACGACATCGCGAAGGCGCTGCGCGAGCCGCTGCTGGAGGTGTTTCCCGCCGCGCTGCTCGGGCGCATCGTGACGATCCCGTACGTTCCGCTGAGCGAGGAGATGCTCGCGTCCATCGTGCGCCTGCAGCTCGGGCGAATCCAGAGACGCGTCGCCGCCCACCATGGCGTGCCGTTCAGCTACGACGACGCCGTGGTGCGCCTGATCGTGGGCCGCTGCAACGAGGTGGAAAGCGGCGGGCGGGTCATCGACGCGATCCTCACCAACACCGTGCTGCCGAAGATCAGCCACGAGTACCTGACGCGGCTGTCAGGCGGGCAGTCGATCGATCGGGTGGCGCTGGCGGTCGAGGGTGGCGAGCTCACCTACCGCTTCGGTGGAGAGGACGGGTGACCCCGCCCACCACTCCGTTCGGGCTGAGCTTGTCGAAGCCCCGCCGCGTGGAACTGCCCCTTCGACACGGGGCCTTCGACAAGCTCAGTCCCCTGCTCAGG
>DASWVR010000011.1:0-1572 GCA_036401155.1 Piscinibacter sp. | reverse complement strand
AGTGCCGTCACGAATTTCATGTCGCGCTCACCCCCGGCTGACGAAGCACGGCCGCGACGAACACCTCGGCGCGATGGGCGTAGTTGCGGAACATGTCGAGGCTCGCGCAGGCGGGCGAGAGCAGCACGACATCGCCGGGTTGCGCGAGTGTCGCGGCGCGGGCAACGGCCGCATCCATGTCGGCCGCACGCTCGGTCGGCACGCCCGAACCGGCCAGTGCCGCATCGATGAGCGCCGCGTCACGACCGATAAGCATCACGGCGCGGGCGTGGCGGGCAACGGCCTCGCGCAGCGGCGAAAAATCCTGCCCTTTGCCGTCACCGCCGGCGATCAGGACGACCTGCCGCCCCAGCCCTTCCAGCGCGGCCAGCGTCGCACCCACGTTGGTGCCCTTGGAGTCGTCGTAGAACACCACGCCGTCAGTACGCCGTGCAACGGGCTCGACCCGGTGCGGCAGCCCGCGGAAGGCCCTCAGGCCCTCGATCAGCGCGGGATAGGGACGATCGATCGCGCGGGCGAGCGCCAGTGCCGCCATGGCGTTCGCCGCATTATGTGCGCCGGCGATCGGAAGTTCGGTGATGCGCAGCAGGCGCTGTCCGCCGCAGGCGAGCCATGCGGCGCCATCCGCATCGGCGACGATGCCGTAATCTTCGGGAGCCGTCGGGGCGTCCGTGCCGAAGGACACGACGCGCCGCCCGGCCTGCGCCATCGCCAGCACGCGCGCGTCCTGGCGGTTGAGCACCTGCACGCCGTCACCGTCGAAGATGTGCGCCTTGATGGTCGCGTAGCTGTCGAGGTCACCGTGGCGGTCGAGGTGATCGTCGGTGACGTTCAGCACCGTCGCACCTTCGGCATTCAGGCCGGCGGTGGTTTCGAGCTGGAAGCTCGACAGCTCCAGCACCCAGCATTCGGGGAGCGCTGCGCCGCGATCGAGCCGCTCCATGAGCACCGTCAACGCGGCGGGGCTGATGTTGCCCGCTGCAACGGCGTCCAGTCCGGCCGCGCAGCACAGCGCCGCCGTCAGCGCGGTGGTCGTGGTCTTGCCGTTGGTGCCCGTGATCGCGAGGATCCGGGTGCGGGCGCGCTCCTGCTCCGCGAGCGCTTCGGCAAGCAGCGTCATCTCGCCGACGATTGCGATGCCGCGGCGACGCGCTTCGGCGAGCACCGGGGTGCGGGCGTCGATGCCCGGACTGAGGGCAATGCGCGCCACGCCGTCGAGGAGGCTGTCCGTAAAGTCGCCGAGGACGATCTCGGCTGCCGGCACGCTCGCCCTGAGTACGGACAGGCCCGGCGGCTCGCGGCGGCTGTCCGCCACGCGCACGCGCGCCCCCTGGCGTGCGCACCATTGCGCCATCGCCAGGCCGGACTCGCCGAGCCCGAGAACCAGTACGAGCTTGTCGGATGCGTCGCTCATCTCAGTTTCAGGGTCGAAAGGCCGAACAGCACGAGCATGATCGTGATGATCCAGAAGCGCACCACGACCTGGGTTTCCTTCCAGCCGCCCAGCTCGTAGTGGTGATGCAGGGGCGCCATGCGGAAGATGCGCTTGCCGCCGCTGTACTTGAAGTACAG
>DASWVR010000010.1:0-6618 GCA_036401155.1 Piscinibacter sp. | reverse complement strand
AACGCAGTGCAGAGACGTCAAGAAAAACACCTGATGGAAGATTCGACCGAACTGCCGGCATTCACCGGCGGAGCAGAAGAGACCTACTAAAGACGGTCCTGAACATGCCTACGTCGCATATGGTACTCCATCGCCTGAAGTGGCGATCTGTTGCGAGTAGGGCTTCTGCCTTTGGTTAGGCGTGTTCTTCCGCGCATCGGCACGCGTGTGCGGTCGGTGGCGGCGCCCTCACGACGAGCCAATCGACCCGACATTCATGTGCTGCTGCAGCAATTGCTCCGGGCCCGAACGGCAGCTTCGCACGATCCGAATCAAGGGGCGATTCGACTCCGGGAAACCTCGGTACTCGTCAGGTTAGCGTAAGGCGTAATGTCGCCGACGTGACATTTCCGACTGGAGCGGTATGCAGTCCTCCAACCTGACTCGGGCACTGCTCGGCACCCTCGCCGACGCCTACCCTCGTGCGATGAACGTGAAGGCACTCGCGGGCGAGGTGCGGTGCGAACCCGAAGCCTTGCGCAAGCACCTCTGGCTGTTGCACGACCTGGGCGCCGTGTACGCGCAGCCCGAGGGCGGCATCTTCGAGTCAGCATCGATCACCGATGCCGGACTGGCGCTCGTGCGACGCCACGGCGACGTGGGAGACGAAGGCTCGGCGCAGGCCACCCGGCACTGAGCCGCTCGGCTACCACATCTGGCGCTGGATCGCCTCGCGCAGTTCCTGCTCTACCGCCGCCGGATCGGCAGTCGGATGCATCTCGAGGTAGCGCTCTATGGCGTCCTGCATCGTGTAGCCGACGCTGATGCGCTGCCCCGCGGCGTACAGGTCGTAGACCGTGTACTTGCTCAGGTCCATGAAGCGCATCTTGGCCATCGCTGGCGGGGCCCGGAAGACCCGTTGTCGGTGTGCCTCGAGCATAGTGGAAAGGCGCGCCGGGCGGATACGCAACCGTGCGTGCTTGTTGAGCTGACTCAGAGGGAGATCATCGTGCTGCGCGCGATGATCTCCGACGGCGGCGCGGCGCCGCCTCCAGCGGCGCCGCCCCTCAAGCAGAAGTGCCGCCGGGCTCCAGCAGGTCGATCTGCTTGACGATCGCGTCGTGCACCGCCTCTTCGGCGATCAATGCCACCCCCGGCGAGGTGACGGGCACGGAGCCTGTCAACTCCCGCTGAAAGTCGGCGCCGCGGTTGACCGTCGCTCGCCAGGCGATCTCGTTCGGGCCGACGCTGTACTCGCCGTCGTAGGTGAACACCTGGCCCGAACCGGCGTGCTCGTGCGAGCGTTCGTCGAGACGCATGGGCAACAACGATCCGTCAGCGGATACTGCCGCGGCGGAACAGGTTGACGATGGCCAGCAGGATGACCGCACCCAGCAGCGAGACGACCAGTCCGCTCATGCTGAAGTCGTTCTGGTTGATCGTGCCGGTGCCGAACATCGGTGCCAACAGCCATCCGCCGAGGAACGCGCCGACGATGCCGACCACAATGTTGAGCAGGATGCCCTGTTGCCCGTCGGTGCGCATCAGCATGCTGGCGACCCAGCCGATCAAACCACCGACGACCAGCCAAATGATGAAGTTCATGGTTGCTCCTTTGGATACGAACGTTGTCCCCCGCTGCCCGGCCCCATGCCGTATGCAGCCACGGTAATCGCAAGGTTATGCCGAGCGCCGGCCCGGCGCCGTCGTCAAGCGCCGTGATTCGCTGTCAGGCGGGTCCTACTTTTCTCTGTGCGCCGACCGATTTTTGCGCTGCGTCATGGCGTCCGGATTCCACCCAGCCGGCCCGGTCGGCAGTTGGAGTCCAGCACGAGCGCAGCTGGTATCTTCCGGCCCGGGCGTTGCCCGCCACTCGCGCACCGGCTCGGCGGTGCTGTACCCGTACTCCCAGGGAGAAACTGAAGATGAACTCCGTTCGAAGCCTGTTCGCGGCGGCCGCCGCGACCGTCGTTCTCGCAGCCTGTGGCGGAGGCGGCAGCGACGCCGGCGCTCCGCCGCCGCCTGCCGCCCCCGTGGCGATCACCCATGCCAACCAGGAGATCGTCGCGCGAGCCGCGCTGAACGGCGGGATGGCACCGACCCGTTCACAGGTCCTGCGGGTCGACGGGCGTGCGGGCATCCAGTCGGCACAGGCGTCGAGCGCGTCACGCGCCGCGTCGCCGGCTTCCGTCCACGCTGCGCTGCTGTCGTTGACCCAACGCGCGCTGGACTTCGCCGTGGTCGACCCGAAGCGTTTTCGCGCCGATGCCCGCGTTCGGCGGCTGGCAGTCGGCCGCGCCACCGAAGACTGCAGCGTCAGCGGTACGGTGACGGTGTCGTTCGACGACCGCGACGACAGCCAGAGCCTCACCGCCGACGACCGGATCGGACTCGACTTCTCCGACTGCCGCGAGGCCGACGACGAACGCGTCGATGGCAGCGTTCTCTTCACGATCGCGAACGTCATGGAGGCCACGGAACTGCGCCAGGAGTTCACCGGCAGCATGGTGTTCCAGGACGTCGAGATGAGCTTCGGAGATGCCACGACGCGCATCGACGGCAGCGTGAGCGTCGCTTACCTGAGCACGCCCACGTTGACGCAACTGAACCTGACGGTGGGTTCGTCCGCCCTGGCCGCGACGGTGAGCGCTCCCCAGTACAGCGACACCATCAGCTACCGGCCCGGTCTGACCATCGCCTCCGCCGAGCACCTCACCGAGCCGGCCTCCTCGACCGCGAGCATCGACGGTTCGTTCAGCGCTTCGACCATCGGGGGCCTGATCACGCTGACGACGCTGCAGCCCCTGGCGCAGCTGCACAGCGACGTTTATCCGAACGCGGGCCAGATTCGGGTGGTCGGCGCCGCCTCGTCGGCGTTGCGCATCACGGTGCTCGACAGCGAGCGGGTGCGCATCGAGCTCGATGCCGACGGCGACGGCACGTACGCGACCCCTCCCTTGGAGCTGGCATGGAGCACGCTCGCGCCTGAATAGGCATCTTTCCATCGGCAACCGGCGAAAGCGGGTTCGGTCAGCTGACGCACCAGGCGGCGAAGCGCTCCCACAGCCCGTGGGTCAGCGCCCAGCCGGAGCTGAGCACGATCCCGGCCCCGGCGACACGAAAGCCGAGCGTCGCCACCTCGCCGGTGGTCGCGGCCGTCCCACGCATCGCGCGCCAGCGCCCCCAGACCCAGGGCGCGACGGCGAGCGCCGGCATCGAGCCGAGGGCGAAGGCCGCCATCACCACGGCGCCGCTTTGCGGGCTGCTCGCGAGAGCCGACAACAGCAGAGCGCCCTGCAGGGCGCCGCAAGGCCACGCGACCCAGGCCAGGCCGGCGAACCCGGCGCGCCAGGGCCGGCCGTGCGGCCCGACGGTGCCCGCCAACGACGCCGGGTCGGCGGGAACCTGTCGAAAGAAGCGCACCGGCACCGCGCCGTCGCGTCTCATCCAGGCCGGTTGCCGGCCGGTGGCGAGCCACCAGAGACCGAGCGCGAGGAAGGCGAGGTGCAGACCGGTCCACAGCGGCCTCAGCGCGGGCGCCGCCTGGCTCCAGGCACCGAGTGCCGACACGCTGGCGGCGGCCACCGCGCCGCCGGCCATGTAACCGAACAGGCGGCCGAGGTGAAAGCCGGTGGTGCTTCGCTTGCAGCCGCTGGTGAGCGCCGCGCACGGCGCGCCGCACATGAAGGCGCAATGCGGCGATGCCGCCACGCCCATGGCCAGGCCGGCGAGGACCAGCGGAATGTCCATGCAGCGTGCCGCCGGGTCGGGACCCCGTCTAGATGATGCGCGAGAAACGTTCGCGCAGCTTGTCGTTCTGCAGGTAGCGGTCGAAGGTCATCGCGACGGCGCGCACGACGTACCAGCCGGTCGCCGTCACCTGCACCGCCCCCGGCTCGATCTCGACCAGCCCGGCTTCCGCCAACGGCGCGAGCTGCTCGAGCTCGCTCTTGAAGTAGTCGCGCATGTTGATCAGGTGCGCGAGTTCGATCGACTCGAACTCGACACGGCCCTGGCACATCAGCGCCATGATCACCGCCCGGCGCACGACGTCGTCGCGGCTCAGCGCCACGCCGCGCACCACCGGCAGCTGCTTGTTCTTCAGCGCGTCGTAGTACTCGGGCAGTGTCTTCGCGTTCTGGTGGTAGGTGGCGCCGATGCGGCCGATGGCCGAGACGCCGAACGCCACCAGATCGCAGTCGGGCTGCGTGCTGTAGCCCTGGAAGTTGCGGTGCAGCCGCCCCTGGCGCTTGGCCACCGCGAGCGCGTCGTCGGGCAGCGCGAAATGGTCCATGCCGATGTAGTTGTAGCCGCGGCCCAGGAAACCGGCGATCGCGCCGCCGAGCATGTCGATGCGCTGGCCGGCCGTGGGCAGGTCGGCGGCGACGATGCGCCGCTGCGGCTTGAAACGCTGCGGCAGGTGGGCGTAGGCGTAGAGCGCGATGCGGTCCGGGCGCAACTCGCCGATCTGCGCCACGGTGCGCGCAAAGCTTTCGGGCGTCTGCTTCGGCAGGCCGTAGATGAGGTCGGCGTTGATCGAATCGAAGCCGAGGCTGCGGGCGCTCTTCATCAGCTCGAGCACGCTCTCGTAGGGCTGCACGCGGTGCACCGCCTGCTGCACGTGGGGGTCGAAGTCCTGCACACCGAAGCTGATGCGGTTGAAGCCGATCTTGCGCAGGTGTGCAAGTCGCTCGGCGGTCACGGTGCGCGGGTCGACCTCGATCGACATCTCGGCGTCGTCGCTGACGCGAAAGGCGCGCCGCAGAGACCCCATGACCCGATCGAGCTCCTCGTCGGACAGGAAGGTCGGGGAGCCGCCGCCGAAGTGCAGCTGCGACACCTGCTGGGACGAACTGCCGAGCGCGTCGCGCACGAGGCCGATCTCGACGTCGAGCGCGTCCAGGTACTCGCCGGCGCGTTCGTGGTGCTTGGTGATGACTTTGTTGCAAGCGCAGTAATAACAGACCGACTCGCAGAACGGGATGTGCACGTAGACCGACAATGCGGGCGACCCCCCTACCCGCGCGCCAATCGCACGTTGCTGGAGCGCCTGAACGCAGTCTTCGGGGCCGAAGGCCTCGACCATGCGGTCGGCGGTCGGGTACGAGGTGTAACGCGGGCCGGGCGTGTCGAAGCGGCGAAGCAGCGCTTCGGAGAGCACCGGGGGGGCGTCGCTGAGGGTGTTTGACAGAGCTGCAGACATGGGGGGAATGTTGCCGAAGGGCTTTTCCCTCGACCTTGACCGGGCGCAAGGCTGGAGCATGGTGCTGGGCGAACAATCGCCCCCATCGAGCCACATCGTCGGACCCCCTGCCCCATGAGCGCCCTCCCTGCCGTGATGCCGATCAAGGCCAGCTCCCTCAAAGTCGCCTGCTCGAGCTGCAATCTCCGCGAGTTGTGCCTGCCGGTCGGCTTTTCAGACCAGGAACTGGAACGATTGGACACGATGGTCGCCACGCGCCGCTCGGTGCATCGAGGCGACACGCTGTTTCGCATCGGCGATCCGTTCGAGGCGGTGTATGCGGTGCGCACGGGCTTCTTCAAGACGCGGGTCTCGTCCGAGGACGGGCGCGACCAGGTCACCGGTTTCCAGATGGCCGGCGAGCTGCTCGGGCTCGACGGCATCAGCACCGACCGCCACAGCTGCGACGCTGTCGCGCTGGAGGATTCGCAGGTCTGCGTGATTCCCTACGGGCAGCTCGAGCACCTGTCGCGCGAGTTCACCGACCTGCAGCGCCAGTTCCACAAGATCATGAGCCGCGAGATCGTTCGCGACCACGGCGTGATGCTGCTGCTCGGCAGCATGCGCGCGGAGGAGCGGCTGGCCGCCTTCCTGCTCAACCTGACCCAGCGCCTGCAGGCGCGCGGCTTCTCTCCGTGTTCGCTGGTGCTGCGCATGACGCGCGAAGAGATCGGCACCTACCTCGGCCTCAAGCTGGAAACGGTCAGCCGCTGCTTCTCGAAGTTCCAGGAAGACGGCGTGCTGCAGGTCAAGCAGCGGCAGATCCGGATCATGGATCAGGACGCCCTGCACAAGCTGGTCAACGGCGCCACCGGCTGAAGAAGCCTGCGGCCGCAGGCCCCGTGCCGGCAATCGGCCGACACGGCTTCCCACGCGCGTGCGCTACCCCTGCGCCTCGGGCCCCGGCTGCTCCAGCAGCATCGTGATGGCGCCCGACGTGGCGATCACGGCCCAGTAGATGAAGAAGGTCACCGAGTAGACGGCGCTGCGCGACCAGTCGATCGCCTCGCCGCCGAACCAGTGCAGGCTGCTCGGGTCGACCACCGCGAAGGTCATCATCTCCAGCACGCCGGCCATCACGAAGGCCGGCCACAGGATCAGCAGCAGACGTTCGCGCAGCGGCCGCGGCGGCGGCAGCACCGGCGCACGGCGCGGCATGAAATCAAGGTTTTGCGGCGACGACATGGTTGCGCGCCTGCGCGGCGGGAGTCAGCGTCTCGGCCTGCGGCTTGGCGGTGACGCGCAGCGGCACGTCGCCGCCGCGCACGGCGATCACCGTCGTGGCGACGGCTGCCACCACCACCAGCACCGGCCCGCCGACCACCAGCCACATCATCGCCACGCGCCACCATGGCAGTTCCGGCTTGAGCATGTCCTGTTTCATCTTGACTCCTGGT
>DASWVR010000009.1:0-6300 GCA_036401155.1 Piscinibacter sp. | reverse complement strand
CGATGCCGCCAGCGCGTCGGCCACCTCCTGGATCTCGCGGATGTCGGATTGCGGCAATTGCGGCAGCTCGCCGCGGCCGAGCGCCTGCGCGGCGCGCCGCAGCTGGCCGATCGGACGGTTGATGCCACGGGCGATCGCGAGGGCCAGCGCACCGCCCAGGGCCATCGACAGCAGGATGCCGCTGCCGTAGGCAAACGCCGAGCGGTAGGCGCCGGCGTCGACGCTCTCCGAGGGAATGCCGATGGCGACGACCCAGCCGCTCGAGCGGCTGCGGGTGTAGGCCGTCAAGACCGACGTGCCCTCGAGCGTGAGTGCCGGGCCGACGCCCTCGTCGCCGCCGGCGGCCATCAGGCGCTGCAGGCTGGGCGAGGGCGACGAGCCGATCGTCTTGGCGTGCGAGCGCGATCGCGCCACCCTCGCGCCGCTCGCATCGAACACGCTCACAATCCAATCCTCCGGCACGCGCTGGCGGGTGACGACCTCGAGGATGGCATCCGGGTTCAACACCGCCGTCAGCACGTAGCGCAACTGCCCGTCGCGTGCCACCGGCACGCGCACCGGCACCCCGAACTCGCCGCGCTGGCCGCGTCGCAGCGGGCCGACCAGCGGCGCGCGCAGCTGCAGCAGCTGATCGAAGCTGCCCGGCTCGACGATCGCCAGGTCGGCACGACCGATCGGGTAGCCGGTGTGCGCGGCCACCTTGCCGTCGGGCTCGTGCAGGATGACCGCACGCCACTGCGGTCGAGTGGTGACGACGCGCTGCGCGACCAGATAGAAGCCGTCGCCGTCGCCGTTGTCCAGCGGGACCGCGGTGGCCAGGCCTTCGAGCACCGCCATCGAGCTGCGCAGCTCCGCGTCGACCGCCGTGGTGAGCGCGCGGGTGAGGTCCAGGCTGGCGCGTTCGGTCTGTTCGCGCTGCTGCTGCACCAGCGCGGCCAAGCCGAAGCCCGACATCCCCGCCAGCGGCAGGATGCCGGCCGCCGCCAGCAGGATCAGCCGCCTGCGCAGCCCGACCTTGTGCATCAGCGCAGGCCGCCGTGGCAGCGGCAGCAGGTCACGGCGAGGATGGGATGGCGGTGGGGGCTCGGTGCATTCATGCCACCGGCGATGTTAGGGCCTGGGCGCGAGCGGCGGCACCGGGGGCACCACGGACCGCACTGCGCGCAAGAAAAAGCCCGGACCAGCCGGGCTTCGTCCACAGGGCCGCCCGGTATTCAGAACGGAATGTCGTCGTCCATGTCGTCGAAGCCGGTGGCGGACTTGGCGGCCGGCTTGCTGGGTGCGGGCCGCGAGGCCGGCGCGCTGCGCTGCGACTCGCCGCGGTCATCGCCACGCGACCCGCCGTCGTCGCCGCCGCCCGAGCCTTCGCGGCCGCCGAGCAGCTGCATCGTCTCGCCGATGATCTCCGTCGTGTATTTGTCGTGGCCGTCCTTGTCCTGCCACTTGCGTGTCTTCAGGCGGCCCTCGATGTAGACGGGCCGACCCTTCTTCAGGTACTCGCCGGCCACTTCGGCCTGGCGGTCATACAGGACCACCGAATGCCATTCGGTCTCTTCCTGCTTCTCGCCGCTGTCGCGGTTCTTCCAGTTGCGCGTGGTGGCGATGCGCAGATTGCAGACCGCGTTGCCGTTCGGGGTGTAGCGCACCTCGGGGTCGCGGCCCAGGTTGCCGATGATGATGACTTTGTTGACCGAGGCCATGAAGAGCTCCGACGGGTGGAAGAGGGGAGTGGCGCGATTATCGCTTGAGGCCCCGCGCGGACGAATACCCCTGTCGAGTGCCCGAGGGAGAGGGTGTCCGCCACGCAAACGCGTCCCGTACCATCACGGCTTCGCGCGCGCCCGACAACCGTCTTTGTGAACCCCCCTTCCACGCCGCTTTCCGTTCTGCAGGAAGTGTTCGGCTACGCCGCCTTCCGCGATCCGCAGGCCGAGATCATCGACCATGTCGTCGGTGGCGGCGACGCGCTGGTGCTGATGCCCACCGGCGGCGGCAAGAGCCTGTGTTACCAGGTGCCGGCGATCGTGCGGCACCGCGCCGGTCGCGGCGTGGCGGTGGTCGTGAGCCCGCTGATTGCGCTGATGCACGACCAGGTCGGCGCGCTCGAAGAGGCGGGCGTGCACGCCCGCTTCCTCAATTCGACGCTCACCTTCGAGGAGACGCAGCAGATCGAGCGCGAGATGATGAGCGGGCGGCTGGTGCTGCTGTATGCCGCGCCCGAACGCGTGACCACGCCGCGCTTTCTCGCCCAGCTCGATTCGCTGCAGGAACGCGGGCTGCTGAGCCTGTTCGCGATCGACGAGGCGCACTGCGTCAGCCAGTGGGGCCACGACTTCCGCGAGGACTACCTGGCGCTGAACGTGCTGCACGAGCGCTACGCCGGCGTGCCGCGCATCGCGCTCACCGCCACCGCCGACGACCTGACGCGCGCCGACATCATCGAGCGACTCCAGCTGCAGTCCGCGCGCGTCTTCATCAGCAGCTTCGACCGGCCGAACATCCGCTACGCGATCGTCGAGAAGGACAACGCCCGCACGCAGCTGCTGCGCTTCCTGCAGGACGAACACGAGGGCGACGCCGGCATCGTCTACTGCCAGTCGCGCAAGAAGGTCGAGGAGACGACCGACTGGCTGACCAGCGAAGGCATCGCCGCGCTGCCGTATCACGCCGGCCTCGACGCCGACCTGCGCAAGAAGCACCAGGACCGCTTCCTGCGCGAGGAGGGGCTCGTGATGGTGGCGACCATCGCCTTCGGCATGGGCATCGACAAACCCGACGTTCGTTTCGTGGCCCACCTCGACCTGCCGAAGAACATCGAGAGCTACTACCAGGAGACCGGCCGCGCGGGGCGCGATGGCCTGCCGGCCGATGCCTGGATGGCCTACGGACTGGCCGATGTGGTGAACCAGCGCCGCATGATCGACGAGAGCCCGGCCGGCGAGGAGTTCAAGCGCGGCCAGCGCGCCAAGCTCGACGCGCTGCTGGCCCTGGCCGAAGCGCACGATTGCCGGCGCGTGCGGCTGCTCGGCTATTTCGGCGAGGCGAGTTCACCTTGCGGAAACTGCGACAACTGCCTGCTGCCGCCGGCCACCTGGGATGCCACCGAAGCGGCGCGCAAGGCGCTGTCGTGCATCTACCGCTTCCACCAGAACGGCGGCCAGCGTTTCGGCGCCGGCCACCTGATCGACGTGCTGCGCGGCAAGCTCACCGACAAGGTGAGCCAGCACCGCCATGAGCGGCTGTCGACCTTCGGCATCGGCGCCGACGTGAGCGAGCAGCAGTGGCGCGCCGTGCTGCGCCAGCTGATCGCGCTCGGCCACGTGCGCACGGAGGGCGAGTACAACACGCTCGAATTGACCTCGACCGCTCGTGTCGTGCTGCGCGGCGAAGTCGACCTGCTGCTGCGCCAGCCCATCGAGACGCCCCGGCGCAGCCGCGCGGGCCGCATGACACGCGGCGCGGCGCCGAAGGACAAGGCGCCGCCGCTGGCGCTGGACGCCGCGGGCACCGAACGTTTCGCCGCGCTCAAGGCGTGGCGCGCCGAGGTCGCGCGCGAACACAACCTGCCGGCCTACGTCGTGTTCCACGACGCGACGCTCGCCGAGATGGCGCGCGCCCGCCCCGGCTCGCTCGACGCGCTGGCGCGGATCAGCGGCGTCGGCGCGAAGAAGCTCGAAGCCTACGGGCGCGAGATCCTGCGCGTACTGGGCCCTTGAACCCCCCGATCAAGGGGTCCTGCATCCCCGGGATGCGGGGGTGCAGCGAACTTTTTCGCGAGGACACTCCTCTTCGTCCGCCGACTGCGGACACAACAACCGATCCGAGAGGGGAAATCCATGTCCAAAACAGCAACCCGCGCACTGCGCCTGGCCGTCATGGCCGCCGCGCTGGCCGCGGCTTCCGCCCACGCGCAGGTCATCCGCATCGATGCCGGCGCCTTCACGCCGCAGGCCGGCGCGATCACGTTCTCCGAGAAGGCATTCGGCACCGTCAATCCGGTCTATGCACCGGCCGACTACGGCGGCGGCGTGAGCGCCCCGACGGTCAGCTTCGGCGGCTTCTTCACCGGCCAGGCGCTGGGCAACGCCGGCTCCTGCCCCGCGGGAGCCGCCTTGAGCGGTTGCGTGGTCGGCACCCCGAGCGCCGGGCTGAGCCTGGCGGCTGGTTCGCCCAACACGTTCATCACCAGCGACGGCGCCAACCCGACAAGCCCGGTGCTTTCCGGCAGCCCGACCTTCAACGGCCCGGTCTCCATCCTGTTCGGCCACGACATCGCGGGCGTCGGCCTGGACGGCGGTTACTTCAATGCCATCGGCGGAACGTCGATCAAGGCCTTCGACCGCAACGGCAACGTGATCGGCTCGGTGGCCAACGAAGGGCTCGGCATCGAGTTCCTCGGCCTGGTCACCGCCGACAACACCAACAAGATCGCCGGCCTGCAGTTCTCGCTCGTCGGCGCCGAGCCCGCCGGCTTCGCCATCGACAACCTGCGCTTCGGCGTGGCGGGTCAGGTGATCGTCCCGGGCATCCCCGAGCCCGAGACCTACGCGATGATGCTGCTGGGCCTGGGCGCCGTCGGCTTCGTGGCGCGTCGCCGCCGCCAGCGCTGATCGACCCACCGCCTCGACAACGGCCTGCCTCGTGCAGGCCGTTGTTCCTTCTCAAGGGATGACGGCGATCGTCACGGTGTCGCTGTCGGCCCGGTTGCCGCTGTTGTCGCGCGCGCGCGCAAACACGCTCAGACTGGTGCGGCCGTCGCCGGGCGCCGTCACCAACCACTCGTACGGCGCGGCGGAGTCGGTGCCGAGATGCACCGCAATGGCCCCGTCGAGGCGGTACAAGCTCACCTGGTCGATGCCGTTCTCGTCGGTGGCGGCGGCGACGAAGCGCACGCTCTGGCCGGCCTGCACGCTCGTCGCGGCGGTGGTGAGGGTCACCGCCGGCGGCGACTCGTCGAAGCCCCAGCCGAGGTACACGCCGCCGCCGCATCCGCTCAGCACCAGTGCGGCAGCCCACGCAGCACTCGCGGCGCGCTGCCTTGCGGCCCTTGTCGCCGGTGCTGCGGCAAGCTTCGATTCGGACATGTCGGCGATGCTACGCCCGCGCGCGAAGCCGCAGCGGCCGCTCGGGATTCACCCCATCGGGCCGGGCCGGCCGTATCACCTGCAGTTGAGGCAGACTGGCCGACGTGAGCACCGAAGCGCCCCCCACCGACGACAGCCTGATGGCCGCCTATGCGGCCGGCGATGCCGCGGCCTTCGCGGCGCTGTACCGGCGCCACCATGCCGCGCTGTACCGCTTCATCCGCCGGCTGCTCGGGCCGTCGCTCGCATCGCAGACCGACGAGGTGTTCCAGGACACCTGGCTGCGGGTCGTGCATGCCCGCGCGCAGTGGTCGCCGCAGGGGGCGAGCTTTCGCACCTGGCTGTTCACGCTGGCCCACCACCTGGTGATCGACGTGTGGCGCAAGAGCGGGCGCGAGGTCTCGTTCGACGCCGACGATGACAAGGGCCCCTGGGAGCCGCCGGACGGCGCCGCCTGGCAACACTGGCCGGCTCCCGCCGGCGCGGCGCCGGCCAGCGAGGAACTGGCCTTCTGGCGGCGCGCCGGCGAGCGGTTGCTGCAGTGCCTGGAGGAGCTGCCGCTGCCGCAGCGAAGCACCTTCCTGCTGCACCACGACGACGGGCTGCCGCTGGCCGACGTGGCGAGCGCCTTGAACGTGGGCTTCGAGACCGCGAAGACCCGCCTGCGCTACGCGATGAGCAAGCTGCGCACGTGCATGGGCGCCTATCTCGCGCCGGCCCAGGGCGCTGGCCCGCAAGGGGACGCACGATGACGAGCGCAACGCCGCCCTCGCAGCCCGACGACGAGCGCGATGCCTGGTTGCGCGATGCGCTGCGCCACGCGCCCGATGCCGATGCGGCGCCGCCGGCGGCGCTCAGCGCGTTGATCCTGCGCGAGGCGCAGATCAAGCTGCGCCGGCCCGCCGCAGCGGCGGCGCCCTCGATCCGCACGCGCTTGTGGATGTGGTCGGCGAGGCCGGCCGTGGGGGCCGGCCTCGCGAGCGTGATGCTCGCCGGCGTGATCGCCGGCATGTGGTGGGATCGGCCGATGCACGAGAACACGCCGCGCGCCACGATGGAGCCGATGCGCGCGGAAGCGCCCGCACCGCCACCCGAAGCGACGACTGCGGCAGCGCCACCCGTCCCGCCCGACGCGTCGACGCAGGTGGCCGCGGCCGACCGTGCCGTCGAGTCGCAGGCCGGCAGGTCCGTCGCCGCCCCGGCGCCCGCGGCGGAC
>DASWVR010000008.1:0-12608 GCA_036401155.1 Piscinibacter sp. | reverse complement strand
CACATGCGCCGGCAGCGCGCCCGTCAGATGGCCGGCGCGATGCGAAGCCGCAGCCGCGGCTGACCCAGCCGAAGCAGCGCTGACGGGCCGATGGCAACGGCGGCGGCGTCCTCCCGCAGCGTGCTGATCGCCGGCGCCACCGGCCTGGTCGGCCGCGAGCTGTTGTCGCTGCTGCTCGCTTCACCCCAGGTCGAGGCGGTGCATGTCCTGCTGCGCCGTGCCGCCGCGTTGCCCGCCGACCCGCGCATCCATCCGCACGAGGTGAACTTCGACGCCCTGCCGGCGCTGCCGCCGGTCGACGACGTGCTGATCGCCCTCGGCACGACGATCAAGGCGGCCGGTTCGCAGGCGGCGTTTCGCCGCGTCGATTTCGACGCCGTGGTGAACACGGCGCGCGCCGGCCGCGCCGCGGGC
This sequence comes from Piscinibacter sp., assembly GCA_036401155.1. Taxonomy (GTDB): domain Bacteria; phylum Pseudomonadota; class Gammaproteobacteria; order Burkholderiales; family Burkholderiaceae_C; genus Albitalea. Next base: position 12,194 of record DASWVR010000008.1, on the reverse strand, counting down.
GCGTCGCGGCTCGCGGTGATCTCGGCGCTGGGTGCGGACGCTGGCTCGCGGGTGTTCTACAACCGCGTCAAGGGTGAGATGCAGGACGCCGTCGCCCGGCTCGGCTACCGCTCGGTGCTCATCGCGCAGCCGTCGCTGTTGGTGGGCGACCGCGGCGCGCTCGGCCAGCCGCATCGGCCCGGCGAAGCGTGGGCGATGCGCCTGCTCGAGCCTGTGCTGCGTGTGGTGCCGCGCCGCATCCGGCCGGTCGAGGCGAGCGCGGTGGCGCGTGCCGTGCTAGCCACGCTCGGCGAGGACATCGAGGGGCTGCGTGTCCTCTCGTCGGCGCAGATGCAGCGGTACGCAGCCTGAACTCGCGGGCTGCGGGCGGAAATGCGCCGTACAGATCGGCGCGATTGCTTGCAATCGAAGCGTCTGGTCACAGGCTCGGGCGCTTCGCGCGTTACGGTCGCGGGCTGGAGGTCTTATGAGCAATACGTGGCGCACGGCGTGGCAGGGGCAGGACATCGTCGTCTTCCGCAACGAGGCGGAGGTCGACCGGTTCAACGCCGCGCAGGTCCAGCGTGTGGTGTTCGTCTACGAGGGCAGCGGCGAGTCGCCCGGCGACCTGCTGTACGCCGTGGTCGAGCTGGCCGACGACTGCCTGATCCTGCCCGTGGAAACCGGCTTTGCCGGCCGCGTGAACTTCGAGCGCGTGGACTACTGGTCTGAACGCGGCTGTGTGTACTGGGTGCACCAGTCGCGCGCGCCGCTGCCGCTGCGCCTGCGGCGCGGCCGCTGGTGGCTGCGCCTGTCGGCCGGCCCGGCGTTTGCGCGCCTGCCCAGGGCCGAACTCTCGACGCTGATCGAACGCTGGCCTCTGGAAGGTCCGCAGACCTGGGAGCAGCGCAAATGGCGGCGCATCGAACGCAGCCGGCCTTTCGGCGGCCGCGACGATTCATCGAACGACCAGCGCCGCGCCTGAATCCACGCGAGGCGGACCAGAAAACGAACAAACCCGGCCGAGGCCGGGTTTGCTCATTGTGAAGGCGACATTCAAGCCGGGGCGCTGGCAGCTTGCTTGGCCTTCTTGGCGGCCTTCTTCTCTCCCGCCTTCTTGGCGGTCTTGTCGGCGGCCTTCTCGGCAGCCGGTGCCGAAGCAGCCGGCGTGGCGGGGGTCGCCGGGGTGGCCGGCGTGGCGGTCTGGGCGAAGGCGCCCAGCGAGAAGGTGGCGGCAATCAGGGCAGCGACGAGTTTGTTCATTGGATTCCTTGGAAGGTTGTGTTGTCAGGCCGAACGGCCGCCGTCACAACGCCGCCCCGGTGCCCGCGGTTGACACCACCGTCATGCCGCAAACAGCGGGTGCGCCAGCGTCTCGTCCAATCGCAGCACCGGCGTGACGCAGCAATCGACCTCATCGAAAAGCGCCGCCCAATGCGCCAGCGGCGCGCCTTCGAACACCGCCGCGAGTTCCTTGCGCAGGGCGAGCGCGGCCTCGCTGCCCGGCGCTTCGCCGCGCGACCAATGCCGCTCGGCCCACTGCGGGCGGTCGACCGCCTTGCACAGCAGTTGCCAGAACTTGAGTTCGAGCGCGCCCACCGCGAGGTGCCGCCCATCCGCAGTTCGGTAAGCACCGTAACAGGGTGCGCCGCCCGACAACAAATCGTGACCGGGCGGCGGGACCCGGCCCAGCGCCGCCAATGTCGCGCGTGCCAGCACGTGGTGGCGCAGCACCTCGTGCGCCATGGAAACGTCGACGAAGCGGCCGGTGCCGGTGCGCTGCGCGGCCACCAGCGCCGCCAGCACACCCGACATCGCCGCCTGCGTGCCGCCCAGCAGGTCGCCGATCTGGAAGTTGGGCACGGCGATCTCGCCGACGGGCGTGGCGATCTGCTGCAGCACGCCGGCCATCGCGATGTAGTTGATGTCGTGCCCCGCGCGCTGCGACCAGGGGCTCGTCTGACCGTAGCCGCTGATGGCGCAGACCACGAGCCGCGGGTTGGCGGCGTGAAGGGCCTCCCAGCCGAGTCCGAGGCGCTGCATGACGCCGGGGCGGAAGCCCTCGATCAGCACGTCGGCGTCGCATGCCAGCGCAAGAAGCGCGTCGCGGCCGGCGGGAACGCGCAGGTCGATCTCCTGCAGTTGCTTGCCCTCGTTGAGCAGGCGGAACGTGAGGCTCGGGCGGCCCGCGGCCACGTCGGCGCGGGTGCGGCCCATGTGGCGCGTGCCGTCGTCCTGGCCCTGCTCGGCCGGGCCTTCGATCTTGATGACCTCGGCGCCCATCTCGGCGAAGCGCAGCGTGGCGAGCGGCCCGGGCAGAAGCCGCGTGAGATCGATGACGCGGATGCCCGCCAGCGGCAGCTCGGCCGGCGTCACTCGAAGCGCCCTTCGCGCAGCCACTTGGTGGCCACCCATTTTTCGCCCTCGATGACCGGGGCGCCGCCGTGCAGCGAGCGCGTCATCGGGTGCGGGCGGTCGTAGCTGAAGAAGACGGCATTGCCCTTGACCGGGCCGACATCGAGGTTGACGTCGGGGAAGATCGTTGCGCCGCCGCGCTGCGGCGTGTTCAGGTACATCACCAGCGAGGCGACCCGCTGGCCGCCGCGCTTGAGGATGGTCGGCGTGCCCGGCTGCGCCGGGTCGAAGTAGTCGTAGTGCGGCTTGTACTCGGCGCCCGGCCGGTAGCGCAGGACCTGCAGTCCTTCGCCGTTCTCGACCGGCCACTGCAGCAGCGTCGCGATGCGCTGCTCGATGCGGCGGCACACGCTGTTCTCGCCGCGGCTGAAGAACATGCCCTCACTGGTGCGCGCGTCGTTGACCTCGCTGGCGCCGGTGTCGAGCTTGACCGTCTCCGAGCGGGCCAGGCGCTGGCGCGCGAACTCGACCATCTCGTCGCATTCGTCGGGCGACAGCAGGCCGCCCAGCACCACGACACGCGGGCTCTTCATGCTGGCGATCACCTGCACCTCGCGGTCGCCGGCCTGCAGCACCACTTCGCCGTCGATCGTCATCGGCTCGGGCACGATCACCGGCAGCGGCAAGCCGTTGGCCTTGGCATGGTCGACGAGGAAACCGCGCAGGGTCTCTTCGAGCGCGACCATCGCGACGTCCTCGTTCCAGCCGCTGTCGATCATCGACCTCAGCACCGCGTCCGGCTGCTGGCCGGCCGACGCCTGCGCGACGATCCATTGCCGCAATTCGGGAGTGACTTGTTGAACGCTCATGCGGCGATTCTGCCGGATGGGCAGGATGGTGGCGAAGCAACCCCGTTCGCCCTGAGCTTGTCGAAGGGGAGCGCGAACAGCGAGCCGGGGGCTTCGACAAGCTCGGCCCGAACGGATTTTGGTGTTCCGATCATCCTGTCGAAGGACAAGCTCGGGACCCGCGGGGCTTCGACAAGCTCAGCCCGAGCGGCTCCTGCGATGCGGAGGATTGGTTCCCTCGCGCTGCCACTTCAAGCAGCTTTCAGCAAGCGAAACGCATGCGACCACTCTCCCCGCAGCAACCCGGGGATGCACCACAGCATGCACAGCGGCTCGATCGCCCGTGCGGCGGCGGCCGCCCCCATGTCGGCCACCTCCCAGCCGACACTCTCGACGAGCGCGCGCACCGCGTGCCTCGCCGGCTCGTCGTCGCCGCAGATGAACATCGTCGGCGGCCCGCCCTGCATCGCCGGATCGATCATGAAGGCGCTGCCGACCGAGTTGAAGGCCTTGACCAGGCGCAGCGCCGGGAACTCGCGCTGCAATCGTTCCAGCAGCGAATCGTTGGGACCGGTGAAGAACTGCAGCACGCCGTGCACCGGTGCCGCCTCGGCGATCGGGTTGGTGGCGTCGATCACCGCCTTGCCCGCGAGCCGTTGCGGCCCGGCGGCTTTCATCGCGGCGGCCGCTGCCGTGCCCTTGACTGCCAGCACCGCCAGCTCGGCGAATTCGGCGGCGTCGGCGAAGCTGCCGGTGCGGCCCCGCGGATGGGCGGCCTGCCAGTCGGCCAGCTTGGGCGGCGTGCCGCTGCCGAGCATCACTTCGTGCCCGTGTTTGATGAAGCCCGCACCCAGCGTCTGGGCCACGGTGCCTGATCCGAGAATGCCGATCTTCATGAAAAGCTCCTTGCAGTGGGGTTGGCGTGGCGAGACTGTAGACAGCGGTCGGCCCGACTGGAAGTCATCACCAGTTGATGGATTGATGAGTCCTGGTTGACAATCGCGGCCATGAAACAACTCCAGGGGCTGCTGGCGTTCATCGAGGCGGCGGCCAGCGGCAGCCTCACCGCAGCGGCGGATCGGCTCGGCGTCACGCCAGCGGCCATCAGCAAGAGCCTGGCGCGGCTCGAGCAGCAGCTCGGCGTGCGGCTGCTCCAGCGCAGCACGCGACGGCTCGCACTCACCGAAGAAGGCGCCGGTTTCCTCGTGAAGGCCCGTGCCGCCCTGCGCGCGCTGGACGACGCGGTGGCTGAAGTTTCGCAGTCCGCCAGCGTGCCGGCCGGGCGGGTGCGCATCTCCGTGGGCATGGCCTTCGGCCGGCGCTGGGTGCTGCCGGCCCTGCCGGCGCTGACCGAGCGCCATCCGCGGCTCGCGATCGAACTCGACCTCGAGAACCGGCCGATCGACCTGGTGGCCGAGGGCTTCGACATCGGCATCCGCGGCGGCGTGATCGACAACAGCAGCCTGGTCGCCAGGCGCATCTGCCGCCTGCCGGTGGTGCTGGTGGCGAGCCCGGCCTACCTTCGCCAGGCCGGTGTGCCGGCCAGCGTGGACGATCTGGCGCGGCACCGCTGCGCCGCGGTGCGCTTTGCCGGCGGCGCGCCCTCGCCCTGGCTCTTCAAGCGCGGCGGCGGCAGGCGCATCGAGTTCGTGCCGGAGGCCCCGCTGTCGGTCAGCGACCCCGAGGCGCTGCTCGACGTGGCGCTGGCGCATGCGGGCATCGCCCAGACGGGCCTGCAGCACACGCTGCCCTTCCTGCGCTCGGGTCGATTGAAGCTGCTGATGCTGGGCAGCCACGACAGCGGCCAGCGCGAGATGGTGCTGCACTACCCGCACCGGCAATACCTCGCGCCGCGTGTGCGCGTGGTGGTCGACAGCCTGCTCGCGCACTTTGCCGGCCAGCCCGACCTGCACCTGATGCCCGCGGACTTGGCGCAGTACGCAGCGACACCGGCCGACGCGCCGGCGGCAGCTCAGGCGAGCCTGCGTCGAAAGACCAGGCGCTCGGGCGTGGACGCGCCGGCATCGAACGCATAACCGTCGGCGGCGAAGGTCTCGAGGCTCTTCGGCGTGGCAATGCGCTGGCGTATCGCATGCCGCGCCATCAGGCCGCGCGCCCGCTTGGCGAAGAAGCTGATGACCTTGTAGCGGCCGTTCTTCCAGTCCTCGAACACACACTCGACGACGCGCGCCTTCAGCACCCGGCGATCGGCAGCGCGGAAATACTCCTGCGAGGCGAGGTTGACGATCACCGGCGAGGCATCCGCCGCCAGCCGCGTGTTCAGGTGTTCGGCGATGCTGTCGCCCCAGAACTCGTAGAGGTTGCGGCCGCGCGCCGTGGCGAGCGCCGTGCCCATCTCGAGCCGGTAGGGTTGCAGCTTGTCGAGCGGACGCAATACGCCGTGCAGCCCCGACAGGATCACGAGGTGCTGCTGCGCCCAGGCGAGATCGTCTTCGTCGAGTGTCTTCGCGTCGAGGCCGTCGTAGACATCGCCGTTGAAGGCGAGCACCGCCGGCTTGCTGTTGCGCGCAGTGAACTTCGGCGACCAGGCGGCGTAGCGGCCGACGTTCAACGTGGCAAGCGGCTCGGAGAGGTCCATCAGCCTTCCGACTTCGGCGACGCCTTTGGTCTTGAGCACGTCGATCAGTTCGGCCGATTGCGCGATGAATTGCGGCGTGCTCGCCTTCCTGACATGCGCCGGCGTTTCGTAGTCCAGGCTCTTGGCGGGGGAGATGAGAAACAGCATGCCGCGGATTATCGAGTGGCGGCGCCAGCGCTGCCGCTACTTGAAGTTGCGGCTCTTGCTCGCGAGGCCCTGCAGCAGCTCCGAGTGATCGACCATCTTCATCGCGACCAGGTGCATCACGTCGCCTTCGCGCTGCCAGCGGCCGTAGACCGTGAGCAGCGTGGCGCCGAGCAGCGGGCGGCGCTGCGACTCGACGACCGACGGCCAGACGATCACGTTCACCTGCCCGGTGTCGTCTTCGAGCGTGACGAAGACCGTGCCTTTGGCGGTTTCGGGCCGCTGCCTGTGCGTGACGAGGCCGCTCGCACGCGCCAGCCGGCCGTTCGGGTAGTGGCGCAGCACGGCCGCCGGCTGCACCTTGAAGCGGTCGAGTTCCGCGCGCAGCAGCGCCACCGGGTGGCGGTTCAGCGTGAGCCCCAGCGCGCGGTAGTCGGCCAGCGTGTTCTCGATCTCGGTCGGGGCGGCAAGCTGTGCCGGCGCCTCGTCGACACGGGTCGAGCGCAGCATCTCGGTCGGGCGGGTGTCGACGCCGGCCACCGCCCACGCCGCCTGGTGGCGGTTGCCGCCGATGCGCTTCAATGCATCGGCCTCGGCCAGCACCCGCAGCTCGTGGGCGTCGAGGCTGGCGCGGCGCGCGAGGTCTTCGACGTTGGCGAAGGCACCCTGCCCGCGCGACTCGACGATGCGGCGCGCCGCCTCTTCGGACAGGCCGCTGACGCGGTTCAGGCCGAGGCGCACGGCGCGCAGTCCGTCGCCTTCGCCCGCGCCTTCGCCGACGGCTTGGTCTTCGAGCACACATTCCCACGCGCTGATCGTCACGTCGGCCGGCAGCACCGTGACGCCGTGCTCGCGCGCGTCGCGCACCAGCTGCGCCGGTGCGTAGAAGCCCATCGGCTGGCTGTTGAGCAGGCCGGCGAGAAACGCGTCGGGATGATGGCGCTTGATCCAGCTGCTGTCGTAGGCGAGCAGCGCAAAGCCGGCCGCGTGGCTCTCCGGAAAGCCGTATTCGCCGAAGCCCTGGATCTGCTTGAAGATGCGCTCGGCGTAGTCAGCGGGGTAGCCTTTTTCGAGCATGCGGCCGACCAGGCGATCGTGGAACGGCTCGAGCCCGCCGCGGCGCTTCCAGGCGGCCATGGCGCGGCGCAGGCGGTCGGCCTCGCCGGCGGTGAAGTCGGCGGCGAGCATCGCGATCTGCATCACCTGTTCCTGGAAGATCGGCACGCCCTGCGTGCGCGCCAGCGCCGGCAGCAGCTCCTTCGGGCAGTCGAGCGCCTCGACCGGCAGCCCGCGGTTGCGCAGGTAGGGATGCACCATGCCGCCTTGGATCGGCCCCGGCCGCACGATCGCCACCTGGACCACGAGGTCGTAGTAGGTGCGCGGCTTGAGCCGCGGCAGCATGCTCATCTGCGCGCGGCTTTCGATCTGGAACACGCCGATCGTGTCGGCCCGGCAGACCATGTCGTAGGTGGACTGGTCTTCGTCGGGAATGTCCTGCAGCCTGAATTCACGGCCCATTTTCTGGCCGATGAATTCGAGCGAGCGGCGCAGCGCGCTCAACATGCCCAGCGCGAGGATGTCGACCTTGATCAGGCCGAGCGTGTCGAGATCGTCCTTGTCCCACTGCACGACGCTGCGATCGGGCATGGCGGCGTTCTCGACCGGTACCAACTGCTCGATCTGGTCGCGCGCGATGACGAAGCCGCCGGGGTGCTGCGAGAGGTGGCGCGGAAAGCCGATCAGCTGGTGTGTGAGCTCGACCCACAGACGCACGAGCGGTGCCTCGGGGTCGAAGCCGTTCTCGCGCAGGCGCTCGGCGGCGATGCTGCGCCCGTCGAACCAGTGCTGGCCCTTGGCCACCGCGTCGATGCGCTGCAGGTCGATGCCGAGCGCGCGGCCCACGTCGCGCACCGCCGAACGCGGGCGGTAGCTGATGACCACCGCGGTGAGCGCGGCGCGGTGGCGGCCGTACTTGCGGTAGATGTACTGCATGACCTCTTCGCGCCGCTGGTGCTCGAAATCGATGTCGATGTCGGGCGGCTCGTTGCGCTCGGCGCTGATGAAGCGCTCGAACAGCAGCGACGCGCGCTTGGGGTCGACCTCGGTCACGTCGAGGCAATAACAGACCACCGAATTGGCGGCGCTGCCGCGGCCCTGGCACAGGATGTCCTGCTCGCGCGCCCAGCGCACGATGTCGGCGACGGTGAGGAAATACGGCTCGTATCCGAGCTGCTGGATGAGCGCGAGTTCGTGCTCGATCTGGCGGCGGATGTGCTCGGGCAGGCCGTCCGGAAAGCGCTTGGGCACGCCGGCGTAGGTGAGTTTGCGCAGGTGGCTTGTCGGCGTCTCGCCGGGCGGCACGATCTCGTCGGGGTATTCGTACTTCAGCTCCGACAGCGAGAAGCTGCAGCTGCCGGCCAGCAGCAGCGTGTTCTCCAGCCACTGCGGTTCGTGCAGCGCAGCCAGGCGAGCGCGCGGGCGCAGGTGCTGTTCGGCGTTGGAGGCGAGCTGCAGCCCGCATTGCGCCACCGGCGTGTTCAGGCGCGTGGCGGTGAGCATGTCCTGCAGGGGCTTGCGCGAGCGCAGGTGCATCAGCACGTCGCCCGCCGCGACGATGGGCAGGCCGGTGAACTGCGCGACGCGCTTGACGATGTCGAGCAGCTCGTCGTCGCCGGCCCGGTGCAGCAGCTCGATCGCGATCGCGGCGCGCCGCTGGAACCATGTCTTCAGCCACATCGCATGGGCGAAGACGTCTTCGAAGCTCTGCGCCGCATCGGGCACCAGCAGCGCCAGGCAATCGGGCAAGCCGGTTAGCGTGGGCGCGCTCGGGACCTTGCCTTCGACATCGCCCGGATGGGCCAGGTACCGCCCCTTCGGCGCACGCCGCCGCGCCACCGTGATCCAGTGCGACAGGTTGCCGTAGCCGCGCCGCGTCTGCGCCAGCAACACGAGACGGGCATGCGGCGCGCCGCTGTCGGGCAGCGTGAGCCGCATCTCGCTGCCGATGATGAGGTGCAGCCCGCGGCGCTGCGCTTCGGAATGGGCGCGCACGACACCGGCCACCGAGCATTCGTCGGTGATCGCGAGCGCGCTGTAGCCGAGCTCGTGCGCTCGCGAAACCAGCTCCTCAGGGTGCGACGCGCCGGTAAGGAAGCTGAAGTTGCTGCGGCAATGCAGCTCGGCGTACAGCGGGAGCATGGTCTTGCCTGCTGCTCATCGGACGGCGTAGCGGGCCGGCGGGGCGGCGGTGGTGTATCGAAGGGCCGGGGCGGCGCCGTTCGACGCCGGGTGATAGCGGGCGCGCGGCATCTCCGCTTCCCAGCCGCCGCGGCGGGGATTCTCGGGGGCCTCATCCACGTCTTGCGCCGCCTCATGTTCGCCGAGCGGCGCACGATCACGCTGCCGGCGGCTGCCCTTCTCGCGGTCGCTCGCCCGTTTGCGATCGGCGGCGACCGCGAGGACATGGCTGACGGCCGGCGGCAAGGTCGCCGCGCCGAGCAGCGGCACGTCTGGCAGGAAGGCGCCGCCGAGCGCATCCATCGGGCTGCGCACGGCCCCGCCGCCGAGCTTGAGCACGTGGGTGTAGATCATCGTCGTGCTCACGTCGGCGTGGCCGAGCAGCTCCTGCACGGTGCGGATGTCGTAGCCGCTTTGCAACAGGTGCGTGGCGAAGGAGTGGCGCAAGGTGTGCGGCGTGGCAGGCTTGTCGATGCCGGCGCGCTCCAGCGCGCGCTTGAAGGCGCGCTGGATGCTCTGCTCCTGCAGGTGGTGGCGCTGCTCGACGCCGCTGCGTGGATCGACCGACAGATCGGCTTGGGGAAAGACCCAGAACCAAGTCCACGAAGCGTCTGCCCGCGGGTACTTGCGGGCCAGCGCATGGGGCATGTGAACCCCGCCCCGCCGCGCCTGCCGATCGGCCGCCCACAGCACGCGGGCGCGGGCAAACTGCTCGCGCAAGGCGGGAATCAGCGAGGCGGGCAACATGACGACCCGGTCCTTCGCGCCCTTGCCCTCGCGCACGATGATTGCGCGGCGCTCGAAATCGACATCCTTCACGCGCAGACGCACCCCTTCCATGATGCGCATGCCGGTGCCGTAGAGCAGTTGCACGAACAGCCGCTGCTCGCCTTGCAGCATGGCAAACAGGCGCGCGACTTCTTCATGCGTGAAGACGACCGGCAGCCGCACCTGACTGCGAGGCCGGCCGATCTCGTTCATCCAGGTGAGGTCGAGCGAGAGTACCTTCTGGTACAGGAACAACAAGGCGGCCAGCGCCTGCTTGTGCGTGGAAGGCGAGACCTGCCGCTCGTTCGCGAGCCAGGACAGGAAAGCCTCGATCTCCACCTTGCCCATCTCGGCCGGATGACGCATGCGGTGAAAACGCACGAAGGCACGCACCCAATGGACGTAGGCCTGCTCGGTTCGTATGCTGTAGTGCAGATAACGTATCCGCTCGCGCACCTGATCGAGCAGACGCGGGGACTGCAAGGGCGGAAGCGAAGGGGTGCCGCTTTTCATGGCCGGTTAGTACTGTATGAATGTACAGTCTAACGGCTCTCAGGCGTGGCTACAAGCCAGATGGAGGAAGAAGTGGCTTCTTGGTTATGGCGCAGGTGGGGGAGTTATGCGGCAATATTGCGGTCTACAACACGTTAGGCCTCGCAAGTGCCAGCACGCCGTCTTCCGATCGAAAGGATCAAATCCAGTGAGGAGCTCAAGGCTCGCCTGCGTGAGCTAGGCATTGAGCCAGACGTACGCCAAGATGGTTGGCCGCTCGTGTTTGCCACATTCCCTGTCACCGATCAGCAGGTGGGGCCAGTTGTTGGAAGGATGTGCCTGCTTCTCAAAGATCACTACATCGAAGCGGCAGCGGAAGTACCGTTCGCCTCAAAGCTAGCTCAGATCACCTATAGCCCCGTGGTCTGCAACGTCGGACCACCGTTCGAAGGGCTCAAACTAACCCATCGACACTCGGAGAATGCCGTGCACGTAAGAGCCGGAATCGAAAGATCGGAGTGGTGCGCGTCTGCCGAAGAAGGCCAGCGAGCACTACTCGTTCGTCCGCTGGTCGCCGCCCTTCAGAAAGTCCGCGCCGCTTGGCTACTCCCGGCTGAAAGGGTTCGACTCGCCACCATCTTCGAGCAATTCGCCGGGAGGGCATCATCAAAACCACTGAGGCCGCGCAATGCGAGCGAGGCCTAACCGTTCCATCGAGGGGACGTGCCAAAGGCCGCTTCGCGCCCTTTGGCCCGCCCCTCATGTCAAACGTTAGCTGCCACATGTACGCCTGCCCTTCCTGCAAAGAGCGAACGTTTCGGTTCACCGCAAAGTGGCTGTCGTCCCGGGTGTTCCCAGCCACATGCAGCCATTGCTCGGCGTTGTGCTTTGCGCCTGGTTCGCCCGTTGGCACCTTGCTCGTCGTCAATGCCTTGCTGCTTACACTGGCTGGTTTCGCGGCCATGTACTGGCGCTTGCCGCATCTCGTGCTTGTGGGGTTAGCAGTTGCGTTGGGGCTGTGGGTGCTTCGTTTGCACATTCAGCCATTTCTTCAACTTACTGGGCAACAGGTGGCGCACGCTCGAAAGGTTGAAGGCGTGAACGCATTGCTAGCTCTTCTCTTCAGTGCAATGCAATGACCGTTGTGTCGAGCGCTTCGGAAGGTTCATGGTTGAGTGCATCGAAGGTGGCAGCTAACCCCTCCATCGAGCGGACATGCCCCGGCAAGCCGGGTCATGCCGCTCATGTCGAACGTTAGAGCCCATGGACCGCTGTCCTCACTGTCACAGGGGGTCTCTCGCCAGCTGGAGGCGCATTGTCTTGCCCTCAAGGATCCGCTGTCCTGCTTGTGGTCAGCTGAGCCAAGTTCAGTCCCCGCCGAACGCAAGCATTTGGCTTGCCGTTATCCTGGCTCCTATTGCTGCAACCTTCTCCGCGGCAGCAATCACGGGCAACACTCTGGTCGCCATCGCTTCAGGGTTCGCCGCTAGCGGCGCTGGCGCAGTAGTAGGCTCCCGTGGAAGGCTTCGGCCCCATCGACGGTTCAGTTTCAAGAGCCTGCTGGTGCCCGCAAGCCTGCTCAGTGCACCGGGGGGCATCGGTTTGTTCGCTGTCGCAGCGGTCGTGTGGGTTCTGTCCATCCTGCTGCTGTTCCCGTACCTGCGGAATGTGCTCTAACCCTTCCATCGAGCGGACGTGTTCCAGCGGGCTTCGCCCGCTTCCACACGCCGCTCATGTCAAACGTTAGGCCCCGAGACGAAGTACCTCCAACA
>DASWVR010000007.1:0-26382 GCA_036401155.1 Piscinibacter sp. | reverse complement strand
CGCTTCGTCGACGCGGTCCACGAAGAGCTGTCGGCGCTTCTCGGCGGCCTGCATCCGGCCAGCTACGTGGTGGTGCAGGAGATTGCGCCCGGGGCCTGGGGCTACGGCGGCCTGACCCAGGCCGCGCGCAAGGCCGGCGCGACCGCGCTGGCGTATTGAAGAAGAAGGTTCGCCTACAGCGGCAGCTCGGTGAAGTAGCGCCCGCCGTGGAAGATCAGCGGCTGGGCGCCTTCGCGGCGCTCGCAGCGCTCGACCTCGCCGACGAAGATCACGTGGTCGCCTTCGGCGTAGCGGCTGCGGTTGAAACACTCGAACACCGCGGCCGCACCTTCGAGAATCGGCGCCCCGCAGGCGCCCTCGCGACAGACGACGCCGGCAAAGCGGTCCACCGCCTTGCTCGCAAAGCGCTCGGCCAGCTCGCGCTGGTCGGCGGCCAGGATGTTGATCGCGTAATGCGAGCCGCGCGTAAAGGCCGGCATCGAGCCGGCCGCCCGCGCCAGGCTCCACAGCACGAGCGGCGGGTCCAGCGACACCGAGTTGAACGAATTGGCGGTGAGCCCGATGCGCTGCCCATTGGCGTCGAGCCCGGTCACGATGGTGACGCCGGTGGCGAACATGCCGAGCGCCGCGCGGAACTCCAGCACGGAGAAGCTCGGGGCCAGGGCCCGGATCGGTGGGGTCATGCCGACATTGTCCGGGATCGCCCGGGCGCGCGCGAAGACCCCATGGCGGGCCGCAGCGCGCGCCGGGCGTGACCGATTGCGCACGGGCCGACGCCGGCTATGCTCGCGTGCATTGCCGGGGAATAAGCGCCGGCCGGCCCACGTACACCCGATGTGACCGCCCCGACCGCCTTTCGGCAGCAGCTGCTCTCGACCATCCCGCGACTGCGCCGCTACGCGCGTTCGCTGGTGTTCGACGCCGGCACCGCCGACGACCTGGTGCAGACCGCCCTGGAGCGCGCGCTGGCGCACTGGCACCAGTTCGACCAGCGGCGCGACATCCTGGTGTGGGTGATCAGCATCGCGCACAACGCCCACATGGACGAGCGACGCCGCAACTCGCGCATGACGAGCGTCGAGCCGCAGGAGCTGCAGGACGGACCCGAGGCCTTGCAGGCGAGCACGTTGCCCGACCCGGGGCTGCGCATGGACCTGCTGGCCGCGCTCGCGCAGCTGCCGATCGAGCAGCGCGAACCGCTGCTGCTGGTGACGCTCGAACAGCTGTCGTACGCCGAGTGCGCCGAGGTGCTGCGCATCCCCGTGGGCACCGTGATGTCGCGCGTCTCGCGCGGCCGCGCGGTGCTGCGCGCGCTGCTCGACGGTCACGCCCCCGCCACTCCCGGGACGCGCAGTTTGCGGCGCGTCGTTTGAAGTGAAACACGCAGTCCGCCCCACCCGCCCGTTCGGGCTGAGCTTGTCGGAGCCCCCGCGGATCCTGAGCCTGTCCTTCGACAAGCTCAGGATGATCGGAATACCAAATCCGTTCGGGCTGAGCTTGTCGAAGCCCTGCGGACGTGCTGCCGGCGCTGCCCCCTTCGACACACGGGGCCTTCGACAGGCTCAGTCCGCTGCTCCAGGCGAACGGCAGTTTCATGCGTCCTGGGTGGCGCGCAGCGCAATGGACCAGTGACATGAGCACCCCGCACGACGACCTCCCGATCGACGACCGGCTCTCGGCCTGGCTCGACGACGAACTGCCCGCCGCCCAGCGCGCGGAACTCGAAGCCTGGCTGCGCGAGCACCCGCAGGAAGCGGCGCGGGTTCGCCTGTGGGCGGCCGACCGCGATGCCCTGCGGGCGCGCCTCGGCCCGATCGCCGACGAGCCGGTGCCGACCCGTCTGGAGCAGCTGGTGTGGAACCACGCGCCGAGCGTCGCGCCGCGCGGCTGGCAGCGTCTGGCCGCCGCCATCATGGTGTTCGTGCTTGGCGCCGCCGCCGGTGCCGGCGCGATGTGGCGGCTGCAGGGCGGCGACGCCGACACCGCGGCCGTGGGCTGGGAGCAGCGCGCGATGGTGGCGCATGCGGTCTACGTGCCCGAGGTGCGCCACCCGGTGGAAGTGGCCGTGGCCGGCAAGACACCCGAGGACGCACGCGCCCAGGAAGAACATCTGAGCCGCTGGCTCACCAAGCGCATCGACCGGCCGGTCAAGCTGTTCGACCTGCGTGCGCACGGCTTCGAACTGGTCGGCGGTCGCCTGCTGCCAGACGACCAGGGCCCATGCGCCCAGCTGATGTACCAGCGCAGCGGCGATAGCCCCCCGCAGCGCGTGACCGTCTACCTGCGCAAGCCCGAGCAGAACACGCCGGCCGCCTTCGCCTACGAACGCCAAGGCGACCTCGGCATGTTCTACTGGGTCGAAGGCAGCACCGGTTACGCCCTGGTCGGCGCCTTGCCCAGGGACCAGCTGCTCGCACTCGCCGAGTCCATCTACAAACAAGTGCAGAACTGAACGCGCGCCGCTACGCTTCGCAGCGCGCGACGGCGGCTTCGATCTGTTGTTGCACGCGGCGCGTGCCGCGCAGGACCATCACGACGTCCATGTCGGCCTGCGGCGCCACGGCGCGTGCCACGTCGTCGACGGTCTCGGGGTCGGCCATCAGGGCGTTCGCCAGCGCCGAGATGGCGCAGATGGCGCGGCGCTGCACCTGCATCGGCAGTTCCCGGGTCGTGTTGACGATCACGTGGTAGCGCACGCTGTGCACGGCCGCCGGCGCGAGGCCCCAGCTCTCGCACAGCGCGGCGCCCAGCGCGTCGTGGCTCACGCCGAACTCCTGGTGCTCGAGGAACAGCAGTTCCTCGTCGCTCTTCGCCGCCTTGAGCATCGGGCGATAGCGCTCGGGCGCATGGCGAAACAGCACCGCCTTGCCGCACTCCTCGAACAGGCCGGCCGAATGCGAGGCCCAGGGGTCGACGTCGAGTGCGGTGCCGATGCGCCCCATCAGCAGGCCGCGCACGCCGGCACGTTCCCACACCGGCTCCAGCTCGGGCGCGGCAGGGAACACCGCCTTCAGGCCCATCTCGAAGGTCACCGACGCGACTTCGCGGGTGCCGAGAAAGGTGATCGCCTGCTGCACGCTTTGCACGCGGCCGGCGACACCGTAGAGCGAGGAGTTCACCGCCTTCAGCACGGCCGAGGCGAGCGCCATGTCGGATTCGATCAGCGAGGCGAGCGCCTGCAGCTTGATGTCGTCGTCGGCGAGCAGCAGCGAGAGCTTGACCAGGGCCTCCGGCTGGGCGGGGATATCGATGTTGAGCGAGCGGAGCTGGGGGTCGACGGGCATGGCGTTCTCGAGGCACTTCGGGTCGTGTTCGATGCTACGGAACGGCAGCGCCGCCGGTGCGCCGAACAGTCCCTGGAGCACCCTGCTATTCGGCGAATGAAGCGCCGATTGAAACCAATGGTTCCACACCCTTGGTAGGGCGGCTGCTCGCGTTGCACACTGCAACGATCGCGACAGCGTTTGCCCCTTGAACATGCCGTACTTCGTCGATCCGGACATCACCACCGCTTCCACCATCGACAGCGCCTTCTATCGGGACGAAGCGGCCTATGCGCTGTCGCGCGAACGGGTGTTCGGCCGCACCTGGCAGTGGATCGGCGACACCGCGGACGTCGCGCAGCCGGGCTCGTTGTCGCCGCGCGACCTGCTGCCGGGCTGCCTGGACGAGCCGCTGCTGCTCGCACGCGACGCGGCCGGCACGTTGCGCTGCCTGTCCAACGTCTGCACCCACCGCGGCAACATCCTGGTGCAGCGCCCCTGCCAGGCCGAGCAGATCCGCTGCGGCTACCACGCGCGGCGCTTCGACCTGGCCGGGCGCGTGACCTTCATGCCCGAGTTCGAGTGCGCGAAGAACTTCCCGTCCGACGCCGACCACCTGCCGCAGATCGCCTTCGACCTGGTGGGCCCGCACGCGTTCGCCGCGCTCGACCCGGTGGCGCCGCTGCAGGCCTTCGTCGGCGACATCCAGGCGCGGCTGGCGTGGCTGCCCCTCGGGCGCATGCGCCACGACCCGCGGCGCGACCGCGACTACCACGTCGGCGCCCACTGGGCGCTGTACGTCGAGAACTACCTCGAAGGGTTTCACGTGCCCTTCATCCACCCCGCGCTGAACCAGGTCATCGACTACGGCAGCTATTCGAGCGAGCTGCACCGCTACGCCAACCTGCAGCTGGCGCTGGCGAAGGACGACGAGGCCGCCTTCGACCTGCCGGCGGACTCGCCCGATCACGGCAAGCGGGTCGCGGCGTACTACTACTGGGTGTTCCCGAACCTGATGCTCAACTTCTATCCCTGGGGCTTGTCGCTGAACCTGGTGCTGCCGCTCGCGTCCACGCGCACCCGGGTGGCGTTTCGCGCCTACGTATGGGATGAGAGCAAGCTCGGCCGCGGCGCCGGCGGCGCGCTCGACCAGGTGGAGATGGAGGACGAGGCGGTGGTCGAAGCCGTGCAGCGCGGCGTGCGCTCGAGCCGCTACCGCGGCGGCCGCTACTCGCCGACCCGCGAACAGGGCGTGCACCACTTCCACCGGCTGCTCTGCGAGTTCATGGCGTAGCCGCCTTAGCGCAGGAAGCTGTCGTAAGCGGTCTTCAGTATCAAGGCGCCGACCACGCCGATGAACATCACGCGCACGAAGCCGGCACCGTGCTTCAGCGCGAGGCGCGTGCCGAGCAGGCTGCCGGCGACGTTGGCGAGCGCCATCACCGCGGCGATGTGCCACCAGACGTGGCCCTTGAGGCCGAACAGCAGCAGCGCCGACAGGTTGGTCGCGGTGTTCAGCAGCTTGGCGCCGGCGCTCGCGTGCAGGAAATCGAAGCCCAGGAGGCGCACGAACAGGAAGACGAAGAAGCTGCCGGTGCCCGGACCGAAAAAGCCGTCGTAGAAGCCGATCACGAGGCCGATCGCGCTCGCCACCGCCGCCTGGCGACGACCGTGCAGCGTGGGAACGTGGTGGCGGCCGAGGTCCTTGCGGGCGAGGGTGTACACGAGCACCGCCAGCAGGATGAAGGGCAGCGCTCGGCGCAAGCCGGTCGGGCTCACGAGCGTCACGGTCCAGGCGCCGGCAAAGCCGCCGACAAGTGCGGCCACGGCTGCCGGCAGCAGCGCGCCCCAGGGCATCGTGACGCGCCGGGCGAACTGCGCAGTGGCCCAGGCCGTGCCCCAGACCGCCGCACCCTTGTTGGTGCCGAACAGCGTGGCCGGCGCGGCGGATGGGAAGACGCTGAAAAGGGCCGGCACCAGGATCAGGCCACCGCCACCGACGATGGCGTCGACAAAACCGGCGAACAGGGAGGCGAGCGTGACGGTGGCGAGTTCGAGCATGAAAAAGGGCGCTGGTGCTCCAGCGCCCTTTCATTCTGACATCGACCGTCCAGCGGTCCTGCCGTCATTCGCGGCTTGGGCCGGTGGCCGTCGCCGCGTCGATTTGTCTCCTCAGACCCCCGCCCTGCAGGCACCATGGAGGTGCCCGCCCGCGAGTGCCGAGACTGTAGGCCGCGTGCGATTGGCGTTGCATCAGTGCTTTCCCTCCCGGTGGCGGGCCGTACGCGCGGGTCGACGCCGCACTGGCCAGCTGCTAGACCGCCGCCCTCGGCAGCAGCAGCGTCACTGTCGTCCCGGCGCCCACGTCGCTCGCCACGCGCACGTCGCCGCCGTGCAGTTCGGCAATGCGCTTGACGATGGCGAGGCCGAGCCCCTTGCCGCCTTCGCCGGTGGCCGGCGCGACGCTCTGGCGGCTCTGGTAGAAGCGGTCGAAGAGCTGCGGCACGTCGGCCGCCGGGATGCCCGGGCCGCTGTCGGCGACGCTCACCTCCACCCGGTCGCCCGCGACCCGCGCCGCCAGCGTCACGCGGTCGCCGGGGCGGCTGAACTTGAGCGCGTTGTCGACCAGGTTGGCCACCGCCCGCTCGAACAGCTCGATGTCGAGCGCCACGAAGGGCGGCGGCCCGAGGGGCTCGTGCTCGGTGCGCAGCGCCACGCCGCGCCGCGCCGCGCGCTCGCCGAAACGCAGCGCGATGTCGTCGAGCAGTTCGCCGACGTCCATCGGCTCGGCGCGCAGCCGGAAGCTCGGCTCGTCGAGTTGCGCCAGGTCGCCGAGCGACTGCACCAGGCGCGCCGCGTTGCGCGTGTTGCGCAGCGCCATCTCGATCAGGCGGCGGTCGTCGTCGCGAGCCGGCTCGGCGCCCCAGCGCGCTTCCAGCGTCTCCAGGCAGGCGGTGGTCGCCGTCAGCGGCGAGCGCAGGTCGTGCGACAGGTTGC
This sequence comes from Piscinibacter sp., assembly GCA_036401155.1. Classification (GTDB taxonomy): domain Bacteria; phylum Pseudomonadota; class Gammaproteobacteria; order Burkholderiales; family Burkholderiaceae_C; genus Albitalea. The sequence continues at coordinate 20,122 of DASWVR010000007.1, read as the reverse complement.
TGACGCCCTCGCGGCGGAAGTGGTCGAGCCGGCGCAGCGCCGCCCACTGGCGGCGGCAGGTGTCGAGCATCATCTCGAAGGCCGTCGTGAGCCGGCCGAACTCGTCCGGCGTGGGCGGCGGCATCAGCCGTTCGGGCGCCCCCGGCACGCCTTCTTCGAGTCCGCGCTGCGAGATCGTCGCCACCGCGCCCGTCAGCTGGCGCAGCGGCCGCGTGACGGCGCCGATGATCCACGCCGCGAGCAGCGTGGCCATCGCCACCACGCCGACCACCGCCGCCAGCGCCGGCTTGGCGAAGGTGCTGCCGAGCACCTGCAGCCGGCCCTCGGTGAGCACCGGGTGGTGGCACACCAGGTACAGGTAGCCGTCCGGCTCGCTCGCCTGGTGGATCACCGGCCGGCGCACGGCGCGCGCCGCGATCACCGCGTTGGCGTCCATGCGCTCGGGGTCGTCACCCATCACGTAGGCCATGTCGACGCCGCCGATCGCCTGGCGCACCGGCCCGAGCGCCACCTTGAAGCCGGGCGGCAGCTTGACCTCACCGGTAGACGACAGCACCGTGCCCTGCGCATCGAGCAGGTACAGCTCCATGTCGGGCTCGAACAGCACCAGGTTGCGCAGGAAGACGTTGAACTCCTCCGGCCGGCGCTGGTGCAGCTCGAACAGGTTGTCGTACATCGCCACCACGCGGCCGAGAAAGGCGTCGGCGCGGCGGTAGGTCATCTCGTGTTCGAAGCGCTGAAAGGCGAACAGCACGGTGGCGATGACGCCGAGCGCCGTCAGGGCGCCGGTGATGAAGATCGTCAGCGCGATCTTGAGGCGGACGGTCATGTGGCGGGTGTGCCCTTGAGCCGGCCCTTCGATACCCCAGGGCGAGCGGTCTTGGATCTCGCGCCGGTGCACCCCCTCCGTTCGTTCCGAGCTGTCGACGGATCGGGCCGAGGTATCGATGCCCTGCTCATCCGGGGGCCTCGCGCATCTTGTAGCCTGCACCGCGCACCGTGAGGATGAGCACCGGCCGCATCGGGTCGGCTTCGAGCTTGGCGCGCAGGCGGTTGATGTGGGTCGTCACCGTGTGCTCGTAGCCGTCGTGGCTGTAGCCCCACACGGCGTTGAGCAGCTGGCCGCGCGAGAACACATGGCCGGGGTGCTGGGCGAAGTGCAGCAGCAGGTCGAACTCCAGGGCGGTGAAGTCGAGCTGTTCGCCGCGGTAGCGCACCAGCCGCTTGGCCGGCAGGATCTCCAGGTCGCCGTTGCGCAGCGTGCTCGCCTGCGCGGCGGCACCGGCCTGCGCGGCGCGCAGCAGGTCGGCGCGGCGCAGCAGCGCCTTCACGCGCGCCAGCAGCTCGGCCAGCGAGAACGGCTTGGTCAGGTAGTCGTCGGCTCCGAGCTCGAGGCCCAGCACGCGGTCGAGTTCGGTCGACTTGGCGGTGAGCATCAAGATCGGCGTGCTGCGCCCGCGGGCGCGCAGCGCCTTGCAGACCTCGAGGCCGTCCAGCCCCGGCATCATCAGGTCGAGGATCAGCAGGTCGCTGGCCTGCTCGTTCTGGCTTGCCAGCGCGGCCACGCCGTCGGCCACCGCATTCACCTCGTAGCCGGCATGGCGCAGGTTCATCACGATCAGGTCGCGAATGTCGGCCTGGTCTTCGGCGACGAGGATGGTCGAGGGCATGCACGATTGTCGCGAATGCGCGGCCGTTCTTACTCAAATGTGATCTGGCTGTGAGGTTCGGCGACGAGCGTGCGATGGACGGTGGCCACAGTTCATGGCATCGCCAGACGAACCCCGGAGCCTCCGATGACCGCCCATGCCGCCGCCTCGACCGCCACGCCCGACACCTTCCACCCCGCCTTGATCGGACGGCATCCGGCCGGCGCGGTGTCGTGGCAGGACATGGTGTCGCACCGCGGCGCCCTGGTGCGCTTCGCCCAGCGCCGGCTGCACGACCCGGTGCTGGCCGAGGACGTGGTGCACGACGTCTTCGAGGCGGTGATCGCCGGCCGCGCCAGCTACGCCGGGCGCTCGTCCCTGCGTTCGTGGCTCACCGCGATCCTCAAGCACAAGATCGTCGACCTGGTGCGCCAGCGCGCCGGCGTGGACAGCCTCGACGAGGGCGACGAGGACGGCGCCGCCGGCACGCTCGAATGCCCCCGGCCGCGGCCCGACGAGCTGGCCGAGCAGCGCCAGTGCCTGGCCCAGGCGCTCGCGCGCATCGAGGCGCTGCCTGCCGGTCTGCGCGAGGTGATGCACCTGCGAGTGCTGCAGGAGCGGGCGACCGAAGACGTGTGCGCCGCGCTCGCGATCAGCGAAGAGAACCTCTTCGTGCGGCTGCACCGCGCGCGCAAGCAGCTGCTGTCGTGAGGCCGCGTATGCACATATACCCGGGCCACTGATCGATAGAAGGATTCGGTCGTTGCCCGGCTGGCGCGATCTGCGCAGAATCCGGCGCTTCGTCAAGCGTTCTTCGCTCGAAAGCCGGATTCGGATGAACTTCCAGCAGCTGCGCTCGGTGCGCGAAACGGTGCGCCGCGGCTTCAACCTGACCGCGGTCGCCGCTGCGCTCCGCAGGTGACGCTGAGCCTGCCCCAGGGCTCGCCGCGGCAGCTGGCTGCGCGGCTACGTCTACGCCTTCATCGAGGGGTTCGCGCCCACGTTGACACGCGACGAGGTGCAGCGTGCGCTGGCGGCCTGACCCTAGATGGCGGCCGCCGGGTCGAGCAGGCTTTCCGTGAACGTGGTGACACGCCGCGGCACGAGGTGCACCGTGGCGCCCGATTTGAGGGCGAGCGCGTCGCGCAACGCCGTGTATTCGGCGCGCGGCAGTTCGACGTCGATATAGCTTGCGTCGTCGACGCGCTTGAACTCCAGCCGCGTGTTCGGCCCGACCGTGAGCGCCTGCGACAGCGTGACGGGAATCGAGCCGGCCTGCGGCTCGGCGACGATCCGCAGTTCATGCGGCCGCACGTAGCTCACCTCGCTGCCGGCGCCCGCGCGATCGACCCGGCCGTGGAACAGGTTCACGTCGCCGAGGAACTGCAGCACGAAGGGCGTCTTCGGATGGTCGTACACCTCGTCGGGCGGGCCGTCCTGCTCGATGCGGCCCTGGTTCATCACGACGATGCGATCGGCCACCTCCATCGCCTCCTCCTGGTCGTGGGTGACGAACACGCTGGTCACGTGCATCTCGTCGTGCAGGCGGCGCAGCCAGCGGCGCAATTCCTTGCGCACCTTCGCGTCGAGCGCGCCGAAGGGCTCGTCGAGCAGCAGCACCTTGGGTTCGACCGCGAGCGCCCGCGCGAGCGCGATGCGCTGCCGCTGGCCGCCGGAGAGCTGGTGCGGGTAGCGCTCGGCGAGCCAGTCGAGCTGCACCAGCTTCAGCAGCTCCATCACCTTGGACCGGATCTCGCGTTCGGCGGGGCGCGTCGACTTCGGCCGCACCCGCAGACCGAAGGCGACGTTCTCGAAGATGTTCATGTGGCCGAACAGGGCGTAGTGCTGGAACACGAAGCCGACCTGCCGCTCGCGGACGTCGGTGTCGGTGGCGTCCTCGCCGTGGAACAGCACGGTGCCGCTGTCGGGCACTTCGAGCCCGGCGATGATGCGCAGCAGCGTGGTCTTGCCCGAGCCCGAGGGCCCGAGCAGCGCGACCAGCTCGCCGGCCGGGATGTCCAGGTTCAGGTTGTCGCACACGACCGTGGGGCCGAAGCGCTTGTTCAGGTCGCGGACTTCAATGCTCATGGGGCAGTGCCTTCATCTCGGTCTTCACCCGCTGCTCGACGATGAACTTGAGCACCAGCGTCACCAGCGCGAGGCCGGCCAGCAGCGAGGCCACCGCGAAGGCGGCGGCGAACTGGTACTCGTTGTAGAGGATCTCGATGTGCAGCGGCATCGTGTTGGTCTGCCCGCGGATGTGCCCCGAGACCACGCTCACCGCGCCGAACTCGCCCATCGCGCGTGCGTTGCAGAGGATCACGCCATACAGCAGCGCCCACTTGATGTTGGGCAGCGTGACGCGGCGAAAGATCTGCCAGCCGCCGGCGCCAAGCACCCGTGCCGCCTCCTCCTGCTCGGTGCCTTGCGCCTGCATCAACGGAATCAGCTCCCGCGCGATGAAGGGGAAGGTGATGAACACCGTGGCCAGCACGATGCCGGGCAGCGCGAAGATGATCTTCAGGTCGTGGTCGCGCAGCCACTCGCCGAACCAGCCCTGCAGGCCGAACACCAGCACGAAGATCATGCCCGCGATGACCGGGCTCACGGAGAACGGCAGGTCGATGAACGTCAGCAGCAGGTTCTTGCCGCGGAAGTCGAACTTCGCGATGCACCAGGCCGCGGCGACGCCGAACACGAGGTTCAGCGGCACCGAGATCGCGGCCGCGAGCAGCGTCAGCTTGATGGCCGACAGCGCGTCGGGGTCGGTGATCGCGGCGAGGTAGACGCCGAAGCCCTTCTTCAAGGCCTCGACGAACACGACCGCGAGCGGCACGAACAGGAACAGCGTCAGGAAGGCGAGCGCCACGCCGATCAGCGACCATTGCAGCCAGCGCGGCTCGGTGGTGGCGGCCGGCAGGTTGCGCGGCGCGACGGCAGTCTGCGCAGCGGGCACGGCGGTGGAGACGATGGCGCTCACCTCATCGCCCCTGCCGCGCGCGTGCCCACGCCTGCAATCCGTTGATCGCCAGCAGCAGCGCGAAGGCGGCCACCAGCATCACCACTGCGATGGCCGTCGCGCCGGTGTAGTCGTACTGCTCCAGCTTGGTGATGATCAGGAGCGGTGTGATTTCGCTGACCATCGGCAGGTTGCCGGCGATGAAGATCACCGAGCCGTATTCGCCGAGCGCGCGCGCGAACGCGAGCGCGAACCCGGTCAGCAGCGCCGGCGTGACGATCGGGAGGATCACCTTGGTGAAGGTCTGCCAGCGTGTCGCGCCCAGTGTCGCCGCCGCCTCCTCGACCTCCTTGTGCAGGTCTTCGAGCACCGGCTGCAGGGTGCGCACGACGAAGGGCAGGCCGATGAAGGTCAGCGCGACGAACACGCCGAGCGGCGTGAAACTGACCTTGAACGGCAGGAACTGGCCGATCCAGCCGTTGTGCGAATAGAGCGCCGTCAGCGCGATGCCGGCGACCGCCGTCGGCAGCGCGAAGGGCAGGTCCACCAGCGCGTCGATCATGCGCTTGGCGGGGAACTCGTAGCGCACCAGCACCCACGCGACGATCAGGCCGAAGAAGGCGTTCAGCAGCGCCGCGCCGAAGGAGGCGCCGAAGGTCAGCCGATACGACGCCAGCACGCGGGGTGCGCTGACGGCTTCCCAGAATGCCGGCCAGCTCATCGTGAAGGTCTTCAGGAACGCCGCGCTCAGCGGAATCAGCACGACGAAGCCGAGGTACAGCAGCGTGAAGCCGAGCGCCAGGTCGAAGCCGGGCAGCACGCTGTGCCGCTTCAGGAGCGTGCGACGCAACAGCATTTGCGGCGGACTACTTGCGTCCGGACTTCAGAATCTGGTCGTAGATCGCGCCGTCGTCGAAGTGCTCCCTCTGCGCGCGGCTCCAGCCGCCGAACACCTCGTCGATGGTGAACAGGTTGACCTTGGGAAAATCCCTCGAGTACTTGGCCAGGATGGCCGCCGAGCGCGGGCGGATCTGGTGTTTGGCCGCGATCTCCTGCGCCTCGTCGGACCACAGGTACTTGAGGTAGGCCTCGGCCTGGCGGCGTGTGCCCTTCTTGTCGGCCACCTTGTCGATCACAGCCACCGGGTTCTCGGCCAGGATGCTCCACTGCGGATAGACGACATCGAAGTCGGCGCCGAACTCGGCCTTGATCAGGTTGATCTCGCTCTCGAAGGTCGCGAGGGCGTCGCCGATGCCGCGCTGCGCGAAGGTGGTGGTCGCCGCGCGTCCGCCGCCGTCGAACACGGGCACGTTGGCGAAGATCTTCTGCACCAGTTCGCGCGCCTGCGCCGGCGACTGGCCTGCCTTGATCGCCGCACCCCAGGCCGCGACGTAGGTGTAGCGGCCGTTGCCGGTGATCTTCGGGTTCGGGATCACCACGCCGACGCCCGGCTTGGCAAGGTCGGCCCAGTCCTTGATGCCCTTGGGGTTGCCCTTGCGCACCAGGATGACGGTGGTCGAGGTGGTGGGCGCGCTGTTGTTGGGCAGGCGCTTGGCCCAGTCCAGCGGCAGCAGCTTGCCCCGCTCGGCGATGGCGTCGATGTCGTTCGACTGGTTCATCGTGACGACGTCGGCCTCCAGGCCGTCGATGACCGCACGCGCCTGTTTGCTCGAACCGCCGTGCGACTGGTTGACGGTGATGTCTTCGCCGGCAGTCGCTTTCCAGTGCTTGATGAAGGCGGCGTTGTAGTCCTTGTAGAACTCGCGCGCGACGTCGTAGCTGACGTTGAGCAGCGCCGGGCCGGCGGCGTGTGCGGCGGGCCCGAGGCCGAAGCCCAGCAGGGCCGGCATCGCAATGAGAACAGCGCGGCGGCGTATGGCGGAAACGATGGTCGGCATGGAATGCGTGCCGCGGCGCGGCTCGTGAATGATCGGACGGTGCATCGTAGGAAAACCGATGCAGACGCGGAACGACTGATTTCTTGGATTCTTATGAGAAGAACGACTTAAGAGTAGCCCTGCCCTACTCGCCAACATCATCATGGATGTCCTGGGAGGGCGCGCTGATCTGAACGCCGCACTGTAGGGAGCGCCACCCGCGGCGGGAACGAAGCATTGCGAGCTTGCATATGCGTTGGTCGATCAACGCCGGGGTACATGAGACCTCGCGATGCCGGCGTCGCTGCTCGATGCGCCGGTCCGCCCCGGCGACCGGTTCTCGCCTTGCAAGCTCGAAGCGCGGCAGGCGTCAGCCGGGCGGCATCTTCTCCGGCCCCGCGGCATCGCGCGCCCTGACGGCGGCGCGCAGGTGGATCTGCTCGGCTTCGCGTGCCGCCGGCACCGCGCCGTCCGGCCCCGCCTTGTCGCGCTGGTCTTCGATCAGGCGCGCGGCGTTTCCGGCGTCGCTGAAGCCCTGGGCCGCTTGCGGCAGCAGGTGACCCTTGCCCCAGTTGCCAGCCAGATCGGCAAAGCGCTGCCAGTTCGACGCCGTGACGCGGTAGGCGAGCTCGCCGAACGGCGAGTGGCGAGCCACCATGCCGGGCAGCGCCGACGCGATGTTGGCGGGTGCCACGCCTTGGAGCGCGGCGGCCAGCAGTTGTTCGGCGCGGGCGGCGTCGCGGCCCGAGGCGAGCGCGACCGCGAACATCCAGCGGTCTTCTTCGCCGGCGGCGCTCTTCAGCCGCGCCAGCAAGCTTTCGAAGCGAGCGCGGTCCGCATGCATGCCGGCCGCACGCACGACCGCGCTGCGGATCGAGGCCGGCAGCCTGGCGCGGCCGGTGTCGTCGTCATCGAACAGGCGCAGCGCCTGCTGCACCGTGGACGGATGGTCGAACTTCGCGAGCTGCTCGATCAAGGTCGCGCGCAGCTTGCTGGTCAGCGTGTCCTCGGTGGGGCGCGGCGCCCACCCGAGGCGTCCGAGTTGGGGCGCGAGCAGCGAGCGCGCCAGCTCGTGCAGCTGCTGCTGCGCGGGCGTGCCCTTCAGCGCGATGTCGAGGAAGTCGAGCTGCGTGCTGGCGAGCGACCACAACACGCCGCGCGAGGTGTCGGCGACCTGCGGCAGCGCCTGCAGCAGCGCGGTGTAGGCCGGCATGCCGAGCTGCCCCGCCTGCATGCGCGCGAAGCTGTCGCTCAGCAGCGTGACCCGGTCGGCCGGGGCAAGCGATGCGAAGCGGCGCGTGAGCACGCGCAGTGCCGCGTCGCTGTAGGCGACGCGGTAGAAACCGACCCCGCCGGCGTTTGCGATCAGCGGCTCGTCGCTGCAGGCACCCAGCGTGAAACTCTGTTCCGGGCGGTCGAGCAGCACGTTGCGGTGCGAGCTGCCCTGCGCCAGCCGCAGCGGGATCTTCCACAACGGCGCGAGCGCGGCCGGCTCGGCGCCGGCGAGCGCGCCGGACGTCGTGAAGCGGCTCTGGCGCAGCGTGACGCGGGTGCGCCCATCGTTGCATCCGCTTGCCACCTGCACCAGTGGGAAGCCCGGCTGGTCGGTCCAGCTCGCCGCCACCGCCGCCACGTCGAAGCCGGAGGAACGCCCGACGTGGTGCCACAGGTCGCCGGCGGTCGCGTTCGACAGCCGGCGGTCTGCCATGTAGGCGACGAGGCCGTCGCGAAAAACGCGCGGCCCCATCCACTGCTCGAGCATCGACAGCACCGCGCCGCCCTTGGCGTAAGTGATCGAATCGAAGACGTCGGACACCGCCGTTTCGCGCACCGGACCCGAGCGGATCGCGCGCGTGGCGGCGCCGGCGTCGAGCGCCATCGCGCGCTCAACCGGCAGACGGTTCTGCAGCTGGATCTGCCAGCCCGGGTTGAAGCGGTCGGTGGCCTTGGTCTGCATCCACGTCGCGAAGGCCTCGTTGAGCCAGATCTCCTCCCACGAGGCGGCGGTGACGAGGTTGCCGAACCACTGGTGCGCGATTTCGTGCGCCACCGTTTCATAGACCTCGCGCACGGTGTCGCCGCTGCTGCGCTGCGGGTCGACCAGCAGCACATCCTCCGCGTACGAGATCAACCCCCAGTCCTCCATCGCGCCCCAGCGCGTGCTCGGCACGGCCAGCTGGTCGAGCTTGGGCAGCGCGTAGGGCACGCCGAAGTAGCCGGTGAAGTACGGCAGCAGCTCGCGCGTGGCCTTCAGCGCGACGCAGCCCTGATCGCGCTTGCCCTCGGCCGTCAGCACGCGCAGCGGCACGCCGGCGGCGCGGCCGGCCAGCACGTCGAAGCGGCCGACGGCCACGCTGACCAGGTAGCTGGGCATCGGCGGCGTCGGCGCGAAGCGGTGGGTGGCCATGGCGCCATCGAGCACGCGGCTGCGCCGCGGCATGTTCGACACGACCTCGAACTCGCGCGGCGCACGCACGCTGATCTCGTACACGGCGCGGAAGGCCGGCTCGTCGAAGGCCGGGAACAGCGTGCGCGCGAAGATGGCCTCCAGCTGCGTTGCCAACATGCGACGCGGCTGGCCGGCCACCTGGTAGGGCGCGGCGAAGAGGCCGTCGCCGTGGGCGTGGACGCGGCCGGCGTAGCGGATCACGAGGCGGTGCTCGCCAGCTGCGATAGGCGCGCCGTCGGCCGGCGTGAGCCGCCAGCTCTGCGTCGCGGCTTGCGGCTCGATCCGCAGCACGCGCGCACCCTGCGCCGAGGCGAGCTGTGCGTCGGCGGCCATCAGCTCGTGGGCATGCAGCTCGATCGCCGTCTGCGGCTGGCGCAGTCGCAGCGTGATGTGCACCTCGCCGCGAAAATCAGCGCGCGCGGGGTCGAGATCGAGGCTCAACGCGACATGCGAGGGGAGCACCTGCTTGGACAGGTGCCCGGGCGTGCGGTCGAAGTCGAAGCGTGGCTGGGCCCAGGCGCGCGCTGCCCCCGCCTGCAGCACGACCAGCAGCAGCGAAGCGAGCACGGGCACCAGCCACGCGCGGCGCGGCATCGTCATCTTGTCGTTCTCCCTGGCTTGTCGACGAGGGCGCCACTTTACGTCGGGAACGCGGGGCTTGCCGACGCCGCTGAAAGACGAGAACATCATCGCGTCCCGCAGTCACCGGCGTCGCAGCACCATGAACAGCATCACCCGTCTGAGCGTCCTCCTCTCCTGCCTCGGCGGCACGGCCGCCGCCGGCGCCGCGCTGCCCGACAGCGCTCCCAAGGCGGGCGAGCGCTGCGAGGCGGCGGTGGCCGAGACGATCCGGCGCATGCGCGGGCGCGATGCGCAGGAGGTCGAGTTCGTCGGCGCCAAGCGTGCGCTGACGCCGGCGCTCGACGACGAGGACGAGACCGCGGTGAAGGGCGAGGGCCGCTATCGCGCCGCGGCCGGCGCAGGGGTGTCGTTCAGCTACAGCTGCGCCTTCAACGCACGCACCGGCGCCACCTCGGGTGTGGTCTTCCGCGACACCGGACGCATCGGCGCGGCCGCCGACACCGTGGCCTGGCAGCCCGACCTCACCCAGTTCACGCCCGATGCCTGCGAGGCCGCCACCGCCGCCGCCCTGAAGAGCAAGTACCCGCGCATCGGCACCGTCAATTTCGACGCCGGCACGCGCCAGCTGCGCCCGGCGACGAGCGACAACACCAGCCTCGAAGGCCGCGGCGCGCTGGTGCGCGCGCCGGGCATGAACGCGGCGCCGTTCAGCTACCGCTGCGAGTTCGAGACACGCGGTGGCAAGGTGGTGAGCGTGCAGACGCGCGAGTAGCCGACAGCTGCGCCCCCGGCGACTGCGTTCGGCGCGCTCAGTGGTGCGCCTGCTTTGATTTCAGCCACGCCAGCTTCGCGGCATAGAGCGCCTGTTCGCCCTTCGTTGTGCTGGCACTCATGGCGAGACCCAGGTGCTTCCGGGCCTGGGTCACGTCGCCCAACCGGTAGTTGGCGACGGCAAGCCAGAAATGGAACTCGTGGTAGTAGTCAGCACGTGCGACCTCGCGCGCGAAGAAGTCCCGTGCGCTGCTGAAGTCGTCGCGCCGCATGGCCGCCAGGCCGAGATTGAAATAGTGGAACGGCGGCGTGGGCTCGATCTTGGCCAGCTGCGCCAACAGCGCGCTGGCCTCACCGCCCCGCTGCATGGCGTGGTAGACGAGCGCCAGATTGGCCATCGCGCGCGTGTTGGAGGGCTGCCGGGCGAGCGCATAAACCAGCACCCGCTCAGCCTGCGCAAACTGGTGCTGCCGCAGGTAGATCACCCCGAGGGTGTTGTAGGCGCTCATGAAGTTCGGGTCTTGAACCATCGCTTCGCGCGCGAACCAGTATGCGTCGTCGAGCCGACCGTTCACGAGCGCTTCCGCGGCGCGGTTGTTCATGAACATCGCCAGCACGGTCTCCTCGCCGATGGCACGTGTGCGCAACCCCCGCACGTCCTCGGGCGGCAGGAAGTCGATGGTGAGTGCCGCCGGATCGCGCATTCCGCTGGTGGCGGTGAAGCGGCGCCCGAGCGTGATGTTGACATGCCCGCTGCGCAGGTAGAGGTCGCCGCTGCGGCTCCAGGTTTCTTCGGAATAGGCGCTTTGGTACTGCACATCCAGGTCCAGCGCCTTGGCCAGTGCGGCGGTCATGATGACCAGGGAAAGGCAGTTGCCCGAACGCGCGGCAAAAGCCTGCGACGCGGTGCGTGTCATGGCCGATTCGTACTCCAGCTTGAGCTGGTTCGGCTGCGTCAGCGCCTGAGCCAGGCCCGCGTGCCGACCAAACGCACGCAACTGGCCGCCGATCTCGCTGCGCAGGTACTGCTTCATCTCGTCGCTCAGGGCGAAGACCTCGGCGACGTCGATGCGCTCCGAGGGCGGAGCGAACAGGTGGTCGGCAAACAGATGATCGGGCCGCTGCACCGGCGGTGCGCTGGCGCAGCCGATCAGCAGCAGGCAAAGCAGAACTGACACCCAATGACGCATGGCAACCACCTCTGCACGATGAAATCACGAAGCCGCCCCGTTGGGGGTCCGTATTTGTCCGCGGTCGGCGTGGCGTCGTGAGCGCACGCCCGCGTGGCGGGGCCGGTGGCGGCTGGACGTGGGCCGGGGCGAACGCTTCCGCAGCCACGCGGCGAACCTTCACGCCTGGCAACGATCTGAGATGCCGTTGATCCGATAGAGCCTTTTGCGGCGCGGGCGCTGCGCGCCGCTGCAAACTGCCATCATCAGGCTTTCCCGGCTGCACTGCCTCACCCGCGATCACCATGACCGTCCCCACCAACCCACCCTTCGCCGCCGCGGCGCAGCCCGTGGCCGGCACCGTCATCCACACCGACAGCAAGGGCCTCGTCGCCGGCGACGTGGCCATCCCCACCGCCGGCGGCGACATGCCCGCCTACCGGGCCATGCCCGAGCGGCCCGGCCCGCACCCGGTGCTGCTGGTGGTGCAGGAGATCTTCGGCCTGCACGAGCACATCCAGGATGTGGCTCGCCGCCTGGCCAAGCTCGGCTACTGCGCGGTCGCGCCGGCGCTGTACTTTCGCCAGGGCGACCCGTCGTCCATCGCCAGCATCGACGAGCTGCGCGAGAAGATCGTCTCCAAGGTGCCCGACGAGCAGGTGCTTGCCGACCTCGACGCGACGGTCGAATGGGCGCGCCGCCACGGCGGCGACGCGACGCGGCTCGGCATCACCGGCTTCTGCTGGGGCGGACGCATCGTCTGGCTGTACGCCGCGCACCAGCCCAGGCTGCGCGCCGGCGTCGCGTGGTACGGCCGACTCGCGGGGCCCACCACCCCGCTGCAGCCGCAGCACCCGGTCGACGTGGCGCGCCGCCTGCACGCGCCGGTGCTGGGCCTGTACGGCGGCAAGGACGAGAGCATTCCGCTCGACCATGTCGAGCAGCTGCGCAGCGAGCTGCGCGCGGCCAACAGCGCCTCGCTGCTGCTCGTCTACCCCGACGCCGGCCATGCGTTCTACGCCGATTACCGCCCGAGCTACCGGCGCGAGGCCGCCGACGACGGTTGGCAGCGCATGCAGGCCTGGTTCTCGCAGCACCTGTTGCGCGGCTGAAAGGCGATCCGGCGAAAAGAAACGAAACACAGCGATACCGCGCCGAGAAGACGCAGCGCCGCTGCGGCCCGACCATGCGCTCCTTCGGTCCACTCAAGGAGCACGCATGCAACCCTGGCTCAAGCGCACCTTCGTCGGCGTCTTCGGTGCGAGCGCACTGCTCGGCGGCGTCACCGCCTGTTCGTATACCCAGCACCGCCACGGCGACTGGTCATCGGCGGGCCAGGAAGGCGCCGTGCGTTTCAAGGAACGCGCCGTCGACAAGGTCGCGGCACGGCTCGCGCTCGACGCGGCGCAGAAGGCCAAGCTCGCCGTGCTGGTCGATCGCCTGCAGGAGCAGCGCCTCGCGCTGCGCGGCAGCACCGACCCGCGCAGCGAGATCGCCTCGCTGATCGGCGACGAGACCTTCGACCGCTGGCACGCCCAGGACCTCGTCAACGCCAAGCTGCAGGCGGTGCGCGACAAGAGCCCGCAGGTCATCGCCGCGATGGCCGAGTTCTACGACGGCCTGCGGCCCGAGCAGCAGCAGAAAGTGCGCGACCACCTCCAGCGCGGCCGATCGTCGTGGCACCACTGACGCGCCGAACCGCGGCGCCGCCCGCGCGCCGCACAATCGCGCCATGCGCCGCATCCTGCTGATCGACGACGACGAGCGCCTTTCCGCGCCGCTCGCGGCCTACTTCGCGCGTGTCGAGTTCGCGCTCGACGCGGCGACGCGGCCGAGCGAGGGGCTGGCCAAGCTGCGCAGCGGCGACTACGACGCGGCCATCCTCGACGTGATGCTGCCCGAGATGGACGGCTTCGAGCTGTGCCGCACGATTCGCCGCGAGAGCGACATCCCCATCGTGATGCTGACCGCACGCGGCGAGGTGATGGACCGCGTGGTCGGCCTGGAACTCGGCGCCGACGACTACCTGCCCAAGCCGTTCGAGCCGCGCGAACTCCTGGCGCGGCTGCAGACGGTGCTGCGCCGCGCGCGTGGGACGCCGGCCGCGGCGGCCGAGGCGCGGCGCCTGCTGTTCGACGGCCTCGCGATCGACCTCGACCGGCGCGAGGTGCGCCGGCAGGGCGCCGCGATCGAGCTCACCGGCACCGAGTTCGAACTGCTGGTGCTGCTCGCGCGTTCGCCGAACAAGGTGTTCAGCCGCGACCAGATCCTCGAGCGACTGCGCGGCCAGGCCGCCGACGACCTCTACACACGCGCCGTCGACATCCTGGTGAGCCGCCTGCGCAAGAAGCTCGAACCGCTGGACTGCATCAAGACGCTGCGCAATGTCGGCTACACCTTCAGCCGAGGGAAGGCATGACGACATCCCGCTCGCCGGGTGCGCTGGAGGTCGACGCCACCGCGACCTCGCCGAGCTGGCGCTGCCGCTGGCAAGGCGCGCGCGAACGCATGCGCCACTCGCTGAAATGGCGCCTCGTCGGGCTGTTCCTGCTGCTCGCGGTCGCCACCACGGTCACCTTCGTCGCCGGCACGCGCGAACTGCTGCACGCCGGCTGGCAGGGCTACGGCAAACCCTTGACCGGCCACTACCTCGACCTGCTGAGTGAACAGGTCGGCACGCCGCCCGAGATCGAGCGCGCGCGGGCGCTGACGCGGCAGCTGCCGATCGCGATCCGCATCGACGGTCCGCGGGTGCAATGGGATTCACACCCCGAGCTGACACGCCGCTGGCAGAGCCGCCGCGGCGACTGGACCGACGGCGAGATCCACCGCTGGCATCAGCGCGACCTGCCCGACGGCCACCGCGTCACCTTCCTGCTGGCCGACGCCGTGGGCATTCGCGCGGCCAGCGTCCTCGGCTGGGGCACGCTGGCGACCTTGCTGCTGCTGACGCTGCTGGCCTACGCCACCGTGCGCCGCCTGCTGCGCCCGCTCGACGACATCAGCGAAGGCGCGCTGCGCTACGGCCGCGGCGACTTCGCGCACCGCATTCCGCTGCGCCGCGACGACGAGCTGGGGCAACTCGCGCAGCGCGTCAACACCATGGCCGGCGAGATCCAGCACATGCTGGACGCCAAACGCGCACTGCTGCTGGCGATCAGCCACGAGCTGCGCTCGCCGCTGACACGCGCGCGGCTGAACGCCGAGCTGGTCGACGAAAGCGCGGCCCGCGACGCGCTGCTGCACGACCTGGCCGAGATGCGCGACCTGATCATCGACCTGCTCGAGAGCGAACGCCTGGCCACCGGCCACGCGGCGCTGCAGCGCGAGCCGACCGAGCTGAACGCGCTCGTCACCGAGACGCTGGCGACGCAGTTCGCCGATCGCGGCGTGCAGACCCGCCTCGCCGCGAACCTGCCGGCCCTGCCGCTGGACCGCATGCGGCTGCGGCTGCTGCTGCGCAACCTGATCGACAACGCGCTGCGCCACAGCCAGGGCGCCGCCGCGCCGCCGGAGGTGTCGTCGTCGCTCGACGGCGGGCAGGTCGTGCTGACGGTGCGCGACCACGGCCCCGGCGTCGCGCCCGAGCACCTGGCGCATCTGGGCCAGGCCTTCTACCGCGCCGACGCGGCGCGCCAGCGCAGCACCGGCGGTGTCGGCCTCGGACTGATGCTGTGCCGGCTGGTCGCCCAGGCGCATGGCGGCGAGCTCACGATCGCCAACGCCGCGCCCGGTCTGAGCGTCAGCGTGCGCCTGCCGCTGGCCGCGCAGTGACCGGCGGCACAAGATCACGACATCGGATGGCGCGAACAGGCAACCCCTAACTCGTGCGGTGCGGCGCAGCGCGATCGCCGCACAATGCCGCCCATGACCCGCCGACCCCGCCTCCCGCCGCGGCCCGCCGACCAGGACGACGAGAGCGCACCCGATTCCGCGTTCATGTTCGACTCGCAGTGGCCGGCCGAGGCGCCGCGCTGGCGCGGCAGGCCGGTGAACCTGGTCGGCGACGCCGCGCTGAAGGACGGCGAAGGCAACTCCTGGTTCGGCAGCATCATGGACAGCTGAGGCCTCGGCAGCGGCGGGCCGGCGCGGCGCGCCGCACAATGGCGGCTCGCTTCTCCGGCGAACCCCTCGATGCAGCCCCAGACCGACTCGCGCTACGCCGCCTTTCGCCTCGCCGTCGCGCTCGCGCTGATGACCATCGGCAGCAGCGGCATGTACGTCGTGGCCGTCGTGCTGCCGTCGGTGCAGGCGGAGTTCGGCGTCGCCCGCGCGGACGCCTCGCTGCCCTACACGCTGATGATGATCGGCTTCGGCCTCGGCGGCATCCTGATGGGCCGCCTTGCCGACCGGCGCGGCGTGATGCTGCCGGTGCTGATCGGCGCGGGTGGGCTCGGCGCCGGCTTCGTAGCCGCCGGGCTCGCGCCCAACGTGGGCTTGTTCGCGCTGGCCCACGGGGTGCTGATGGGCCTGCTGGGCAGCTCGGCCACGTTCGCGCCGCTGGTCGCCGACACCTCGCTGTGGTGGGTGCGCCGGCGCGGCATCGCGGTGGCCATCTGCGCGAGCGGCAACTACCTCGCCGGCGCGCTCTGGCCGCCGATCGTGCAGCACTTCGTCGAGACGGTCGGCTGGCGCGACACCTACATCGGCCTCGGCCTGTTCTGCCTGGTCAGCATGCCGCCGCTCGCGCTGCTGATGCGGCCGCGCCCGCCGGTGGCAGCTGCCGCGCCGTCGTCCGCCGCGAGTGCCCGTGCGGCCGGCGTGACGGCGCGGCCGTTCGGTCTGTCGCTCGGCCAGGCACAGGCGATGCTGTGCGTGGCCGGCGTCGCCTGCTGCGTCGCGATGTCGATGCCGCAGGTGCACATCGTCGCCTACTGCACCGACCTCGGCTATGGGGCGGCGCGCGGCGCCCAGATGCTGTCGCTGATGCTCGCCTGCGGCATCGCGAGCCGGCTGATCTCGGGGCTTATCTGCGACCGCATCGGCGGGCTGCGCACGCTGCTGCTCGGCTCGGTGCTGCAGGGGCTCGCGCTGCTGCTGTTCCTGCCCTTCGACGGCCTGGTGTCGCTGTACGTCATCTCGGCGCTGTTCGGGCTGTTCCAGGGCGGCATCGTGCCCTCGTACGCGATCATCGTGCGCGAGCACTTTCCGCCGGCCGAAGCCGGCGCGCGTGTCGGTACGGTGCTGATGTGCACGCTGTTCGGCATGGCGCTGGGCGGCTGGATGTCGGGCAAGGTGTTCGACCTGACCGGCTCGTACCAGGCGGCCTTCGTCAACGGCCTCGCCTGGAACCTGCTCAACCTCGCGATCGTGCTGATCCTGCTGCGCCGCGTGCCGCGCCACGCGCTGCGCGGGCCGGTCGCCGCCTGAGCAAGCCCAGGCGGCGCGGCCTCAGATCTGCGCCAGCGCGTTCTTCAGGTCGGCACGCAGGTCCTCCACGTCTTCGACCCCCACCGACAACCGCACCAGCGCGTCGCCGATGCCCAGCTGCTGGCGGGTGGCGAGCGGAATGGTGGCATGCGTCATGATCGCCGGGTGCTCGATCAGGCTCTCCACGCCGCCCAGGCTTTCGGCCAGCGAGAAGATCCTCACCGCTTCGAGAAAGCGGCGCGAGCCCGCCAGGTCGGTCTTCAGGTCGAGCGAGATCATGCCGCCGAAGCCGTTCATCTGCGCCCGTGCAAGCGCGTGCTGCGGGTGCGATTCGAGGCCGGGGTAGTGCACCCGCGCGACCTGCGGCTGCCGCTCCAGCCAGCGCGCGAGTTCGAGCGCGCTGCTGCAGTGGCGCTCCATGCGCAGCGCGAGCGTCTTCACGCCGCGCAGCGTGAGAAAGCTGTCGAAGGGGCCGGCGATCGCGCCGACCGCGTTCTGCAGGAACGCGAGCCGCTCGCGCATCGCCGCGTGGCGCGGCTCCTTGCCGACCACCGCGATGCCGCCGATGACGTCGGAGTGGCCGTTCATGTACTTGGTGGTCGAGTGCACGACGATGTCGAAGCCGAGTTCGAGCGGCCGCTGCACCCACGGGCTCGCGAAGGTGTTGTCGGCCGCGCAAAGGATGTTGCGTTCCTGGCAGATCTGCGCGATCGCCTTCAGGTCCGCCAGGCGCAGCAGCGGATTGGTCGGCGTCTCGACCCAGACCAGCTTCGTTTCGGGGGTGAGCGCGGCGACCAGCTTGGCCGGATCGGTGAGGTCGACGAAGCTGAAGCGGTGGCCGGCGCTCTTGCTGCGCACCTTGTCGAACAGCCGGAAGGTGCCGCCGTAGATGTCGTCGCCGGACACGATGTGCGCGTTGGCGTCGAGCAGTTCGAGCACCGTCGAGATGGCGGCCAGGCCGGAGGCGAAGGCAAACGCCTGCGAGCCGCCTTCGAGGTCGGCCACGCAGCGCTCGAGCGCCCAGCGGGTGGGGTTGTGCGAGCGGCCGTAGTCCAGCCCCTTGTGCACGCCCGGGCTCTGCTGCACGAAGGTCGAGGTGGCGTAGATCGGCGGCATGATCGCGCCGGTGGAGGGGTCGGGCGCCTGGCCGGCGTGGATCACGCGGGTGGCAAAGCCGAGTTGCTTGTCGGTGTCGTGGCTCACGAAAGGGTTCTCCGCAGGTGGTTCAAGAGGTCGAAGCGGGTAATGAGCCCGTGGAAGCCGCTGTGATCGGCGACGATCGCGACCAGGCCGCGATCGAGCACGGCTTCGAGCTGCGCGAGGCTGGCCTTCGGCGAGAGCGTCTCGGGCGCGTCGGTCATCGCGGTGCTCACCGCCGAGCGAAAACGCGCCGGGTCGCCGTGCACGCTCAGCAGCAGGTCCGACTCGTCGATCACGCCGACGAGCTTCTTGCCGTCGAGCACCGGCAGTTGCGACACGTCCGCGGCGCGCATGCGTGCGAAGGCGGTGAGCAGCGTGTCGTCGGCGCCGACGCTGACCACGCTGCCTTCCTCGTAGCGGCGCGAGACCACGTCGCGCAGGTCGCCGTAGCGCTTGCGCGGCAGCAGGCCCTGGTCGAGCATCCATTGGTCGTTGTACATCTTCGACAGGTAGCGCGTGCCGGTGTCGCAGACGAAGCTCACCACCCGCTTCGGCTCGGTCTGCTCGCGGCAATAACGCAGCGCCGCGGCGAGCAGCGTGCCGGTCGAGGAGCCGCCGAGGATGCCTTCGGTGCGCAGCAGTTCGCGCGCGGTGCCGAAGCTTTCCTCGTCGGGGATCTCGTAGGCGGCGCACACGCCCGACAAGTCGGCGATGGTGGGAATGAAGTCTTCGCCGATGCCTTCCACCGCCCACGAGCCCGCCTGCCCGACCTTGCCGCTGCGGGTGTACTCCGCCACGATCGAGCCCTTGGGGTCGGCCAGCACGAAGCCGAGCGCCGGCTGCACCTTCTTGAAGTAGGCAGTCAGCCCGGCGAGCGTGCCGCCGGAGCCGACACCGCAGACGATGGCGTCGAGGTCGTGCCCGCTTTGCTGCCAGATCTCGGGGCCGGTGCTGGTTTCGTGGGCGAGCGCGTTGGCCGGGTTGTTGAACTGGTCGGCGAAGAAGGCGCCGGGGATGTCGCGCGCGAGCCGCGCCGCCACGTCCTGGTAGTAGTCGGGGTGGCCCTTGCCGACGTCGCTGCGCGTGATGTGCACCTCGGCGCCCAGCGCCTTCAGGTGCAGCACCTTCTCGGTCGACATCTTGTCGGGCACGACCAGCACGACGCGGTAGCCCTTGGCGCGCGCCACCAGCGCGAGGCCGAGGCCGGTGTTGCCGGCGGTCGCCTCGACCACGGTGCCGCCGGGCTTCAGGCGCCCGTCGCGCTCGGCGGTGTCGACCATGGCGAGGCCGATGCGGTCCTTGATCGAGCCGCCGGGGTTCTGGTTCTCCAGCTTGAGGAACAGCGTGCAGGGGCCGGTGTCGAGCCGGGTCACCTGCACCAGCGGCGTGTTGCCGATCTGGTCCAGCACCGCGGGGCGGGATTGTCGTGTCGTCATGCCATCACCTTGTGGGTTGATTGAGGCCGTGAGGCGAGCGCCGGCGGGTCGCGCGGCGGCGCGTCGTTGCGGGCTTGCATCGTAGCGCCGGGCGACGCGGCAGGCGAGCGCCGGCCCCGGCGCGGGGCTGGAGGGCTGGAGGACGGCGGCGGCGAGCGGCCCCGCGGTGGCGGGGCCGGCGAGTTCAGGCGGCGAGGTCGCGATCCAGCTTGTCGAGCGAAGACTGCGGGTAGGCGCGCGTGTTCTCGTCGATCGAACCGAGCAGCGCGCACATCGCCGCCAACTCCCCGCGCGCGGCGGCAGGGTCGCCCGCGGCAAGCAGGCTGCGCCCCAGCGCCTCGCGGGCGAAGAACCGCTCGAAGGCATCGGCGTCGTTCGCTTCGCAGATCGCCAGGCACTCGCGGGCGTGGCCGACGGCTTTCTCACCGTCGCCGATCGCCGCGGCACACAAGGCGAGCTGGTACTCGGCGCGTTCGACGTTGAGCCATGTGCCGGCCTCGCGCCAGGTGTCGCGAGAACCCTTCGCCGCTTGCATCATGAGTGCGTCGCGTTCCGCGTCGCGGGGTGCGTCGAGCAGATGGGACGCCAGGTTGTTGTAGCCGGCGGCCAGCGCCTTCAGCGCATCGGCGCCCGCACCGGGCGCACGCCCGATCGCGGCGGCGCGCTCGAGCAGATGGCGCGCCCGCACGCCGTCGCCGCGCGCGACGAAGCCGTTGGCGG
>DASWVR010000006.1:0-17710 GCA_036401155.1 Piscinibacter sp. | reverse complement strand
CCCAGCCGCTGCAGCCGCGCGATGCCGCGTGCGAGCGCGCTGCCTGCGGCGGGCGCTCTGGCCGAGAGCAGCAGGCACACCGGCGACCCTGCCACCGCGAGTTGCAGCAGCACGTCGACGTCGGCGTCGTCCGCCAGGTGGGCATCGTCGACCTGCAGCAGCACGTCCGCGCCGGCTGCCGATGCCACCAGCAGCCGCCGCACGGCCCCCACGACCTGATGCCGGCCGAGCGGCCCGGGCAGCGCTTCGGCCGGCGCGGCGAGCGGGCTGTGCAGCGCGAGCACGTTGCGTGCGCTCGGTCCGATGCGGTCGAGCAGTCCGCGGTCGGCGAGCAGCAGCCGTTCGACCAGCGCGGAAACGACGGCGTAGGGCCGGCCGCTGCGCACCGCGTCGACACGCACCACTGCCCAGTCGCGGCTGCGGGCCTGGGCGGCGATCTCGCGGCACAGCGCGCTCTTGCCGATGCCGGCCGGACCGCGCAGCACGATCGCGCCGGGCCGCTCCTCGCCCGCCGTGCCCAGCCACGCCGCCACCTGCGCCAGCGGCAAGGCGCGACCCACGAACGCCGGCCCGCTCGTGCGCAGGCCGGCCAGGCAGCGCTCGTAGAGCGCTTCTGTCTGCCGGTCGGGCAAGACGCCGAGCGACTGTTGCAGCGCCTCGCGCAGGTGGGCGTACCAGCGCAGCGCGGCAGCCCGGTTTCCTGACTCGAGTTCGCGTTGCATCAGCGCGCGGTGCGCCGGCTCGTCGGTGGGTTCGAGCTGGGCCAGCTTCTCCCACTGGGCGGCGGTGCGCAGGAGGTTGACATGGGTGGCGTGCAGGCGCTCGCGCGCGAGCTCCGTCCAGGCCTCGTAGCGCGCGCCGGGCAGCAGGTCGCCGGCATAGCTTCGCGCCACCTCGGCGCACTCGGCGGCATCGCGCCGGGCCAGCGCGGCCTCGGCCCGGCGTTCGAACTCCTCGGCGTCGACGGTCACGCTGCGCTCGGGCCACAGCACCACTTCGCCCCCCTGTACGACGATGGCGTCGTGGCGGCCCAGTGCCTGACGCGCGTGGTGGGTCGCCTTGCGCAGGTTGGCGGCCCCCGCCTCGGGGTCGAGCAGCGACCACAGGGCGTCGATGACCTGCTCGCGCGTCATGCGGCGCCGCGGCTGCAGGGCCAGCAGTTGCACGAGGTGGGCGGCGCGCAGGCTGGGCCAGCGCTCGGCGGCGAGCTCGACCGAACCGACGCTCACCGCGAAGCGGCCGAGCAGGCACACCGCCAGCGGCAGGGGCGGGTCGGCCGGCGAATGCGAAAGCGGGCTGTCCATGCGGACGGAGTGTGCGAGCGGCGGCAGCCCGCTGCAAGCACCCGCGCGGCCAGGAACGGTTCAGGAACGCCGCACGGGCATCGTGGCGTCACGCCGGAAAACGTCCGGCGCGAGCGACGAACCAAGGAGCCAGCCATGCACACCCGAGACCAGAGCTTTCTCACCCCCTGCGACTTGTCGCCGATGCAGATCGCGGCGCGACCCGTTCCGTCGAACGACATGCAGGATGCGGGCGCAGTCGAGTACGCATCATGGATGGACCGCATTCGCGGCGAACACACGCCGCCAGTCGACCGCAGCGTGATCGAGTTCTTCTGCCCGGACCGGCTGCGCGTCGACGCGTCAGGCCCACAGGGCAGCTGATCCGGGCGAGACGGCAGCGCGCCGCCGCAGCAGCGTCAGCCGCGACGCGGGGCCGGATTGCCGTCGAGCTGGCGTCGGAACGCCAGGCGCTGCGTCGGCGTGAGGCCGGCGCTCTGAAACAGTCCGCGCAGCGCGAGGTCGTCCGGCGCCACCACCGTCTCGACACGCTCGACCTGCAGCGCCTCGAGGTTGGCGAACAATTGCGACAGCAGCGCGCGGCCGACGCCGCGGCGTGCATAGCCGGGGTCGACGCCGAGCGTGTCGATCACCGCGACCGGCTCGGTGCGGCCGAAGTCGCCCAGGTCCGCGCGTGCCATGAGGTAGCCGACGATCGCACCGTCCAGGCGCGCGGCGAGCGACACGCGCAGGCCCGAATCGCTCATCGTCTCGGCAAAGCGAGCGGCCATGTAGTCGCCGCGGTCGCGGCCCACGATGCTGCGGTCGACGCGCGCCACCTCGCGCAAGTCCGCCGGCGTCATGGGGCGAACTTCGGGCTGGTCGAGCACGCGGCGTTCGAAGTCGTTGGCCTCGGGTGCGCCGAAGTCGATCTCCTGGCGCGGCGGCAGGCTGATGGCCGTCACGGGCTCCGGCTCGCCGCGAGGGCGACCCACCGCGAGCCCGAGGATCTGGCTCGGCGCCAGCTCGAAGCCGACGGCGTCGAGCCAGCGCAGCATCTCGGCATCGCGCCAACGCGCGGAGGTCTGCAGTTCATGCACGCCGTGCCGCTGCGCCCACTGGACGAGGGCGTCGGCCAAGCGCAGGCCCGCGCCTTGGCGGCGCACGTCGTCGCGCACGCCGATCATCTCGAGCCGCAGCCCGCGCCGGCTGCGGCCGAACTCGCCCTCGAGCACGCGCGCCAGGATGTAGCCGGCCAACCCCGTGCCGCTCGCGACGGCGAACTGCGCGTGCAGCGCGGGCTCGCGCAGCGCGGCCGCCAGCCGCCGCTCGACGTAGGCGCGGCGCTGCCGGCCTTCGATGGCGGCGTCGATCGCGACCACGGCCGCGAGGTCGCCGGGTGCGAGCGGGCGGATCGTCAGAGTGTCGTCGGCAGCAGCATGCGTCATGTTGGTTCCGCCCGGTTCAGAGTTCGGCGTAGGCGAAGGCGAGTTCGCGGTCGGTCTCGTCGTCCAGCAGGTCGTCGAGCAGCGGCAGCAGCGCCATCGTCTCCTTCTGGATGTGCGCGACCTGGCGCTCCACCAGCTCCAGCGCACTGCGCCGCAGCAGCTGCCATTGCGCCTCGTCGATGGTGCCGGCAGCCACGGCCTGCGTGAGCGGCAGCAGTTCGGCCGCCACCTCGCGGATCGCCTCGTGCTCCTCGGTCAGCAAGCCGGCCATGCCGCCGTCGCCGGAGTCCGCCATGCGCGGGAACAGCGACTCCTCCTCGAAGCGGAAGTGGCGCTCGATGTCGTTCTGCAGTGCATGCGCGAAGCGGCCGATCAGGCCTGCCAGCGCCGGATCGGGCCGAGACGCGCGGCCCAGCGCCTGTTCGACCTGGCCCAGCAGATCGAGGTTGACGCGGTGTTCGTCGTCGAGAACGCGGCTGACCTGTCGATTGAAGTTCATGACACCCCTATTTTGGTATTGCGGTACCAGAATACCCCGTGAGACGGCGGCGCCTTTTGCGCCAGCTCAAACCGGGCCGGCCTGCATGCGGCGAAGCGCCGTCGCGTAGAAGACGCAGAAGGCCAGCGCCCCCACCGCGCCGACCACGGCGCCGGCGAGCGCCACGAGCGCGTGCCCACTGGCCAGCGCCCCGGCCAGCAGGGCCAGGGCGGCGACGTGACAAACGAAGTGGACCCGCAGCGCCGTCTCGTGCGTCAGCGCCGACGGCGTGCGCGCGCGCCGGCCCGATCCGCCGCCGTGCATGGCCGCGAGGAAGGGCACGATGCGCTGCAGCATGCCGAGCGCGAAGCTCAGCAGCCACACGCCGATGAGGCTCAGCGCGA
Organism: Piscinibacter sp.; assembly: GCA_036401155.1. Lineage (GTDB taxonomy): Bacteria > Pseudomonadota > Gammaproteobacteria > Burkholderiales > Burkholderiaceae_C > Albitalea. The sequence goes on along the minus strand of DASWVR010000006.1, from coordinate 14,097 downwards.
GCCACACCGGCAGGCGCGGCAGCGGCGCCTGCAGCACGATCGCCAATGCCAGCGCCAGGCTTGCGAACAGGCCGGCCCAGCCGAGCCGCACCAGCGTGAACGAGCGCCCGAGTTCGCGCCGCATGCCGTTGCGCAGCGCGCGCTGCATCAGCGTCACGTGCCAGGCGGCGGCACCGAGCCCTGCAAGCAGCGCGGCGATCAAGAGCGCGTCGGGCGCGATGCCGAGCGCCGCCCCTGACGCAAGCAGCAGCGCCGCGCTCGCCAGCCCCCAGGCGCCGAGTTGCTGCCGTTCGGCCGGCGCGTCCGCCAGCGCGAACATCGGCACCAGGATGGAAGACAGGCCCAGCGCCAGCATGCCCATGAACCCGAAGGGCGCGAATACCAGGTGCAGCAACAGCGCGCTGGCCCTATTCCAGCCCGGCATGCCGAGCCAGACCGCGGCGAGTGCCCCCGCGCTGCCCAGCAGCACCACCAGCGACAGCAGCGCCGTCCACACGTGGGCGACGACACCCGGCATGCCGCGGGCACCGCGCAGGTTGAGCGCCACCAGCACGCCCCACACGACCAGCGCCAGGGCCACCGCCAGCGCGCCGGCGGCAAGCAGCGTCGGCCGCGCCAGGCCCATGCCGAGCGTGAGCAGCCCCACGCCGGGGGTGTAGAGCCACCACACCGCCGCCAGCCACCGGTGCCGCGGCGCCGGCTGGCGCGTGGCCACCGGCAGCAGCTGGGCGCCCGCGCCGAGCGCCATCATGCCGAGCACGCCGAGCGTCATCAGGTGCAGCGCGGCCAGCGGCCAGCCGAGGCCGCCCGCAAAGCCCGTCCATTGCCCCGCGCAGGCGATCAGCACGAGCCAGGCGAGCAGATGGAAGACGACGGCCGCGCCGAAGAAGCGCAGCGGGATCGACGCCGGCAGCAGGCGGCCGCGTGCGCCGCCCAGGAAGTAGGCGCCAGTCGCGCTCACGTCGAAGGCCGCAGCAGCAGGCGCACTTCGCCCGGCTCGCCGGCGAGGGGGTCGGCCTGCCAGCCGAGCTGCGCCAGCTCGGGGTACAGCATCACCGGGTCGCGATCGAGGTGCGCGATCACCGGCGTCGCGCCGCGCTGTGACTGCAGGAGGCGCAGGATCGCCACCAGGGGCTGCGGAGGCGGCAGGCCGCGCACGTCGATGTGCACGGCGTCGGCGTCCTGCCACTGCCGCGGTGAGGTGGCGTGGGCGTTCGGACCCGTCATGCCACCCTCGCCTCGTCGGGCCGCATCGCATGCAGCTGCTGCAACTGGCGGCGCAGCAGCTTGCCGGTGGGCCCGCGCGGCAGGGCCGTCACACGATGCAGCCAGCGCGGGCGCTGGTGCGCGGGCAAGGTGCGGATCAGATCGGCGAGTGCCCCCTCGGCGGCATCGAGCGCATCGTCGCGCGGCACATAGAAAAGCGCGACCTCTGCGATGCCGTCGTCGTGCAGCGCCACGGCGGCCGCCTCCTGCAGCGCGCCGGTCTGCACGAACCGCTCTTCCAGCGACGACAGGTCGACCCAGCGGCCGCTCACCTTGACCAGCGAATCCTCGCGGCCGGCGAAGCGCCAGGGCCCGCCGTCATGGCGCTCGAACAGGTCGCCGGGGCAGAAGCCGCCGGCGCGAAAGTGCTCGGCCTGCGCCTGCGGGCGCTGCCAGTAGCCGAGCGCCTGCGTCGGCGAGTCGATCAGCACGCGGCCCGGCGCGCCATCGTCGTGCCGCTCGGCCCACGCCAGCGCCACGCCGGGCGCCGGCTGCAGGCCGTCGCCGCGGTCGACCAGCGCGAGGCACATCGTCTCCGAAGCGCCGTAGCCGTCGACCAGCGTGATGCCGGTCTGCGCCTGCCAGTCGTCGCGCACCTGGCGCGGCAAGGCTTCGCCGGCCGACACCGCCAGCCGCACGCCCGCGGCGGCGATCTGCGGCGCAAGCCCCTGCTGCAGCAAACGGCGGTACAGCGAGGGCACGCTGAAGAACACACTCGGCCGCTGGGCCGCGACGGTGGCCGCCACGTCAGCTTCGGTGGGCCAGGCCGGATCGAGCACCACCGTCGCGCCGAGCTTGAGGCCGGCGAACAGGCTGTTCGCCAACGGGTAGACGAAGAACAGCTTGGAACTCGCGAAGAGGCGGTCTTCGGGTCGAACGCCGAGCAGTTCGGCCGCCACGCGTTGCACATGCAGCGCGAAGCGGTGGGCGTGCACGACCGCCTTGGCCGCGCCACTCGTGCCCGAGGAGTGGCTCCAGCAGGCCGGTGCGTCGAGCTGCATCGGCACGGGCTCCATGGCCGACGCCGTCAGCGCAAGGCATTTCCATTCGGCGCGGGTGAGCACCGCATCGCCCGCACCGGCGAGCGCGCCGCCGCGCGATTCGGCCAGCACGAAGCGCCAGCCGGCCTCCTTCGACATGCGCTGCCATTCGTCGGGCGGCACACGCGGGTTGACGGCCACAGCCACCGCGCCGGCCCACAGCGCGCCGAGGTAGGCGACCACCCAGTCGATGCCGTCGGCGAGGCGGATCACCACCGGCTCGCCTTGGCGCACGCCGAGTTCGCGCCAGGCCCCGGCGGCCCGCGCGACCGCGAGGCGCAGCGCCTCGTAGCTCAGGCTGTCGGCGCCGCAGACGAGCGCCTTATGCCGTGGCGCACCGGCGGCGAGCAACAAGGCCGCGGCGTTGATCGTCATGCCGGGGGCTGCGCCGTCGCCTGCTGCACGAGGTCGCGCAGCAGCTGCTGCGCCAGCGCGGCGGCGTTCAGGCGCCGATGGTTGGACGGCAGCGCCGTCGTGCGGGCGGGGCTCGCCTGCTTGCTGACCAGCTTGCCGAGCGCGCGCAGCTGCGTGTCGTCGACCGGCCGGCCGAGCAGCGCGTCGGTGCCGTCGAGCAGCAGCGGGCGCGGGTTGGTGCCGGTCAGCGCGACCCGCAGCGCGGTGGGCACGCCGTCGCTCATCGCCAGCGCGATCGCCACGCCGGCAAGCGGAAAGTCGATCGCGCCGCGCAGCCGCGCCTTGCGGTACCCGCTGACCGTGCCGGGAGCGGGCATCGGCAGGCGCAAGCTGACGAGCAGCTCGTCGCGCCCGATCGCCAGGTGCGCGGCGCCGTCGTCGCGGTACAGCTGTGCGAGCGGGATGCGGCGTGTGCCCTGCAGCGAATGCAGCTCCACCTCGGCCTGGAGCACGAGCAGCGCCGGCGCCACGTCGCCGGAAAACGCCGCGTGGCAGCGCTCGCCCTGCGGCGCGACATGGCACACCGTGCCGCCGCGCTTCAGGCAATGGCCGTTGGCGGCGCGCCACCAGGCGCTCTGGTTGTAGAAGACGCAGCGCGTGTCCAGGCACAGGTTGCCGCCCAGCGTCGCGGCGTTGCGGTGCGTGGGCGCCGCGACGGATTGCGCCGCCTGCGCGACGGCGCACCAGCGATCGGCGAGCAACTCCTCGGTGGCGAGGCGCGCCAGCGTGAGACCGGCCCCGAGCGTGAGGCCCTGCGCATCGTGTGCGATCGCAGCGAAGCCGGCGATGCGCGCGAGGCTCACCAGCACGGGCGGCTGCTCGATGCCACGCCGCAGGTTGGGCACGAGGTCCGTGCCGCCGGCCAGCAGCCGCGCGCCGGGTTCGGCGGCGAGCGCGGCGACCGCCTCTTGCAGCGTGGCGGGGTGGCGCAGTTCGAAAGAGAGCACGGATTCCATGTCAGTTTTCCCTGGTACCGAGCGCCACCCGCGACGCATGAAGCAGCCGTTCGCCCTGAGCAGGGGACTGAGCTTGTCGAAGGCCCCGTGTCGAAGGGATAGCGCCGGCAGCACGCCGAGAGGGCTTCGACAAGCTCAGCCCCTTCGACAGGCTCAGGACTCGCGAGGGCTTCGACAAGCTCAGCCCCTTCGACAGGCTCAGGACTCGCGAGGGCTTCGACAAGCTCAGCCCCTTCGACAGGCTCAGGACCCGCGGGGGCTTCGACAAGCTCAGCCCGAACGGAGTGGGGGGGCAGAGTCCGTGTTTCATTTCAGCCTGCCGCCTCGCTCGTGGCCACGGCCTGCTTCAAGCGCTCGCGCCGCCGCTCGGCCACCAGCGCATCCAGCACGCGGTCGGGCGTGGCGGGCAGGCCCGGCAGGCGGATGCCCAGCGCATCGTGGATCGCGTTGGTCAGCGCCGGCGGCGCGCCGTGCAGCGGGCCCTCGCTCGCCTCCTTCGCGCCGAAGGGCCCGAGCGGGTCCATGCTCTCGACGATGTGCACCTCGATGTGCGGCGACTCGGCACTCGTCGGGATCGCGTAGTCGAGCATGTTGGCGCGCAGCGGCAGCCCCTGGTGGTACTGGTTCTCTTCGCTCAGCGCCTGCCCGAGCCCCATCCACACGGCGCCCTGCACCTGGCCTTCGACGGCCATCGGGTTGATCGCGCGGCCGCAGTCGTGGGCGACCCAGACGCGTTCGACCGTCACCGCGCCGGTGTCTTCGTCGACCGCCACCTCGACCACCTGCGCCGCATACGAGAAGCCCGCGGTGGAGCCGACGGCCGCGCCGCGGAACTTACCGCCCTGCGTCTCCGGCGGCGTCGACCAGGTGCCCTTCACGGTGAGCGTGCCGTCCACCGCCAGCGCGGCGCGCACGACCTGCGCGAAGTCCAGCCCCTGCTCGCTGCCGTTGACGACGCAGCGCTCGCCCAGCCAGTCGATCTGCGCCGCATCGACCTGCAGCTGCTTCGCGGCCGCGGCGATCAACAGCCGCAGCAACTCCTGCGCGGCGCGCAGCGCGGCGTTGCCGACCATGAACGAGACACGCGACGAGTACGAGCCGTTGTCCTTGGGCGTCAGCATGCTGTCGGCGGCGACGACGCGGATGCGTGTCATCGGCAGCGACAGCACCTCGGCGACCACCTGCGAGAGCAGCGTCGACGAACCCTGCCCGATGTCCGACGCACCGGTGAGCACGGTGATGCCGCCGTCGAAGTCGAGCTTCAGCTGGATCACCGCATGCGGCTCGCCGCTCCAGTGCACCGGCTTGGCCGAGCCCGACACGTAGTGCGAGCAGGCGAGGCCCAGACCGCGGCCACGCGGCATCTTGCCGTGGCGCTCCTTCCAGCCCGAGGCGCGCTCGACCCAGTCGAGGCAGGCCGGCAGGCCGTAGGAGTTGACCTGCAGGTCGTTCAGCGTGCGCTGCGGCGGCTGCAGCAGGTTGGCCCGGCGCACCGCGAACGGGTCCAGCCCGAGTTCGCCGGCGAGGCTGTCGAGCAGCGTTTCGAAGGCATGCCGCACGTCGACCGCGCCGTGCCCGCGCATCGCGCCGCAGGGCGGCGTGTTGCTGTAGACACGCAGCCCCCGATACCGCACGGCGCCCACCTGGTACAGCGCGTGCAGCAAGGCCCCGGCGTAGAGGATGGTGACGAGGCCGTAGCCGCCATAGGCGCCGCCGCGCTGCACCACCTCGCAGTCGACGGCGGTGATCGCACCCGCGCGCGTCATGCCGATCTTCAGCTTGATGTCGGTCTCGGGCCGGCCGCGATGCGTCAGGAAGGTTTCCTCGCGCGTGAGCTCCAGCTTCACGGTGCCGCCCGCCGCGCGTGCCAGCGCCGCGGTGATCATCTCGAAGTTCAGCGGCTCGACGCGGTGCCCGAACCCGCCGCCGACGAACGGCTTGACGACGCGGATCGCCGAGGCGTCCATGCCGAGGCATTGTGCCAGCGTGAGGTGCAGGTAGTACGGCACCTGTGTCACCGAGTGCGTGGTGAGGCGCCCCTGCTCGGGTTCGTACTCGGCGATCGCGGCGTTGAGCTCGATCTGGCCGTGCGCGATCTCGGCATAGTGGAACTGGCGCTCGTGGATCAGGTCGGCAGCGGCGAAGCCGGCGTCGACGTCGCCGAACAGCTGGTCGACCTCGCGCTCGAGATTGCCGATCTTCTTGTCGTGCAGCAGCACGGCGCCGTCGGCACGCGCTTCGGCCGCGCTGAAGTAGGCCGGCAGCGACTCGATGTCGAGCTCGATCGCCGCGAGTGCCGCTGCCGCAGTGGTCTCGTCCACCGCCGCCACCGCCGCCAGCGGCTCGCCGCGGTAGCGCACCTTGTCGCGCGCCAGCGGCCATTCGTTCTGAGCGATCGGGATCACGCCGTAGGGCGCGGCGAAGTCCTCGCCCGTGATGACCGCGTGCACGCCCGGCATCGCGCGGGCGCGCGCGGTGTGGATCGCGCGGATGTGGCCGTGCGCCACCGGGCTGCGCAGGATGCGGCCGACCAGCGGCTGGCGCAGCGGCAGGTCCGCGGTGTAGCGCGCGCGGCCGGTGACTTTCTCGATGCCGTCGATCAGCGGCGTGCGTTCGCCGACGCTGCGCTGCGCTTCGACGATGGTCTGGGTGCGGGTGTCCATGCTTCAGCCTTGCGACGCTGCGCTGGCCGCCGCGCGCACCGATTCGACGATCTTCACGTAGCCGGTGCAGCGGCACAGGTTGCCGGCCAGCGCTTCGCGGATCTGCACCTCGCTCGGTTGCGGCTCGCGCCGCAGCAGCGCCTCGGCGGCGATCACCATGCCCGGCGTGCAGAAGCCGCATTGCGTGCCGAGCTGCTCGTGGAAGGCGCGCTGCAGCGCACTGATGCGCCCTTCTCGCCCGTCGCCGCCGCCGGCCAGGCTCTCGATGGTCTCGATGTGCGCGCCCTCGCAGTTGGCCGCGAGCGTGAGGCAGGCGAGCTGCGGCGTGCCGTCGACCAGCACCGTGCAGGCGCCGCACTCGCCGCCGTCGCAGCCTTGCTTGGTGCCGGTCAGCCCCGCCACGCCGCGCAGGTAGTCGACCAGCAGCAGGCTGTCGGCCACGGCGTCTTCGCGCGGCAGGCCGTTGAGCGTCAGGCCCAGCAATCGTTTCTTGCCCATTCAGGTCTCCTTGGGCCGCAGGTCGCGCACGCGCACGGCCTTGCCCTGCGAACGCGGGATCGTGCCGGGCGGCTGCACGCTCACCTCGGCGCTGATGCCGATCATCGACTTGATGTGGTGCGCCGCGTCGCGCGCCATCGCCGGGAAGCAGCCCGCGTCGATGCAGGGGTCGGCCTCGACCTCGACACGCACCTGGTCGAGCGTGCCGCGGCGCTCGACCACCAGCTGGTAATGCGGCGCGAGGTTGGGCCGGCCGACCAGCACCGCCTCGATCTGCGACGGGTAGACGTTGACGCCGCGGATGATCAGCATGTCGTCGTTGCGCCCGGTGATGCGCAGGATGCGCGCGTGCGTGCGGCCGCAGTCGCACGGCTGGGTGCTGATGCGCGTGATGTCGCGCGTGCGGTAGCGCAGCATCGGCAACGCCTGCTTGGTCAGCGTCGTGATCACCAGCTCGCCGGCCTGGCCCTCGGGCACGGCGCGGCCGGTTTCCGGGTCGAGCACCTCGAACAGGAAGTGGTCTTCCCAGCCGTGCAACCCGTTCTGGCAGGCGCACTCGCAGGCGACGCCGGGGCCCATGATCTCCGACAGGCCGTAGATATCGACCGCCTTGAGGCCGATGCGCTCCTCGATCTCGCGCCGCATCGCCGCGCTCCACGGCTCGGCGCCGAACAGTCCGATCTCGAGTGCGCTGCCATGCAGGTCCACGCCCTGCTGTTCGGCGAGCTCGGCGATCGCGAGGGCGTACGAGGGCGTCGCGCAGAGCACGCGCGCCTTGAAGTCCATGATCAGCGTAACCTGCCGCTCGGTCGCGCCGCCCGACACCGGCACCACCACGGCGCCGAGCCGCTCGGCGCCGTAGTGCGCGCCGAGCCCGCCGGTGAACAGGCCGTAGCCATACGCGTTGTGGACGATGTCGCCGCGGCGCGCGCCCGCGGCGAAGAGCGAACGCGCCATCAGGTCGGCCCAGGTGTCGATGTCGCCCTGGGTGTAGCCGACGACGGTGGCCTTGCCGGTCGTGCCCGACGAGGCATGCAGCCGCACGAGCTGGTCGAAAGGCCGCGCGAACAGGCCGAACGGGTACTGGTCGCGCAGGTCGGTCTTGACGGTGAACGGCAGCCTCGCCAGGTCGTCGAGGCTCTGCACGTCTTCCGGCCGCGCGCCCACCGCCTCGAGCCGCGCACGCACCAGCGGCACGTGGTCGAAGGCGTTGCGCAACGTCGACTGAAGGCGTCCGAGCTGCAGCTGCGCCAGCAGCTCGCGCGGCATCGTCTCCTGCTCGGCATGCAGGAAGCCGCGTTCGCCGTGCACGATGCCGAGTCCGGTTTCCGCTCTGGAGATTGCACCCATGGGACCCTCCTGCGATGGTCGTGTCAGCGCGGCACGCCGCGCACCGGAAGCCGGGTCAGCCTGAAGCCCTGGTTGAAGGCAGCACGCGTGATCAGCACGAACTTGAAGAACACACCGGGCGCCGCGGCCAGCAGGCCGGCCGCCGCCCACAGCAGCGCGCCGATGGCTTCGCCGGCGAGGCCGCTTGCCGCGAGCGCGATCAGCACCAGGGGCGCGACGCCGCCGAGCCATTGCAGCGACCATCCGGCGTGGTCGATCGCCGCCAGTGCTCGCGGCGCCGCTGACGCGGCGAGGCGCGCGCGCCATTGGCGCCACAGCAGCCAGCGGGTCGCCAGCAAACCGGCAAACGGCAGCGCAATCAGCGCATCGGCCGGGTTCCACCACGCGGTGGCGAGGCAGAACAGCCCTGCCCCTTCGGCCAGGCCGCTGGCCATCAGCAGCGGCACCGTGAGCGGCTCGCGCCAGGCCGGGATGCCCTTGGCCGCTTGCACGATGCGCGCCTGGCAGTAGATGAACACGACGGCGGTGAGCGCGGCCAGCGGCGCCAGCGGCCACACGCCGAGCGCGGCGCCGAGACCGAGCGCGAACAGCGGCAGCGACACCATCGCCTCGCGCGACATCCACGAACTGCGCGCGTTGATGAACACGTTGAGCGCGCGCAGAGGCCGGCCGATCTCCAGCCACACACACAGCAACCCGAGGCCGACGAGGCCCATGCCGGCCAGCATCAGAAGCGCAGCCGCCAGGCCGTCGAGGCCGGAGAAGCCGGTGAACACGATCAGCCCGCCGCCCGCGCCGCCGCAGATGAAGTTGCCGGCGGCACGCCAGTCCCACTGGGTCTGCTGCCAGGGGTTGGGGCCGAATCCGGCGCTGGGGGTGGTCATGTCAGTGGCTCCCGCGCATCGCGCCTTCCGCGACCCATGGAGTGCGAATTCGGCGAAGTCGCCGTCACCCGCAGACCGTCATCCCGGCGAACGCCGGGATCCACGCGCGGCTGCCATCCGTGGATCCCGGCTTTCGCCGGGATGACGTGTTCGAAACGCATGTGTTTCACGTCGGATTCCTGTCCCACAGATAAAAGAACCCCGGCCCGGTGCCGAGCTCTTCATGCATGCGGAAATGCTGGTTCTGCGCCAGCAGCTGCGACACGTTGCTGTTCGGGTCCTCGATGTCGCCGAAGGCAAGCGCCTCGGCGATGCACGAGTTGACGCAGGCCGGCGTGGCTTCCGGGTCGACGCCCGGCACCTGCCCCTTGGCGATGCCGGCGTCGATGCGCTCGACGCAGAAGGTGCACTTGGTGGCCACCGAGCGCTTGGCGTCGTCGTGGCGCAGGGCCTCGTTCTCGGTCGGCTTGGCGCCGTAGGCGAAGGACAGCAGGTCGGTCTTGTAGCGCGCCTGGTAGGGGCAGGCGACGGCGCAGTAGGCGCAGCCGATGCACAGGTCGTAGTCGATGGTGACGATGCCGTCGGCGCGCTTTTTCGTCGCCGTGGTCGGGCACACCGGCAGGCAGGCCGGCTCGTCGCAATGCTGGCAGCCGACCGGCACGAAGGCGCGCTGCACGTCGGGGTACTCGCCGACCTCGATGTCGAGCACACGCCGCCACTGCACGCCCGGCGGCGTGGCGTTGGCGTGTTTGCAGGAGGCCGTGCAGGTCTGGCAGCCGACACAGCGGCGCAGATCGGCGACCATGGCCCAACGCGTCATGACGGCGCTCCCGTTCGCCCGATCCTGACGCGAACGATGTCCGCACCCGACCCTGTGGAATCGGTCAGCGCGATCGACATCGTCGCCAGCGAATTCATGCTGGGCATGCCGAAGTCCTTGGCCAGCGGCGTCGCCCAGTGGTCGAACTGGCCGATCAGCAGCAGCGTGTCGGGCCGGATGCCCTGGCGCAGCACCGCACGCCCCTGCACGCTGCGCGCCGGCGTGGCGATCTCGATCGGATCGCCTTCGGCGATGCCCAGCCGCTCGGCGGCGCCGGTGTTGATGATCACGCCGCGATGGCCGGCGATGTTGTCGGCCACCTCCTTGATCATCTGCACGCCGACGTTGCCGCCCCACGCGTACTGCATGCTGCGCGCGGTGAGCAGCCAGAACGGGTAGTCCTCGGGCCGGCCGCCGGCCAGCACCAGCGCGGCCTGCCAGGGCGCGCCAAAATCCTTGCACGCCGGCAGCGCCTGGTACTCCTCGAGCTGCACGTCCCACCAGTGCATGTCGTGTTCGTGCAGGCGGCGCCCGAGCTCGACGCCGACACGCGCGAGCCGCTCCTGGTACGGCAGCTCGAAGCGCAGCCCGCGTGCCTTCAGCGTCGGGAACAGGTACCAGTCGCTGCGCGGGAACGGCCGCGTCGAGAGCCCCTTCTCCTTCCACCAGTCGAGGCCGTGCGTCTCGGTGCCTTGGCTCAGTTCGGCGCTCGCCGCGCGGCACACAGCGTCCCAGATCTCTTCGCGGCTGTGCTCGCGCGCGGTGTCGAGCGAGAAGTCGCCGTGCACGCCCTTCAGCGGCACCCCGCCGGCGCCCTTGTTGATCGCGCCGACGTACTTGGCCGTCAGCCCGGTGCGCTGCGCGAGTTCGCTCGCGATGTCGGTGAAGTCGCGTGCCTCGCCGCGCGTGGCGACCACCGGCTGGCGCAGCGCGAAGCCCTGGTGGTCCCAGAATTGCTCGATGTACTTGGTGCCGCCGATGCGGATCAGCTGCAGGCTCTCCAGGTCGGTCGCGTCGGGCAGCAGAATGTCGGCGACGTGGTTGGTCTCGTCGTGCGTATAGGCGAAGGCGACGACGAAGGGCATGCGCGCCATCTGCTGGCCGACCGCGGCCGTGTCCCAGAACGAGATCGCCGGGTTGGTGCGGTAGACGAACCACACGTCGGGCAAGGTCACGCGCGGCAGGCCGGCCGGCGTGTCCTTCAGGAACATCCACGAGAAGTGCGTCGGTCCGAGCGCCTGGCTCCACGGCCCGTCGGCCGCCAGCGGCACCATCGTTCGGTAGGCGTTGCGGATGTTCGGCGTGGGCGACCAGTGCGCCTTGTCGGTCGGGTTCAGCGGGTAGTGCATGAAGCCGTCGGGGCCCGGCTTGACACTCTCCAGCCGCTCGGACATCGGTCGGTTCAGGCGCACCGTCGTGCCGATGGTGCCGCCCGGCACTTCGAGTGCGCCGACCAGCGAGGCGAGCAGCGTGCGCGCCCAGCAGCATTCGAAGCCGCCCCAGCCGTTGTTGACGGTCTTGCCGAGCGAGACGGCGACCGGCCGGTACGGCATGGTCTGGCCGTCGATCTCGATCGTCTCGCCGACGCAGGCGTGGTCGGAATACTCGTTGGCGATGCGACGGATCACACGCGCCATCACGTCGCAGACGTTCTCGGCCCACTCGGGCGAATACGGCTTCATGTGCGCGACCAGCCGGGTGAACGCGGTCTCGCCGACCAGCAGGCCATCGCCGAGCACGTCGCCGTCGGCGCCGATCTCGACCGCGTCGACCTCGTAGCTGCCCTCCAGCGCTTCCGCCAGGTCCGGAGCGTCGTGCACGCGGGCCTCGCCGCGCTTCGCGTCCCACACCAGCGGCTTGTGCGTGGCGCGGTCGCGCAGGTAGGTGCCGCCTGGCCCCACGAGATACGGCGAGGCGGTGTGACGGGCGAGAAAGTCGAGGTCGAGCTTGTCGCGTGGCAATTCGTGCAGCAGCACGTGGATCAGCGCATACAGGAAGGCCGCGTCGGTCTTGGGCTTGATCGGCACCCACTGCGCCGAACACGCGCCGGTGACCGACAGGTGCGGCTCCACCTGCACCCGCTTCATGCCGCGCACGCGCGCCTTGGCGTGGCGCCACACGCCGACCACGCCGCCCGAGGCTTCGACGTTGGCGCCGCAGGAGATGAGGTAATTGCACAGCGGCGTGTCGGGCGCGACGATGAACGCGCGGTGCCAGAACTCGCCGTACAGGTGCTCGGAGTGATAACACTTGACGCCTTGCCCCGAGCCGAAGCCCATGTCGACCGGGCCCCACGCCGCGAGGAAGGCCGGGAACGTGCCCATGTACGACTGCGGCGTGCCGCCGCCGCCGAAGCTCGCCGCCACCCGCGGGTAGCCCGACTCGTCGGTGAGGCCCTCGGCGCGCACCGCGTTCAGCTTGTCGGAGATCAGGCCGATGGCCTCGTCCCACGAGATCGGCACGAAGCCGGGATCCTCGCCGCGCCCCTTTTTGGGGTTGGTGCGCTTCATCGGCTGCAGCACGCGGTTCGGGTTGTAGGTCTTCTGCACCAGCCCGTAGGCCTTCACGCAGACCTTGCCGCCGCCCGGGTGCACGGCGGCAGCGCAGAAGTTCGGCTCGACCTCGGTGGCCACGCCGTCTTCGACCTTGACGGTCAGCAGGTCGGGGCCGGCGACGCACTGGTAGCAGTACGTCGGCACGCGCCGCGTGTCGGCCACGGTTTTCACGCCATGCCCGCCATCTGCGCCTTGGCCGCCAGGCGCTCCGCGGTCTTCGCCACGTCGACGACGAAGCGTGCGTGCTGCCCGCGCACGATGGCCTCGACGTTGTCGCTGCCCTCGACCTCGAACACCACGGCGCGTTTGTCGACCGAGGCGATGCGCACGGTCAGCGTGATCGCCATGCCGAGCAGGCTGGCGGCGATGTGGTCGATCGCCACGCGCGTGCCGACAGAGTCTTCGCCCGCGTCGAGGTGCTGCAGCAACAGCTCGCGGCACGCGACCTCGATGTCGCGCACCAGCATCGGCGTGGCGTAGACGCGCGCCTTCTCGCCCATGAAGTCGATCGTGCGGTCGCGGCTCACCTCGAACGTCACCGTGGCGCTCAAGCCGGCCTGCAGGGTGCTCTTCATCGTGTTCCTTCGTTCCTCAGCCACCGAGGTAGGCCTGCTGCACCTGAGGGTCGTGCAGCAACTCCTTTGCGGAGCCGGAGAGCACGATGCGCCCCGTCTCCATCACATAACCGCGATCGGCCACCGCCAGCGCCGCGCGGGCGTTCTGGTCGACCAGCAGAATCGTGGTGCCGAGCGCCTTCAGCTCGGCGATGCGCGCGAAGATCTCGGCCACCAGGCGCGGCGCCAGTCCCATGCTCGGTTCGTCGAGCAGCAGCAGGCGCGGCTCGCCCATCAGCGCGCGGCCGATCGCGAGCATCTGCTGCTGGCCGCCGGACAGGTTGCCGGCGAGTTCGCGGCGCTTGTCCTCGAGCACCGGAAAGAGCGCGAAGATGCGCGCCAGCGCGTCGCGCTCGCCGCGGGCGAAGGCGCCCAGGCGCAGGTTGTCTTCGACGCTCAGCGGCGCGAACACGAGCCGGCCTTCGGGCACCTGGATGATGCCGAGCTGCACGCGCTGGCGGGCATGCACCCGCTCCAGGTCCTTGCCTTCGAAGTGCACCGCGCCGCCGCAGATCGGCTGCACGCCGGAGATCGCGCGCAGCAAGGTCGTCTTGCCGGCGCCGTTGGCGCCCACCATCGCGACCAGCTCGCCGGCGCCCACGCGCAGGCTCACTTCGGCCAGCGCCGGAATGCGGCCGTAGCGGCTGTTCAGGCGTTCAACCTCGAGCATCGCCGGCTCCGGTGGATGGTGCCGCTGCGGCCGCGGCGTGATCGCCGCCCAGATAGGCATCGATCACGCGCGCGTCGCGCCCGACCTCGTCGGGGGTGCCTTCGGCGAGCTTGCGGCCGTGGTCCATCACGAATATGTGGTCCGAGACGCCCATCACGAGCCGCATGTTGTGCTCGACCAGCACGACGGTGGTGCCGCTCGCCGCGAGCCGCTTGATCAGCGCGTCGATCTCGTGCGCCTCGGTGGCGTTGAGGCCCGCCGCCGGCTCGTCGAGCAGCAGCACCTGCGGCTCGGCGCCGAGCGCGCGGGCGATCTCGAGCCGCTTGAGCGCGCCGTAGGGCATCGCGTCGGCGGGCGTGTCTTCGTA
>DASWVR010000005.1:0-3489 GCA_036401155.1 Piscinibacter sp. | reverse complement strand
ACGCTGAAGAAGCGCTTCGAGGAGCAGAAGGAACGCCACGAAGGCGGCAGCAAGATGATCGGCACCGGCGGCACGTCGCCCTTCGGCGCCTACGGCTACAACCCGCAGGGCATCCGCATCGGGCAGGACAAGGGCCGCAACAAGAGCGCGGTCAAGGTCTGGGACCAGCGCGCCTACAAGGACTACGACGACACGCTCGAACTTGGCACGCGCAACATCAAGGTCGCGCTGCGCCGCCTGCGCCGTTTCGCGCGCGAGGGCTCCGAAGACGAACTCGACCTCGACGACACCATCCGCTCCACCGCCGCCAACGCCGGCTACCTCGACATCAAGATGGTGCCCGAGCGCCACAACAAGGTGAAGGTGCTGCTGCTGATGGACGTGGGCGGCACGATGGACGAGCACATCCACCGCGTCGAAGAAGTCTTCTCGGCCGCCAAGAGCGAGTTCAAGCACCTCGAGTTCTATTACTTCCACAACTGCGTCTACGACTTCATGTGGAAGAACAACCGGCGCCGCTACAGCGAGAAATTCCCGACCTGGGACGTGATCCGCAAGTACAACAAGGACTACAAGCTGATCTTCGTCGGCGACGCGACGATGAGCCCGTACGAGGTGCTGCAGCCCGGCGGCAGCGTCGAATACAACAACGAAGAAGCCGGCGCCGAATGGCTGCAACGGCTCACGCATGCGTTCCCGAAGTTCGCCTGGATCAACCCCGAGCCGCAAGGCGTGTGGGGTTACCGGCAGAGCATCGCGATCATCCAGCAGTTGATGAACCAGCGCATGTTTCCGCTCACCTTGCAGGGGCTGGAAGGGGCGATGCGTCTGCTCAGCAAATGAGCCGCACGCTGCCACGGCTCGCGGGCCACGCCGTGGCGGCGGTGCTGGCGGTGCTGTGGCTGGCGGGCTGTTCCAGCCTGCCGTTCTTCTCCAAGAAGAATGACGCGCAGGCCGCAGATGCGGCTGCCGACGCCCCGGTCGAACGGGCGATCTACGCGCTCGAGATCGACGCGCCCGGCGACCTGCGCAAGCTGTTGCAGTCCTACCTTGACCTCGCACGCTTCCAGAACGCGCCAGTCACCGAGAGCATCACCAGCGCCGAGCTCGACCGGCTCATTTCCGCAGCGCCGGCGCAGGTGCGCTCGCTGCTCGAGACCGAGGGCTATTTCAATCCCGAGGTGCGGGTGGCGCGCGCCGCGAGCGGCAACGGCGAGACCCGCGTGCGCGTCGCCGTGAACCCGGGGCCGCGGGCGCGCATCGACACCTGGTCCTTCGACGTGACCGGCGAGCTGCACGAAGCCGTCGAGGCCGGCAACGAAGACGCCGTGGTGGAGCTGGCCTCGTTGCGCCGGCGCTGGCCGCTCAAGGCCGAGGAACCGTTTCGACAGTCGGCCTGGAGCGACGCGAAGAACCTGACGCTGGCGCGGCTGCGCGCCGAAGGCTATCCCGCCGCCACCTGGGCGACGACGACGGCGCGTGTGGACGCCGAGACCAACAGCGTGGCGCTCACCGCGGTAGCCGACAGCGGCCCGCTGTTCCGCTTCGGCGCGGTCACCATCGAAGGACTGCAGCGCTACGACGAACGCAGCGTGCGGCGCCTGTCCACTTTTCGCCGCGGCGACGCCTACAGCGAGCTGCGGCTGCTCGACTACCAGGACCGCCTGCTGAAAGTCGGCCTGTTCGAAGGCGCTGTCATCGAGATCGATCCCGACCCCGCCAAGGCCGCAGCGGCGCCGGTCACCATCCGCGTCAAGGAGCTGCCGCTGCAGGCGGCCACGGTGGGCATCGGCTACAGCGCCAACGTGGGCCCGCGGCTGACGCTGGAGCACACGCACCGCAAGCTGTTCGGCAAGCGTGTCACGGCGAAGAACAAGTTCGAGCTCGGCCCGTCGCTGCGCTCGTGGCAGGGCGAGCTGACGTCGCACCCGCTGAACAACCTGTACCGCAACGTCGCGTCGGGCAGCATCGAGCACCTCGAATCGGCCGACGAAGTGCGCCGCTCGTGGAGCGCACGCGCCGGCCGCGCCCAGGATTCGCAGCACATCGAGCGTCTCTATTTCGCCGAGCTGACGCATGCGTCGGTGACCACCGACGCCGGCGTCGCCAACAGCGGCGCGGCGTCGGGCAACTACCACTGGACCTGGCGCGAGCTCGACAGCCTGCTGCTGCCGACGAACGGGCTGAGCCTGTCGCTGCAGGGCGCCGCGGGCTACGCCGTCGGCCGCGAGATCCGCGACGACGGCATCACCGACGGGCGCGGCGTCTTCACGCGCGCCTTCGGCCGCCTCACCTGGTACAAACCGCTGCCGGGCAACTGGTACGCGACGCTGCGCACCGAGGCCGGCCAGGTGTTCGCGCGCGACCACGTCGGCGTGCCCGACACGCTGCTGTTTCGCGCCGGCGGCGACGACTCGGTGCGCGGCTACGCCTACCGCACCCTCGGGCCGATGGTCGACGGCACTGTGACCAGCGGCCGCGTGCTGTGGACCGGCAGCGTCGAGATCGCGCGGCCGATCTTCGAGGACCGGCCGCAGTTCTGGTGGGCCGCCTTCATCGACGCCGGCAACGCCGCCCAGCGCTGGGACGAACTCGACCCCGCCTTCGGTTACGGCGTGGGCTTGCGCTGGCGCAGCCCCGTCGGACCGCTGCGGCTGGACCTCGCGTACGGCCAGGAGGTGCGCAAGGCGCGTGTGCACCTCAGCGTGGGCATCACGTTCTAGACCGCACATGGACGACGCCGCCGCCCCCCACCCTCCCCCTCCGCGCGCCCGGCGACGTGCGGCGTGGCTGATCGGCGGCCTCGTGCTGCTGATCGTGCTGCTGGTGGTCTTCGCCGGCGGCGGGCTCTGGTGGACGGTGCGCAGCGAATCGGGCGCGGCCTGGGTGCTGTCGCGCCTGCCGGGGCTGAAGATCCAGGGCGGCAAGGGCACGCTGTGGGGCGACTACGCCGCCGAGCGCATCGAATTCGACCTCCCGGGCGGCGGCAAGCTGGTGATGACGGACGTCGGCTGGCGCGGCATGCGGCTCGAACACGCGCCGTGGACGGCCTACCGCGCACGCGTGGTGATGGACGAGCTGCGGGCGCAGCGGGTCGACGTGACGCTGCCGCCGGACGACGGCAAGAAGGAGCCGCCCAAGCCCCCCGAGCGGCTGCAGCTCCCGGTGGAGATCGACATCCGGGCGCTGCGTGTCGGCGAGGTGCATGCGCCACCGCTGCGCGGGCAGCCGCTGCGCGAGCTGCGGGCCAGGCTGCATCTGGGCAGCGAACGCGGCGCGCTGCACCGCGTCGACGACCTGTCGCTCGCCTGGGACCGGCTCACGGCGAGCGGCGCGGCGAAGATCGCGTCGACGCGGCCGTTCGCGCTCGACGCCAAGCTGGCGCTGGTGCAGAAAGGCGGCCAGGACCTTCCCGCCTGGCAAGCCGCCGGCACGCTCGCCGGCCCGCTCGACGAGCCGCTGCTGCAGGCCACGCTGCGCGCCACGCCG
>DASWVR010000004.1:0-17919 GCA_036401155.1 Piscinibacter sp. | reverse complement strand
GTTGGCGGCGTGACTCAGGCCGCGGCCATGCGCCGCGAGAGCGCCGAGCCGCGCGCGCGCAGGAAGCTGTCCAGCCGCTGC
Source organism: Piscinibacter sp. (assembly GCA_036401155.1). Taxonomy (GTDB): domain Bacteria; phylum Pseudomonadota; class Gammaproteobacteria; order Burkholderiales; family Burkholderiaceae_C; genus Albitalea. Next base: position 17,838 of record DASWVR010000004.1, on the reverse strand, counting down.
GCGTAGTCGGGCGCCGCCGCATCGCGCACCGAAGGCCGCTGCGCCAGGGCGGCGCGCCACGCGGCCACCCGCGGCAGCCCGTCGAAGAAGCCGAAGTCCGCGATGACCTCGAAGCGGTCGAAGTAGCGGAACACCGGGCCGAACACCGCGTCGACGAGGCTGAACGAGTCGCCCGCGAAATACGCACCGGTGCGGCCGCCGAGTTCGCGCTCCAGCGTGTGCAGGCGCTCGCGCAGCTGGTCGCGCTGGCGCAGCAGCGCGGGCTCGTCGGGTGCGTTGTAGAAGGCGGCGATCAGGTTCAGCATGTTCGAGCCGAACTCCATCCAGGCGCGGTGACGCGCGCGCAGCAGCGGATCGCCCGGGTGCAGCGGGTGCGGCGTGGTGTCCTCGAGGTATTCGCAGATCGCCGCGGATTCGAACAGCACCGTCTCGCCGCCGGCGTGGCGCACCTGCAGCAGCGGCACCTTGCCGAGCGGCGACATCGCGCTGAACCACGCCGGCTTGCGTGACAGGTCGACGGCGATGCGCTCGAACGGCAGCTGCTTCTCGGCCAGCGCGATCGCTGCGCGCTGCACGTAGGGGCACAGGGCGTGGCTGACCAGGGTCAGCGGTGGGCGAGTCATCGGCGAGGGGTCGGTGCTGGACGCGGTTGGCATGGTGCGAGGTTCCGAAAACGAGGCGATGGCTCGAAATCTAGTGCTTGCGCAACTGCAAGACAATCAGCGAAATCGGTCAACGCGGCTCGCAGCCATGCAAACAGATCCCCTCGGCGACCTCAACGACCTGCGCTTCGCCAGCGCCATCGCGGCCGCCGGCACGCTCGCCGGCGCGGCGCGGCGCCTCGGCGTCAACCACGCCACCGTCTTCAGGCGCCTGCAGGCGCTGGAGTCGCGGCTCGGCGTGCGCCTGTTCGAACGCGGCGGCGGCCGCTACACGCCGACACCCGAGGGCGAGGCGCTGGCGCGTGCCGGTGCGCAGGTGGAGGACACCGCGGCCGAGGTGTTGCGCCAGGTCGCGGGGCGCGACCTGCGGCCGAGCGGCCTGGTGCGCATCACCACCACCGACACGCTCGCGCAGACGGTGCTGCCGGCGATGCTCGGTCCGCTGCGCGCCGGTTGCCCCGAGATCAGCCTGCAGCTGCATGTGACCAACGAGCTGCAGAACCTGTCCCGGCGCGACGCCGACATCGCGATCCGTCCCTCGTCGCAGCCGCCCGGCCATCTGCTCGGACGGCGCATCGGCGTCGTCGCCTATGCGGTCTATGGCGAAGCGCGCGCCCTGCAGCGGTGGCGCGGCGCGCGCGAAGACTGGCCGGCCTGGCGCGACGCGCCCTGGGTGGCGGTCGACGAGAGCCTGAGCCAGCACCGCTCGCTCGCCTGGCTCGCGCGCCAGCTGCCGCTCGGCGACGTGGCGGTGCGCTGCAGCAGCTTCATGGCGGTGGCGCATGCGTGCGCGCAGGGGCTCGGGCTGGCGGTGCTGCCCTGCTGCGTGGGCGACACGCTGCCGGGGTTGCTGCGGGTCGGCGAGCGGCTGGACGAACTCGACACCGACGCCTGGCTGCTGACCCATGCCGACCTGCGGGGCACCGCCCGCATCCGCGTCGTGCTCGATGCGCTGCAGCAAGGCTTCGTGTCGGCGCGCGATCGCCTGGCCGGCACCCGGCCGCGCGCGGTCAGCGCCTGACCCGGCGCACGGCGACGGCGTGCGCGAGTGTTTCCCTCAGCTTCTGCGCGTCGATCGGCTTGGTGAGGAACTCGTTCATGCCGCTCGCCAGCGCCTGCTCGCGCTCCGACACGAGCGCCGCGGCCGTGAGCGCGATGATCGGCAGGGTCTGCGCGTCGTAGCGCTGGCGCAGCGCGCGCGCGGCCTCGTGGCCGCTCATGCGCGGCATCTGCACGTCCATCAGCACCGCGTCGAACAGGCGGCCCTGCTGCGCCGAACGCTCGACGGCCTCGATCGCCACCTGACCGTCCATCGCCTGCGTCACCTGCACACCCCACTGCTCGAGCATCGCCACCGCGATCATCATGTTGACGGGGTTGTCTTCGACCATCAGCACCTGTGCGCCGCGCAGGCCGTCGACGGGAACGTCGAGATCGCCGTACACGGACTCGGGGCGCGCGGCGCGCGGCAGCGGCAGTTCGGCCCAGAAGGTGCTGCCGCTGCCGGGGCTGCTGCGCACGCCGACGTCGCCGTCCATCAGGCGCGCCAGCTCGCGGCAGATCGACAGGCCGAGGCCGGTGCCGCCGTAGCGCCGCGTGGTCGAGTCGTCGGCCTGCATGAACGGGGTGAACAAGCGCTGCTGCGTGGCGGCATCGATGCCGGGGCCGGTGTCGGACACCGACAGCCTCACCCGGCCCTCGCCGGCTGCTGCGGCGTGGATCTCGACCCGGCCGCGGTCGGTGAACTTGAGTGCGTTGGTGACGAAGTTGGTGAGGATCTGGCGCACGCGCAACTGGTCACCCGTCACCGTCGGCGGCACGCCGGGGTCGATGGCGAGCGCCAGTTCCAGCCCCTTGGCCGCGGCAATCGAGCGGTAGGCGTCGTGAACCGCCGCGACGGTCTCGCGCAGTTCGAACGGCAGTGTCTCGAGCGCGATCTTGCCGGCTTCGATCTTCGACAGGTCGAGGATGTCGGAGATGATGGCCGACAGGCTGTGCGCGCTGTCCAGGATCTGCCCGAGGTACTGCTGGCGCCGCGGCTCGTCGAGCCCGTCCTGCATCGCCAGCCGCGCGAGCCCGAGCAGGCCGTTGAGCGGGGTGCGGATCTCGTGGCTGGTGTTGGCGAGGAAGGCGCTCTTGGCGCGGCTCGCCGCCTCGGCCGCGTCGCGCGCGGTCGCCAGTGCCTGGTCGACCTGGCGCCGCTCGGTCACGTCTTCGGCGATCCAGATGGTGCCGCCGCGCGGCGCGTACTCCGATGAACCGCGCGCCGCCTCGCCGCGCGTGTCCAGCGCCTGCCCGCGCATGCGGCACCAGAACAGGCTGCCGTCGGCGCGCAGCATCTGCCGCTCCAGCTCGTAAGGCTGGCCGCGCGCGAGCACCGGCGTCGCCTCGCTGCGCATCGCGTCATAGTCGTCCTGGTGCGGCCAGATCGTCGTCGTCGGCTGGCCCGCGAGCTGCCCCGGCTGCCAGCCGAACATGCGGTCGAAGCTCGGGTTCGTGTGCTGGAAGCGGCCGTGGCGCGTGAAGGCGATGCCGATCGATACGTTCTGCAGGATCGCGTCGTGCTCCAGCCGCGCCTGTTCGGCTTCGGTCACGTCGCGGCCGTTGAGCACGAGGTAGGCGCGGCCGTCCATCTCGAAGCGCGCGGCCGAGATGCGCACCGACACCAGCTCGCCCGACTTGCAGCGGATGACGCCGGGCATGTCGCGCGCGCCATCGCTCTCGCGCAGCGCGGCGATCAGCGCGTCGCGGTCGCGCACGTCGTGCCAGATGCCGATGTCGGCGGCGGTGCGTCCCACGACCTCCGCCGCCGTGTAGCCGGTGACACGTTCGAAGCTGCGGTTGACGAGTTCGTAGCGGCCGGTGTCCAGCTCGGTCAGCGTGATCAGCTCGGGGCTGGTGTCGATCAGGTGCGCGAGCAGCGACTGCGACCGGCGCATCGCCGCCTCGGCGGTGACGCGTGCCGTGATGTCGAAGTACAGCGACAGCGACGCCGGTCCATCGTCGGTCTCGATGCGCGCGGCGGTCGCCTGCACCACCAGGTGCTCGCCCTTGCGCGAGACGAGGCGGAACACGTCCAGCGGCAAGCCCTGGCCGGGCGGCAGCCGCTCGAGGGTTTCGATGCGCAGCCGCACGCGGCGCAGCGAGTCCTCGTCGACGTAGGCTTCGCGCAGGTCGAAGCCGATCATCTCGTCGATGTGGTCGAAGCCGAACAGGCGCGCGGCGGCGTCGTTGGCGTCGAAGACGATGCCGTTGCGGTGCAGCATCAGCGGTGACGGCGAGCGCTGGAACAGCTGCCGGTAGCGCGTTTCGCTGGCCGCGGTGGCGCGCTGCGCGCGCACCTCGTCGGTGATGTCGCGCCCCACGCCCCAGTAGCCGCAGAACAGCCCGTCGTCCGAGAACCTCGGCTCGCCGCTGATGCTCAGGACGTGTTCGTGGCCGCGTGCGTCGGCGTGGCGCAGGCGCCGCGCGAACGGCCGGTGCGCCTCGAGGTCGGCGCGGTGGGCGGCCGCGGCCGCCGCGTCCATGCCGCCGCGCTCGCCCAGGTCCCAGGGGCGCTTGCCCAGGGGCTGCATCGCCTCGACCACCTCGCGCGCCGCCGGCGCGGTCGACACCAGCGTGTAGCGGAAGTCGCCGTCCTGCTCCCAGTACCAGTCGACCGCGATGGCGAGCAGCTTGCGAAAGCGCTGCTCGCGTTCGTAGGCGGCGCGCAGGTAGTGCTGGAGCACGCGTGAGAGCAGGGCGCCGCCGGCCACGCCGCTGGCGATGATCAGCCCCTGGTACAGCAGCGCGGTCGAGAGCGGCGTGCCGCCCGGCACCGCCAGCGTCCATCCGCCACGCTCGGCCGCGCCGAGGAGCAGCACCTCGAGCATGCAGATCGTGGCCAGCGCCGCGCCCCAGCGCAGCGAAGTCACGCCGCCCACCATGCACACCACGAGGCCGAAGAATCCGAGGGCCGGGCTGCGCAGCCCGTCGCGGAACGCGAAGGCGGCCGCGCCCACCAGCAGCACGGCGCCGACCCCGGCGACGAACAGCGACAGGTCCATGCGGTGGCGCGGGCGGCGGCTGGCGTTGAAGGCCCAGGCCGCACCGAGCGCGTAGACGCCCAGCCCGGCCACCAGCGCGATGCGCCACGACGCGGGCATGCCTTGCGGCAGCAGGTTGACGATCAGCACGCTCGCCACCGCGACGACGACCGCGGTGCCGAAGTAGTAGCGCCCGATCAGCTTGACCACCGAGCTGGGCAGCTCGGCGGCGGCGTGTTTCGTGCCGTTGCGCACCGCATGCGGGTCGTCTCGGGGCATCGTGGCCTGTCTGGGGCTGCCTGGGGTGCCCCTGGTGGGCCGATGCTACGTCTCGCAGACGGCGGACCGTGCCCGGGAAAAGCCGCAGGGCGGCGCGCCGGAGCGCTCTCGCGTGCGAGCGTCGCGCGAGAGCGCTTCAGCGTGCGCGGTTCAGTTCGTCTCGGGTGGTGAGCGCTGCCTGACGCGCTGCGCCCGCAAAGTCGTCGCCCGCGCTCGCGTACAGGATGGCGCGCGAGGAGTTGACGATGATCGGCGCGACGGTGCGGCCCTGTTCGGCGCGCCAGCCGGCACGCACCGTCGCCACGGCATCGCCGCCTTGCGCGCCGACGCCCGGGATCAGCAGCGGCAGCGTCGGCGCGAGGGCCCTCACCCGCGCGATCTCGGCCGGGTAGGTGGCGCCGACCACGAGACCCAGCTGGCCGGTGCGGTTCCACGGCCCCTGGGCCAGGCGCGCGATGTGTTCGTAGACGAAGTCGCCCGAAGCGAGCGTTTGCGCCTGCAGGTCCGAGCCGCCGGGGTTGGAGGTGCGGCACAGCAGGATGAGTCCCTTGTCGGCATGGCGCAGGTAGGGTTCGAGCGAATCGAAGCCCATGAAGGGCGACAGCGTGACGGCGTCGGCGCGGTAGCGCTCGAAGGCTTCGCGGGCGTACTGCTCGGCGGTGCTGCCGATGTCGCCGCGCTTGGCGTCGAGGATCACCGGCACCTCGGGCGCCACGCGGTGCATGTGCTCGATCAGCCGTTCCAGCGCGTCCTCGCCGCGGTGCGCGGCGAAGTAGGCGATCTGCGGCTTGAAGGCGATCACGAGGTCTTTGGTCGCGTCGACGATCGCGGCGCAGAAGTCGAACAGCTTGGAGGCGTCGTTCTTCCATGCGCCGGGAAGCTTCGCCGGCTCGGGGTCGAGCCCGACGCACAGCATCGAATCGTTGACGCGCTCGGCGCGGCGCAGCTGGTCGACGAAGGCGAGGCGCGCCATCTCAGTCTTCCATGGCGCCGAGCGCCACCCGCGACACATGAAACTGCCGTTCGCCCTGAGCAGGGGACTGAGCTTGTCGAAGGCCCCGTGTCGAAGGGGCAGCGCCGGCAGCACGCGGGTTTGGTATTCCGATCCTCCTGAGCCTGTCGAAGGGCAAGCTCAGCCCCTTCGACAGGCTCAGGACCCGCGGGGGCTTCGACAAGCTCAGCCCCTTCGACAGGCTCAGGACCCGCGGGGGCTTCGACAAGCTCAGCCCGAACGGTTGGTTTGGTATTCCGAACGTCCTGAGCCTGCGGAACGGCAAGCTCATCCCGAACGGCGTGGTGGAGCAGACTGCCTGTTTCATCTCAACCCCCGATGCGCCCGGCCAGGTCGCCCGCGCGGCCGGTGTAGGTGGCCGGCGTCATCGCGAGCAGCCGCTGCTTGTCGGCCTCGGGAATCTCGAGCGTGGCGATGAACTGCTGGATCGCCTCGCGCGTGATGCCCTTGCCGCGGGTCAGCGCCTTCAGCCGCTCGTAGGGGTTGGGCAGGCCGTAGCGGCGCATGACGGTCTGGATCGGCTCGGCGAGCACTTCCCAGGCGCCGTCGAGGTCCTCGGCCAATGCCGAGGGGTTGATCTCGAGCTTCGACAGGCCGCGCAGCAGGCTGTCGTAGCCGAGCATCGTGTAGCCGAGCGCTACGCCGACGTTGCGCAGCACGGTGCTGTCGGTCAGGTCGCGCTGCCAGCGGCTGATCGGCAGCTTCTGGCTCAGGTGCGTGAGCAGCGCGTTGGCGAGGCCGAAGTTGCCCTCGGCGTTTTCGAAGTCGATCGGGTTGACCTTGTGCGGCATCGTCGACGAGCCGATCTCGCCCTCGACGGTGCGCTGCTTGAAGTAGCCGAGGCTGATGTAGCCCCAGACGTCGCGCGACCAGTCGATGAGGATGGTGTTGGCGCGGTTGAACGCATCGAACAGCTCGGCCATGTAGTCGTGCGGCTCGATCTGGATCGTGTAGGCGTTGAACGAGAGGCCCAGCTGCTGCTCGACCACGCGCCGGCTGAACGCCTCCCAGTCGAACGCCGGGTAGGCGGCGAGATGGGCGTTGTAGTTGCCGACCGCGCCGTTCATCTTGGCGAGCAGCTTGACCTCGGCGATGCGCGTGCGCGCCGTCGCGAGGCGCGCGACCACGTTGGCGATCTCCTTGCCGACGGTGGTGGGGCTCGCGGTCTGGCCGTGGGTGCGGCTCAACATCGGCACATGCGCGAGGCGCTTGGCCATCAACGTGAGCGTGGCGATGATCTTGTCGAGCGACGGCAGCAGGACCTCGTCGCGCGCCGCCTTCAGCATCAGGCCGTGGCTGGTGTTGTTGATGTCCTCGCTGGTGCACGCGAAGTGCACGAACTCGCCGGCGGCCTTCAGCTCGCCGTTGCCGCCGAAACGGCCCTTGAGCCAGTATTCGACCGCCTTCACGTCGTGGTTGGTGGTGCGCTCGATGTCCTTGATGGCCTGCGCGTCAGCCTCGCCGAAGCGCGTCACCAGCCCGCGCAGCAGGCCGCGCGCCGCCTCGCTCAGCGGCTTGAACTCGGCGAAGCCGGCGTCCGACAAGGCGATGAACCACTCGACCTCGACCTGCACGCGGCGATGCATCAGGCCGAACTCGCTGAGCAGCGGGCGCAGCGGCGCGAGCTTGGCGGCGTAGCGGCCGTCCAGCGGCGACAAGGCGGTGAGGGCGGACAGGTTCATGGGTCGGGGGCGGCTTCTGGCTGGCCGTTGCATTGGCGGGGATGCGGCGATTTTAGGTTCTCGGGCGGCGGTGCCGGGCGGCGCGGCTGCCCGCTGCGGTTCGCCGGGGCGGCGTCGTGGGTAAGGCACGCGGCTTGGGGGGCACCGTGCCCAGCCGCGAGAATGGCGCATGGCCACCCCGTCCAACGCCCACCCCACGCCGCACGCGCACGACCTCACGCCGTGGCAGCACGACCACCGCTTCGACGCCGGCAACCGGCGCGGCGAAGCGCGCACACGCTGGGTGCTGGCGATCACGCTGGTCACGATGGCGGCCGAGATCGGCGCCGGCTGGTGGACCGGCTCGATGGCGCTGCTGGCCGACGGCTGGCACATGGGCACGCATGCGCTGGCGCTGGGTGTCGCCGCGGCGGCCTACGCGCTCGCGCGGCGGCATGCCGGCGACAGCCGCTTCAGCTTCGGCACCTGGAAGATGGAGGTGCTGGGCAGCTTCGCGAGCGCGCTGGCGCTCGGCATGGTGGCCATCGGCATCGTGATCGAATCGGCGCTGCGCCTGTGGCGTGCCGAGCCGATCGACATCCGGACGGCCTTGATGGTGGCCCTGATCGGCCTCGCGGTGAACCTGCTTTGTGCGTGGCTGCTGCATGGCGCCGGCGAAGGGCATGCACACGATCACGGCGGCGCGCAGAAGCCGCACGACCATGCCGACGCTGACGACGAGCACGCGCATGAGCACGGGCACGGACATGAAGGCCATCACCACGGCGGGCGCGGCCACGACCTCAACCTGCGCGCCGCCTATGTGCACGTGCTGGCCGACGCGCTGACCTCGGTGCTCGCGATCGGCGCGCTGGCCGGCGCGCTGTGGTTCGGCTGGGCCTGGCTCGACCCGCTGGTGGGCGTGCTGGGCGCGGTGGTCATCGCGGTCTGGGCCGTCGGGCTGCTGCGCGAATCGTCGGCCATCCTGCTCGACCGCGAGATGGACCACCCGCTCGCGCACCACATCCGCGAGGACATCGAGTCCGACGGCGATGCCAAGGTGGCCGACCTGCACGTCTGGCGGGTCGGCCGCGACCAGTTCGCGGCCATCGCCTGCGTCGTGGCCGACCGGCCGCAGACCCCCTCGGTGTACCGCGAGCGGCTGGCGCGGCATCGCCAGCTGGTGCACCTGTCGCTGGAAGTCAACCGCTGCCCGACCGCCAAGGGGCATTGACGGATGAATCGCCGCCAGTGCAGCGGCGGCGAAGTGGGGTCACCGATTCAGCTCGGCGAGCCGTTCGGGCGTGCCCACGTCGGTCCATTCGCCGCCCCATAGCTCGGCGCTGACAAGGCGTCGCGCGATGGCCGCATCGAGGGACGGGCGCAGCGCGGCGCGTTCGCCGGGGACCACGCCGGCCACCAGGGCCGCGCGAAACAGACCGACGCTGGCCCAGGTGTAGCGCTGCGCCGCCTCGCCGACGGCAAGGCCCTGTTCGTCGATGCCGAAGTCCCCATGCGGGTGGTGCGGTGCATTTGGCACCAGCCACAGGTGCGCCAGCATGCCGCCGGCGTCGAAGCTTTGCGCCGCCGCCGCGTCGAACACGAACCCAGGCACGAAGACGTCGCCCGAAACCACCCAGAAGCACTCGCCGAGCCAGGGCAGCGCCTTCGCGATGCCACCGGCCGTTTCGAGCGCGCCGCCGTGGTCGCGGCCTTCCATCGAGTAGTGGAGCGTGACGCCGAAACGCGAACCATCGCCGAGCGCATCGACCAATTGTTGTTCGAGCCAGGCCGTGTTGACGACGACCTCCCGCACGCCCGCCCGCGCCAGCGCCTCGAGGTGCCACTCGATCAGCGGCTTGCCGCGCACCTCCAGCAGCGGCTTGGGGCGGTGGTCGGTCAGGGGACGCATGCGCTCGCCGCGCCCGGCCGCGAGGATGATCGCCTTCATGCGGCCACCTCGCCCAGCGTGCGTAGCGCGGCCGGTTCATGCATCACCGCGAGCGCCGTGTCGCAGCCGTGCAGGTCGGCGGTGAGGTGCAGTCCGTCCATAGGGCCGCGATTATCGGGCCGCGCCGGACCCGTAAAATGCGCGGTTTTCCCTCCACCCGCCTCGGGACCCCGCATGGCCGCCGCACTCGCCTCCACGGCAACCCCGCTCAACACCTCCTTGATGGCCAACGCCATCCGCGCGCTGGCCATGGACGCCGTGCAGCAGGCCAATTCCGGCCACCCCGGCGCCCCGATGGGCATGGCCGACATGGCCGTCGCGCTGTGGGGCCGCCACCTGCGCCACAACCCGGGCAATCCGCAGTGGCCCGATCGCGACCGCTTCGTGCTGTCCAACGGCCACGGCTCGATGCTGATCTACGCGCTGCTGCACCTCACCGGCTACGACCTCCCGATGAGCGAGCTGCGCAACTTCCGCCAGCTGCACAGCAAGACGCCGGGCCATCCGGAGGTCGGCATCACGCCCGGTGTGGAAACCACCACCGGCCCGCTCGGCCAGGGCCTCGCCAACGCGGTCGGCCTGGCGCTGGCCGAGAAACTCCTTGCCGCGGAGTTCAACCAGCCCGGCCACACCATCGTCGACCACCACACCTACGTGTTCTTCGGCGACGGCTGCCTGATGGAGGGCATCAGCCACGAGGTCTGCGCGCTCGCCGGCGCCTGGAAGCTCGACAAGCTGATCGCGCTGTACGACGACAACGGCATCTCGATCGATGGCGATGTCGCGCCCTGGTTCATCGACGACACGCCCAAGCGCTTCGAGGCCTACGGCTGGCGGGTGATCGCCGGCGTCGACGGCCACGACGTCGATGCGATCGATGCCGCGATCCGCCAGGCCCGCCAGCCGGACGGGCGCCCCACCCTCATCTGCTGCAAGACCAACATCGGCCACGGCTCCCCCAACCGCGCCGGCACCGCCAAGGCGCACGGCGAGGCGCTGGGCCACGACGAGATCAAGCTGACGCGCGGCGCGCTCGGGTGGATGCACGAACCCTTCGTGATCCCCGAAGAGGCCTACTCGCAGTGGGACGCCAAGGCGCAGGGCCGCGCGAGCGAGGAAGCCTGGAACCAGTCGTTCGCGGCCTACCAGGCGGCCCACCCCGAGCTGGCCGCCGAGTTCATGCGCCGCATGCGCGGCGAGCTGCCCAAGAACTGGTCGCAGATCGCCGTCGATGCCGCGGTCGCCGCGCACGCCAAGGCCGAGACGGTGGCCACGCGCAAGGCGAGCCAGATCGCGCTCGAGGCCTTCACGCGCGCACTGCCCGAGATGCTCGGCGGCAGCGCCGACCTGACCGGCTCCAACCTCACCAACACCAGCTCGACGCCGCCGCTGCGTTTCGACGCGCAGGGCGCGCCCAACGACGGCCGCCACATCAACTACGGCGTGCGCGAGTTCGGCATGGCGGCGATCATGAACGGCCTCGCGCTGCATGGCGGCTACCTGCCCTACGGCGGCACCTTCCTCACCTTCAGCGACTACAGCCGCAACGCGATCCGCATGGCCGCGCTGATGAAGCAGCGCGTGGTGCACGTGTTCACGCACGACAGCATCGGTCTCGGCGAAGACGGCCCGACCCACCAGTCGGTCGAACACGCCGCCTCGCTGCGGCTGATCCCCGGCCTCGACGTCTGGCGCCCGGCCGACACCGCCGAGACGGTGATCGCCTGGGCCTGCGCGATCGAGAACCGGCAGCGTCCGAGCGCACTGCTGCTGTCGCGGCAGAACCTGCCTTACGCGCCGAAGTCCGGCCTCGAGGACATCTCCAAGGGCGCCTACGTGCTGGCCGAGCCGGGCGAGGTGGGGCTGAAGAAGAAGGCGCAGGCGGTGATCATCGCCACCGGCTCCGAAGTGCAGCTCGCGCTGCACGCGCAGCAGCAGCTGGCGGTGCACGGCATCGCGGTGCGCGTGGTGTCGATGCCGTCGACGACGGTGTTCGACCGCCAGGACGCCGCCTACAAGCGCCGCGTGCTGCCGCAGGGCCTGCCGCGTGTGGCGGTGGAAGCCGGCGTGACCGACGGCTGGTGGAAGTACGGCGTGTCGGCCGTGGTCGGCATCGACACCTATGGCGAGTCGGCCCCCGCCGGCGTGCTGTTCAAGCTGTTCCACTTCACCGCCGAGAACGTGGCGGCCACCGTGCAGAAGGTGCTGCGCGGATGAATCAGGCGCTGCGCGCGGCGGTCGGCGCGGCTTGCCTCGCGGCGCTCGCGGCGTGCACCGTGCGGCCCCCGCCGGCGACCATCCCGTCGCCGGCCGACGTGTGCAAGGCCCTCAACGAGGCGCTGATCGAGGCGGTTCCGCCGGGCGAGTCGCTTGCCGAGCTGCAAGCGCGCGGGGTTCGCGTGCGCACGCCGCTCAATTTCGCGCCGGGCACCATGCCCGCCTCCCAGCAGGCGAGCGGCGCGGCGGTGAGGCTGCTGATCAACGCCGACGGCACGGTCGTGCCGGGGTCGCCCAGGATCGTCAAGAGCGTCGGCGAGCCGCAAATGGCCGCGGCGATGGAAGCCGCGGCCCTGTCGATGACCTTCGACCTCGACCCCGCCGTCAAGCCCGCCGCGCCAATCCCTTTCACCGCCATCCACGCGGCTTGCGCGCGATCATGAATGGACACGCTTGAAACCGGCTTGTACCCGAAGGAGGACAAAATGACGCAGCCCTGTTTCAGGACTCACTGCCTTCGTTGACTGCATGTCCAGCATCGCACTTCGTCACGCCGCTACCGCGGCACTTGCGGCAAGCCTCGTCCTCGGCACTGGGCAGGCCGTGGCGCAGGGGTTCGCGATCTCGAACTCCGTCGATCCCGCAATCGTCGCTTGCCTCACCCCATCGCGCGATGACCGTCCACAGGTCAAGTATCCCGATGGAGCGCAGGCGTCGATCAAGGAGGCGCGCGTCTACGTGCAGCTGGAGTTCACGGGCCCGGACGCCCCGCCGCGCACCACGACGACCTACAGTTTCGGCGGGCCGGAATTCGAGTCGATCGTCCATCAATACGTCTCGGTCTATCGGCTTCCGTGCTTGTCCCCGTCGGCAGCCCCCGTCACGCTGAGGCAGGAGTTCGTCTTCACGCCCGACGATTCCCGCCCGGTTGCTTGGCGCCCGCCGCAAGCCGTGGCAGCCCGGGACAGCGCCAAGTGCGTGGGCAAGCACGTGCTTGACGCGCGCGATATTGCATACCCAGCGGGGGCGAGGCGGCGCCAGGAAGAGGGCACGTTGATCGCGCACCTGGTGTTTGCCGATCGGGGCGCTGCGCCGGTGGTCGCGGTTTTGAACGAAGATGCCGCGCCGACACTGGCGGCGATGCTCAAGCAGAAGCTCGGCGGTGTCCGGCTGGAGTGCGCAGGTGAGGACGTTCGCTGGCCCAAGGTGGCAATCCAAACGTTCAAGTTCCGCTGGGACGGAGGTTATGCCCTGAAGGACCTGAGGCTCGAGACCTTCTTGCGGAGCGTGAAAGACGTGCGCAAGGAGGGAGTCAGGTTTGACACGACGGCCATGTCGTGCCCGTTCGATGTCGAGTTCACGCTGTACCAGCCTCACCTGAAGAACACCATTCGCGAGCTGGGACCGCCTGATCCGGCCCGCTCAGAGTTCCTCTACTGGCTGGGCGGCTTGTCACTCGACCTGCCGCCAAGCACGGCGAAGCATGTTCTCGGCGACACGATCAAGCTGTCGGTGCCATGTTTGGTGCTCGATCTTTCTTCATAGTCACCCACTTTTCACTGGAGACCCACATGACCATCAAACTCGCCATCAACGGCTATGGCCGCATCGGCCGCAACATTCTTCGCGCCCATTACGAAGGTGGCAAGAAGCATGACATCCAGATCGTCGCGATCAACGACCTAGGCAAGCCCGAGACCAATGCGCACCTGACCAAATACGACACCGCGCACGGCCCCTTCCCCGGCACGGTGGCGGTCGACGGCGACAACCTGGTCGTCAATGGCGACAAGATTCGCGTGCTGGCCGTGCGCAACCCCGCCGAGCTGCCGTGGAAGGACCTCGGCGTCGACGTGGTGATGGAGTGCACGGGTCTGTTCACCACCAAGGAAAAGGCCTCGGCCCACATCGCCGCCGGCGCCAAGAAGGTGATCATCTCGGCGCCCGGCGGCAAGGACGTCGACGCCACCATCGTCTACGGCGTCAACCACGGCAAGCTCAAGGCGAGCGACACCGTCATCTCCAACGCGTCGTGCACCACCAACTGCCTGGCGCCGCTGGTCAAGCCGCTGAACGACAAGCTGGGCGTCGAGTCGGGCCTGATGACGACCATCCACGCCTACACCAACGACCAGGTGCTGACCGACGTCTACCACGAGGACCTGCGCCGCGCGCGCTCGGCCACGATGTCGATGATCCCGACCAAGACCGGCGCGGCCGCGGCCGTGGGCCTGGTCCTGCCCGAACTCAACGGCAAGCTCGACGGCTTCGCGATGCGCGTGCCGACGATCAACGTCTCGGTGGTCGACCTGTGCTTCGTCTCGAAGAAGGCGACGACGGTCGACGAGGTCAACGCCATCCTGAAGGCGGCCAGCGAAGCCGAGCTGAAGGGCATCCTCGGCGTGAACACCGCGCCGCTGGTGTCGGTCGACTTCAACCACAACCCGCTGTCCAGCGTGTTCGATTCGACGCAGACCCGCGTGTCGAGCGACGGCAAGCTGGTCAAGGTGCTGAGCTGGTACGACAACGAGTGGGGCTTCAGCAACCGCATGCTCGACACGACCATCGCGCTGATGGCGGCGAAGTAAACCGCTCCCTTTCCCCACACCGCTTGCGGGCGGTGTTGCAGCACGGCTCCTTCGGGAGCCGTGCCCGTCTTGGCGTTCGCGCACCGTGATCGATGGCACGCCGGGGCGCCGGGCAACATTCCTTTACGAAGGCCTTCCGGCGCCGGGATTCCCGGTGCCTGCGGGGCCACCCTACACTGCCGGCGTGATGCCGCGTCGGCCCGACAGGGCGGCGGCGCGTTGTTGCCTTCAGCCCGATCCTTGTCGGCCCTCACGCCGGAGACTTCATGCGATATCCCTTGCCGACCTTCGCCGCCGTCTGCGCCCTGCTGCTCCCCCTGTCGGCGCACACACTCGACGCCCGGGCGGCGACGCCGATCGACAGCGCCGGCACCCCGAGGGCGCGGGTCATCGTCAAGTTCAAGTCCGATGCCGAGGTGCTGCGCCGCCATGCCTTGTCGGCCACCGCGGCAGCCACCAGCGGTGCTCTCGCCGAGCGCGCGCGCACGCTCGGGCAGCGCAGCGGCCTGTCATTGAGCAGCGGCTCGGCTGTCTCCGAGCGCGAGCAGGTGGTGTTCGCCAGCGGTATCAGTTCGGCCCAGCTGGCCGCGCGCCTCGCTGCGGACAGCGAGGTCGAGTACGCGGCGGTCGACCAGCGGCGGCGCCGCACCGAGGTGCCCAACGATCCCTTGTACAGCTTCGTCGCCGGCAATGGTCCCGCGGCCGGACAGTGGTACCTGCATCCGCCCAGCGCCACCACGCCATCCAGCATCAACGCGCAGCAGGCCTGGGACGTGACCCCGGGCAGCAGCGGCGTGGTCGTGGCCGTGCTCGACACGGGCGTGCGATTCGACCACCCCGACCTCGCCGGCAAGCTGCATGCGGGCTACGACTTCATTACCGACGTGGCGACCGCGAACGACGGCAACGGCCGGGATGCCGACGCGTCCGACCCCGGCGACTGGGTCACGCACGCGGAGGTCGGTCAATCGGGCGGGCCCTTCGAGGATTGCCTGGTCGAGGACAGTTCCTGGCACGGGACGCAGGTGATCGGCCTCGTCGGTGCCGCCACGAACAACGGCGTGGGCATGGCCTCGGTGGGCCGCAACGTGATGGTGCTGCCGGTGCGCGTGCTGGGCAAGTGCGGCGGCTTCGACTCCGACATCATCGCCGGCATGCGCTGGGCGGCGGGCCTCAGCGTGCCCGGTGTGCCTGCCAATCCCACCCCCGCCAAGGTGCTGAACCTGAGCCTTGGCGGCGAGGGTGCATGCACGGGCACCGCCTATCCGAACGCGATCAACGCCATCAACGCGGCCGGCGTGGTCATCGTGGCTTCCGCCGGCAACAGCGTCGGCCATGCGGTCAGCCTGCCGGCGAACTGCCCCGGCGTGATCGGCGTCGGCGGTCTGCGGCATGCCGGCACCAAGGTCGGCTTCTCCGACCTCGGTCCGCAGCTGAGCATCAGCGCACCGGCGGGCAATTGCGTCAATATCGGCGAAGGCGAGCCGTGCCTGTACCCGATCCTCACCACGAGCAACGCGGGCACCACCACCCCCGTGCCCGCCAGCGCCGTCTACACCGACGGGTTCAACAACGCGACGTACGGCACCAGTTTCGCCGCTCCGCTGGTCGCCGGCACGTCGGCGCTGATGCTGTCCACGCTGCCGAACCTCACGCCGGCCGAGGTTCGCAGCGTGCTGCAGCGCACGGCACGTGCGTTCCCGACCACCGGCGGCGACAACGGCATCGGCGGTCCGCCGGTGGAGCAGTGCAAGGAACCGCAGTTCGACGCGAACAACAACCCAATCGATCAATTGCAGTGTTACTGCACGACCACCACCTGCGGCGCCGGCATGCTGGACGCGTTCGCCGCCGTGAGCGTTTCGGCCGTGCTGCCGACGGCCGCGCTGAGCGTGTCGGCGGCGCAGACGACGGTGGGCACCCCGGTCACGCTGGATGCCGGCACGTCGACGGCGGTCGAAGGGCGGACGCTGGTCTCGTACGAGTGGGCCATCACGGCGGGCGCATCCCTCGCGACACTGAGCGCGAACACCGGGCCGCAGGTGACGTTGACGCCGACCGCTGCCGGCACCGTCACTGTGAGGCTGACGGTGACCGACAGTGCGGGCGAAACACGTTCCGCGAGTTCCAGCATCACCGTGGCGGCCGCGCCGGTGAGCCGCGGCGGCGGTGGCGGTGCGCTCGGCGTCGAGTGGCTGGCGCTGCTGGCCGCCGCCGTGTGGAGCCTGCGTCGATCGGGCCGCGCAGCGGCCTGAGGTCGCTCAGTTCGGCGTCGGGCACGGCACGAAGCCGCGGCCCAGCGCGTCGAGCCTGAGCGCGGTCACCTTCTGCGCGAGTTCCGCGTCGGCGCGGTCGACGCGCAGCAGGTGCAGCGTCGCCGGCTGCGCGAGCGCGATCACCCGTCCGCCCTGCACGCCGCGCTGTGTCAGCCGGGCCAGCGCCGCGTCGGCCGCTTCGCGCTCGGCATAGCGGCCGAGCAGCAGGCCCGGCTCCAGCTCGGGCGCGTTGCTCATCGGCTCGAACGGCACACGAACGCGCGCCAGCTCCTGCTCCTTGCGCTGCATCGCGTCGCGGCTGGAGTAGCGGCCCATGTAGAGGATCCAGCGCGCCGGCTGCTGAACGCTCTGCCTGGCCCAGGTGCCGCTCGGCAGCGTGCTCGACAAGGCGGCCTCGGCGGCGGCGACGCCCTCGGCGTCGAACGGGCCGGCCTGCAGGCACACGAGCCGTCCTTCGGCGGCGCTGGCGGCGGCCGCCACCGCCTGCGGCGTCAGCACGCGCAGGGACTCCGGCCGCACCTGGCGCGCGAGCCGCTCCGGTTCGCGGTCGCCGGTGGCGCGCACGCCGCTGAGCTCGTCGAGCCAGCCTTGCGACCAGGCGAAGAACAACAGGTTTGCGAGCAGCAGCAGCCCGACCAGTGCTCTCACGATACGGCGTCCCCGCGGGGATGCAGCCGCACGCTGACCTCGCCGCTGGTGACTTCCTTGATGCCCTCGGGTGTGCTGACCAGCAGCCCGCCGTTGTCCGACAGGCCCACCGCCACGCCATCGGGCACGTCGGGGTGGGTCGTGCGAACCGCACGGTCGCGCAGCATGTCGCGCCGCGCATAGTCGGGGGCAAAGGCCGCAAAGCCCTCGAGTTCGAAGCGCCGCACGGCGTCGACCAGGGGTTTGGCGATGCGCTGCAGCACCTGGGGCGCGGTGGCTTGCGGATCGATCTCCTGCACGCAGGCATAGCCGGTCGCCGCATCGCCCGGCGACATCGGCTGCACGTTGATACCGATGCCGATCACCGCCAGGCGGCGGTTGCCCGCGGCCACGGTCTCGATCAGGATGCCGCCCAGCTTGCGCCCGCCGCCCTCGCCGTCGAGCAGCCAGAGGTCGTTGGGCCACTTGACCCACAGCACCGGCCGCGCCGGCGCCTGCAGCGGGTCGAGCGCCTCGGCC
>DASWVR010000003.1:0-9476 GCA_036401155.1 Piscinibacter sp. | reverse complement strand
GGGCGCGCAAGGGCAAGCTCGACCCGGTGATCGGCCGCGACGACGAGATCCGCCGCGCCATCCAGGTGCTGCAGCGGCGCACCAAGAACAACCCGGTGCTGATCGGCGAACCGGGCGTGGGCAAGACGGCCATCGTCGAAGGCCTCGCGCAGCGCATCATCGCCGGCGAGGTGCCCGATTCGCTGAAGAACAAGCGCATCCTGGTGCTCGACATGGCGCTGCTGCTGGCGGGCGCCAAGTACCGCGGCGAGTTCGAGGAGCGGCTCAAGTCGGTGCTGAAGGAAGTCGCGCAGGACGAGGGCCAGACCATCGTCTTCATCGACGAGATCCACACGATGGTCGGCGCCGGCAAGGCCGAGGGCGCGATCGACGCCGGCAACATGCTCAAGCCCGCGCTCGCGCGTGGCGAGCTGCATTGCATCGGCGCGACCACGCTCGACGAATACCGCAAGTACATCGAGAAGGACGCCGCGCTGGAGCGCCGCTTCCAGAAGATCCTGGTCGGCGAGCCGAGCGTGGAGGCGACCATTGCCATCCTGCGCGGCCTGCAGGAGAAGTACGAGGTCCACCACGGGGTGGAGATCACCGACCCGGCGATCGTCGCCGCCGCCGAGCTGAGCCACCGCTACATCACCGACCGCTTCCTGCCCGACAAGGCGATCGACCTGATCGACGAGGCGGCGGCCAAGATCAAGATCGAGATCGATTCCAAGCCCGAAGAGATCGACAAGCTCGACCGCCGCATGATCCAGCTGCAGATCGAGCGCGAGGCGGTCAAGCGCGAGAAGGACGAGGCCTCGCAGAAGCGGCTCGGCCTGATCGAGGACGAGATCGGCCGGCTCAAGCGCGAGATCTCGGACCTCGAAGACATCTGGAAGTCCGAGAAGGCCACCGCGCAGGGCTCGGACCAGGTCCGCAAGGACATGGACCAGATCAAGACGCAGATCGAGGAGTTCAAGCGCAAGGGTGACTTCAACAAGGTCGCCGAGCTGCAGTACGGCAGGCTGCCGGAACTCGAGCGCACCCTGAAGGAGGCGCAGGACAAGGAAACGAAGAAGGGCGCCACCGGGCGGCCCCAGCTGCTGCGCACGATGGTCGGCGCCGAAGAGATCGCCGAGGTGGTGGCGCGTGCGACCGGCATCCCGGTGTCCAAGCTGATGCAGGGCGAGCGCGAGAAGCTGCTGCAGATGGAAGGCAAGCTGCACGAGCGCGTGATCGGCCAGGACGAGGCGATCGTCGCGGTGGCCAACGCCATCCGCCGTTCACGCTCGGGCCTCTCGGACCCGAACCGCCCGACCGGATCGTTCCTGTTCCTCGGCCCCACCGGCGTGGGCAAGACCGAGCTGTGCAAGGCGCTGGCCGGCTTCCTGTTCGACAGCGAGGATCACCTGATCCGCGTCGACATGAGCGAGTACATGGAAAAGCACTCGGTGAGCCGCCTCATCGGCGCGCCGCCGGGCTACGTCGGCTACGACGAAGGCGGCTACCTGACCGAGGCGGTGCGGCGCAAGCCGTACAGCGTGCTGCTGCTCGACGAGGTCGAGAAGGCGCACCCGGACGTGTTCAACGTGTTGCTGCAGGTGCTCGACGACGGCCGGCTGACCGACGGGCAGGGGCGCACGGTCGACTTCAAGAACACGGTGATCGTGATGACGTCCAACCTCGGTTCGCACCAGATCATGCAGATGGTCGGGCAGGACAGCGAGGCCATCCGCGACGCGGTCTGGGTCGAGGTCAAGCAGCATTTCCGCCCCGAGTTCCTCAACCGCATCGACGAGACGGTGGTGTTCCACGCGCTGAGCCAGCAGCACATCGAATCGATCGCCCGCATCCAGCTCAAGATCCTGGAGTCGCGCCTCGAGAAGATGGAGATGAAGCTCGACGTGTCGCCGCAGGCGCTGGCCGAACTCGCCAAGGTCGGTTTCGATCCGGTGTTCGGCGCGCGGCCGCTCAAGCGCGCGATCCAGCAGCGCATCGAGAACCCGGTCGCCACGCTGATCCTGCAAGGCAAGTTCGGGCCGAAGGACGTGATCCCGGTGGATGTCGAAGACGGGGAGTTCGTGTTCGAACGGACGGTGCACTGAGGGCTGCCCCGACTCGACCCTCAGGTATCGACGGGTCGGGGTAGCTTGCCCGAAGTGGTGCACCTGCGTGCAGGCCCTTCGACAAGCTCAGGCCGAACGGCAGGGTGGGACTGGGAACCATTCACGACTCCCGTTCGGGCTGAGCTTGTCGAAGCCCTGCGCGCGGGGCGCGCAGGTCCTTGCACGAAGCTTCAGCCGCCCGTGTGCGGTTCGTCGAACACCGCGTCCATTCGCATGATCTGAAGCCGCGCCAGCGTCAGGTTGGCGTGGGTCTTGTCGAGCACCGCATGCAGTGCCAGACCCGGGTGCTTGGGCACCGCGCGCAGCACCAGGTGGTGCGCTCCGAGCGTGATCGCCGCTTCCGGCAGCGCGTGCCCGAGCCCCAGGGTGCGGCTGGTCGACAGCATCGAGGCCAGCAGGTCGGCCCCATGTTCGGCCAGGTCCTTCGCACCCGGGCTCGCGCCCGCATGCACGAGGTCGCGCCCGGTGGCCACCTCGAAGACGCAGCAGCTCACCATGCCGGTGAGTTCGCTCAGCTGCTGGACGTAGCGCGACAACGGATCGCGTGCAGCGGCGTCGCGGCTGCTCTGGGTCGGCAAGGCCGGCATCGGCCGCAGCGGCAGCGGGGCGCCGGCGCGCGCGCCGGTTGCGGGCATGGCGCGCGGCGGCTGCGCGCGCGAGTTCGCGGACACCGGCTCGCTCGCCTGCCCGCGCAGCTCCTGCCGCAGCCGGCCCCACGTTGTGCTGATGAAGTTCCAGGCATCGGCCGGTCGTGCCACCTGAGGCGTGGTGCGCACGTTCACGCCGGTGCCGCGCGCGAGCTCCATGCCCTGCGTGACCAGCGCATTGGCCGCCGACAAGGGCAGCAGCAGCAGGTTGCGGTTGGGCCAGGGGCCGGCGATCATGTCCTCGTGCAAGGGCTTGAAGACACCGGTCATCGAGTGGCCCGGCACGTCGCCGACGAGGATCACGCCGAGCGTGCTGAAGGCCAGCAGCGTGCGCGCGAGGGCGTGGCGCGAGGTCGTGTCGGCGTCGACTTCGGTCGAGTAGATCCGCAGCTTGCCGCCTTCGGCCGTGGGCAGCTCGACGAACTCGATCGTCGCGAGGGTCGTGCCGTAGCCCTGGCGGCGTATCAGCAGCTTCTGCACCGCGCCCTTGCTGGCCGCGGCCACCCCGGCCAGCAGCTTGCGCGACGAATGGGTCGCCACATCGTGGATGGCGATGAACTCCGGATGCAGATGCTCGAACTGCTGCTGCATCGCCGGCCCCGCGTCGCAGGACACGAACAGCTCGTGCTGATCGGTGCCCACGGGGCGGCCGATGTCCTGGTGGGCGGAGTCGAGATAGTCTTCTTCGCTGCGCGCGATCTGGGTCTGCGCGCGCGTGGCCTGCCAGCCGTCCTGGGATGCGGCCGGCGCGTCGGCCCGGGACGGCTTGGCCCAGGCGGGACTTCCAGAGTTCGGATTGGTCATGTGGAGTTCCGTATCGACCCCGGGCAAATGCGGCCTGCCCGCAACAGCGGCCCCCCGATGCCGGAGAGAGCAGCTCCTGGTAGTGCCGCAGTGTAGGGCCAGCGCTGCGCCGCGCATGCCCCGCACGAAGGCATGATGTCACGCGCAGGCGCCCGTGCCCATCCCACGTCCTTCGAGGGCGCGGTGCTGCGCGGCCGGTCTGCGGCGCTGCCGTGCGGCATGCGCGCACCGATAGAATCGTCGGGTCTTCATTCCTGTCCACGCCGAACGAGGTGCCGAACCGGCCCCTGTCCCGGCCGGAGCGCCCATGACGTCAACCGCCGCCGCAGCCCATCCCGCCCCCGTGGTGATCGTCGGCGCGGGGCTCGCCGGGCTCACGGTGGCGCTGCACCTGGCCGATCACATCCCCGTGGTGGTGCTGGCCAAGCGAAGTCTCGAAGAGGGCGCCACCGCCTGGGCGCAAGGCGGCATCGTGGGCGTGCTCGGCAGCGACGACAGCATCGAGTCGCACGTGCGCGACACGCAGGACGCCGGTGCCGGACTGGTCGACGAAAACACCGCCCGTTTCATCGCCGAGCACAGCGCCGGCGCAGTCGAGTGGCTGGTGCAAAGCGGCGTGCCGTTCTCGCCCGACCCGACCGGCCCGCTCGGCCTGCACCTCACCCGCGAGGGCGGCCACGCGGTGCGGCGCATCGCGCACGCCGCCGACGCCACGGGCAAGGCGATCCACGACGTGCTGCTCGACCGGGTGAAGCAGCATCCGAACATCCAGCTGCGCGAACGCTGGATGGCGCTGGACGTGATCACCTCGCGCCACCTGAAGCGCGAGGAGACGCCGCATTGCTACGGCATCTACGCGCTCGACATCGCACAGCAGCGGGTCGAGACGCTGCCGGCCACGGCGGTGGTGCTCGCCACCGGCGGCGTGGGCAAGGTCTATCGCTACACCAGCAACCCCGACACGGCCACCGGCGACGGCATCGCGATGGCGTGGCGCGCGGGCTGCCGGGTCGGCAACATGGAGTTCATCCAGTTCCACCCGACCTGCCTGTACCACCCGCAGGAGCGCAGCTTCCTGATCACCGAGGCGCTGCGCGGCGAAGGCGCGCAGCTCAAGCTGCCCGACGGCACACGTTTCATGGCGGCGCACGACGAGCGGCTCGAACTCGCGCCGCGCGACATCGTCGCGCGGGCAATCGACTTCGAGATGAAGCGGCTCGGCATCGACAACGTCCTGCTCGATGCGACGCACCTCGGCGAGACCTTCCTCAAGGAACACTTCCCGACCATCCACGCGCGCTGCATGCGCCTGGGCATCGACATCGCCCGCCAGCCGATCCCGGTGGTGCCGGCGGCGCACTACACCTGCGGCGGCGTCGTCACCGACCTGCACGGGCGCAGCGACCTGCCGGGGCTGTATGCGGTGGGCGAAACCACCTACACCGGCCTGCACGGCGCCAACCGGCTGGCCAGCAACTCGCTGCTCGAGTGCGTGGTGCTGGGCCAGACCTGCGCCACCGACATCCTGCAGCGCGGCGCCAGCCCGCCGCCCGAGCTGCCGGTGTGGGACGAGAGCCAGGTCGAGAATGCCGACGAGCAGGTCGTCATCGCACACAACTGGGACGAGCTGCGCCTCTTGATGTGGAACTACGTCGGCATCGTTCGCACCACCAAGCGCCTGGAGCGTGCGCTGCACCGCATCAAGCTGCTGCGCACCGAGATCGACGACTACTACGCCAACTTCCGCGTCAACCGCGACCTGCTGGAGCTGCGCAACCTCGTCGACTGCGCCGAACTCATCGTGCGCTCGGCGCTGATGCGCCAGGAGAGCCGCGGGCTGCACTTCAGCCGCGACTTCCCTTACACGCTGCCGGTGAGCTTCCCCACCGTTCTGCTGCGCGCACACCGCAACGGCAAGACGCCGGAGGCCTACGGGCTGAGCGGCTGACCGCGCGCGCGCCACCGGGTGGCGCGTTGCGCACGCCCCGCTGCGCCATTGTTCACGCGCGGGCTTGGCGAGTGGATGCCCGGCCGGCAGGTTGCCGGCATCGGGCGACAATCTTGCTTCTTCGTGCCCTCTTCGTGCCGCTGCCGACCCTGTCCACCATGAACCGATGCCTGCTTGCGATGCTGCTGCTGCTTGGCGCCGCCGGCGCCGCGCGCGCGCAGCCGCCGGCATCGGTTCAGGCGCTGATCGACCAGAGCCGAGCTACCTTTCGCAGCGATCCCGAGCGCAGCCGCAGCCTCGCCGAACAGGCGCTCGCCGCGCTGGCCCTGCGACCCGATGCCGACCTGCAGATCGCGGCGCATTCGCTGCTCTGCGACTACCACGTCGATCGCGACCGGCGGGCCGCGCATCAGCATCTGCAGGCCGGCCGCGCGCTGTTGTCGCCGGCCTCGCGGCCGGCGCTGGGCGCCCAGCTGCTCGGCTGCGAGGGCGAGCTGAGCGAACTGGCCGGTGAGACGGCCCAGGCGCTGGTGCTCTACCAGCAGGCCGTGGCGGCCGCGAAGGCGGCGCAGGACGACGAGGTGCTCGCCAATGCACTGTTCCAGCGCGGCTACCTGCGTGGCGTGCGCGGCGAGCTGTCGCAGGGGCTGAGCGACCTGCGCGGCGCGCTCGACATCTACGAGCGCCTGCAGCTGCCGCAGCAGGCGTCCAACACGCTGAACGCCGTCGCGACGCTGTACAACCGCATGGGCGACCAGGCGCAGTCGCGCCTGCACTCCGAGCAGGCGCTCAGGGCGCAGCAGGCTGCCGGCCTGCTGCGCGAGCAGGCGGTGACGCAGCACAACCTCGGCCGGGTGCTCGAGAACCTGGGCGACTGGCCGGCGGCGCGCAGCTCTTTCGAGGCGGTGCTCGCGCTCAGCGGGCAGATCGGCTACCCGCGCGGCGAGGCCTATGCACTGCGTGGCCTCGCGAGCGTCAGCAACGCCGAGGGCGACGGGGCCGCTGCGCTCGCGCTGCTGGCGCGTGCCGCGGCCCTGCTCGACAAGGCCCCCGATCAACGCCTGCGCGCGCAGATCGAGCTGCAGCGCGGCATTGCACTGCGCCTTGTACGCCGTCCGGGGGAGGGACTGCCGGCGCTCAAAGAGGCACTCAAGATCTTCGAGACCGCGCAGTCGCAGGCGGAAGTGGCCGCCGCGCACGGCGAACTCGCCGCCACGCATGCGGCGCTGGGCGAGCACAAGCTCGCCTACGAGCACTCGCTCGAATTCAAGCGCGTGTCCGATCGTCTGCTCAAGCGCCAGATCGACGAGCGGTTCGCGGCGCTGAAGGTCGAGTTCGACACCGCGGTGACCGACAAGGAGAACCAGCTGCTCAAGCGCGAGAAGGCCGCGACCGAGCACGCGCTGGTCCAGGAACGGCATGCCAGCGCCCTGCGGGCGGTGGCGCTGCTGCTGGCCTCGCTGCTGGTGGCCGTGCTCGCGGTGCTGGTGCTGCGCCATCGCCGCGCCAGCCGGCGAATGCACGGCCTCGCGATGACCGACGAACTGACGCTGCTCGCCAACCGCCGCCAGCTGCTCGGCAACCTGAAGGCCATGATCGCCGCCGGCAAACCCTGCGGGCTGCTGATCGCCGACCTCGATCTGTTCAAGGCGATCAACGACCGGCACGGCCACCTGGTCGGCGACGAGGTGCTGCGCGCCGTCGCCACCACGATGCGCGGTGTGGTGCCGGCCAGTGCCCAGCTGGGCCGCCTGGGCGGCGAGGAATTCATCGTGCTGCTGCCGGGCAGCACGCTGCATGACTCGATGGCCGTGGCCGAGAAGACGCGGCAGGCGATCGCGGCGCTCGATACATCGGCCTGGCTGCCCGACCGCGGCATCACGATCAGCATCGGCGTGACGGTGTGCGGGCCGAAGGACGAGCTGAGCGCCGCGTTGCGGCGCGCGGACGAGGCGCTGTATGCGGCCAAGCGGGAAGGGCGCAACTGCGTGAGGGCGAGCGGCATGGCGCCCGCCCGCGCGGAGGATGCGGACGCACGCCCCCAGGCCATCGCCTGGGCCACGCCGGACACGGTGCAGTGAGCCGTCGCTGGGGGCGGCCGCGAGTTTCCCGCTCTCTACCGCCGCGCCCGCATCGCCGCCCGCGCCTGCACGAACTCGAACGCAAACGACACCGCTTCGTCGATCGCGTGCTCGTTCTCGCTGCGCTCGCGGTCGGTGAGATAGAAGGCGAAGTCCACCTCGTGGCGGATGTACCGCGGCGGCAGGCGGTTCAGCGCCACGCAGGCGATGTCGGCGAGCAACTCGTCGCTGAGGTGCGGGAAGCGCACCGCGGCGTTGCGCACGGCGTCGCACACCGCGCGTTCGTGGTGGTTGTGGATGGTGTCGAAATCGCCGGTCATGGCGGGACCTTGTCTGGCTGGAACTTCCCGCAGTGTGGGCTGGCGTGGGGCATGGCGGTGCGCGGAACTGCGCGGTGTCTGCGGGGCAGTTCTGGAGTTCCGCGTTCCTGAGAAGCAAGCTCGCGCAAAGTGAATTCCGTTCGGGCTGAGCCTGTCGAAGCCCCGGCCCGCTGTTCTCGTGCCCTTCGACAGGCTCAGGGCGAACGGGTCTTCTTCGCGATCCGCCCCTTCGACAAGCTCAGGGCGAACGGGGTTTCTTCGCGATCCGCGCTGCCCTTCGACAGGGTCAGGGCGAACGGGTCTTTTCGCGAATGTCGCCCACGAGCCCCCCGTGGGACGCTCAGAGGCGTTCCAGGACCCGCATCGAGAAGTCCACCGCCTTCACGTCCTTGGTCAACCGCCCGATCGAGATGCGGTCGACGCCCGTCGCCGCGATCTCGCGCACGTCGCTCAGCTGCACGCTGCCCGACACCTCGAGCAGCGCGCGCCCGGCGTTGGTCGCCACCGCCTCGCGCATCAGCGGCAGCGTGAAGTTGTCGAGCATCACGTTGCTGGCGCCGCAAGCCAGCGCCTCGCGCAGCTGGTCGAGGTTCTCGACCTCGATCTGGATGTCGACGCCGGCGTTCAGCGCTGCGGCGTTGCGCAGCACGGCAGCGATGCCGCCGGCCGCCGCGATGTGGTTCTCCTTGATCAGGATGCCGTGCCACAGCGCAAGCCGCTGGTTCTGCCCGCCGCCCACACGCACCGCGTACTTCTGCGCCTGGCGCAGTCCCGGCATGGTCTTGCGGGTGTCGAGGATGGCGCAGCCGCGCGGGTTCGGCGAGGCGCCGGCGATCGCGTCGACGTGGCGGCGCGTCAGCGTGGCGGTGGCCGAGAGCATCTGCAGGAAGTTGAGCGCCGGGCGTTCGGCCGACAGCAGCGCGCGGGCGCGGCTTTCGATGTGGCACACCGGCGTGTCGGCGCGCATGCTCGCACCATCGGCGTAATGCCAGCTCACGCCGGCGGTCGGATCCAGCGCGTGCACGCAGGCATCGAACCAGTCGCGGCCGCACAGCACGGCGTCTTCGCGCACCAGCACCCGCGCCTTGACACGCTGCGCCTCGGGCACCAGCTCGGCCGTCCAGTCGCGCCGGCCGATGTCCTCGAACAGCGCGTCGCGGATGTTGCGCTCGCGGGCTTCGTCCAGGGTTTCGTTGTGATCGAACATGGGGTGTTTCACGATGCACGGGCACTTCGACAAGCTCAGTGCGAACGGAGGGGGTGGCACGGACTTGGGGTGGCTCCCACGAGCCAGTCCTACGCCGCGCCGATGTTCTTCACCAACCCCGGCTTCTGCGTCGCCGTCGGGTGCTGGGCGACGAAGTCGAGCATGCGCTCGATGCAGCCGAGCGCCTGGCCGCGCACGGGTTCGTCGACATGGATCTCGCCGGTGCCCTGTTCGAGGCACTGCACCACGCCCTGCAGCGCGTTCATCGCCATCCACGGGCAGTGCGCGCAGCTCTTGCAGGTCGCGCTGTTGCCGGCGGTGGGCGCTTCGATCAGCGTCTTGCCGGGCGCGAGCTGGCGGATGC
>DASWVR010000002.1:0-28610 GCA_036401155.1 Piscinibacter sp. | reverse complement strand
GCGGCCGACGAACGCGATCTCGGGCAGCTCGGTGGACGGCAATTGATCGAGCTGGCTGGCCGTCGTCAGGAAGCGCGCGGTGTGGGTCCAGGCCAGCGCGATCTTCTCGGTGGAAAGTGCAGCGGCGCCGTCGTCGGGAGGCTGGCGGTGATCGGTCATGGGGGCGCCCAAAGGCATCATTGTAAAATCTTGGGGTTTTGCACCTCATAAACTGAACCCGACCCGTACACCGACATGAAGTCTGCTGCCCTCTTGCTGTGTGGCCTCCTGCTCGCGTCCGCCGGCGCGGCGTCGGCGGCCGGCGCGGCGCCCGCCGCCGCGGCCAAGCCCGATCTCGCCAAGGGCCAGGCCACCTCCACCGCCATCTGCGCGGCCTGCCACGCGAGCGACGGTTCGCGCGGCGCGCCCGCCAATCCGATCCTGCAGGGCCAGCACCCCGAATACCTGGTCAAACAGCTGACCGAGTTCAAGACCGACAAGCGGCCCAGCCCGATCATGAAGGGGTTCGCCTCGATGCTGGGCGAAGAGGACATGAAGAACGTGGCCGCCTTCTATGCCAGCAAGCAGGCCAAGCCGGGCTTCGCGAAGAACAAGGAGCTGGTGACGCTGGGGGAGAAGATCTATCGCGGCGGCATTGGCGACCGCAGCATCGCCGCCTGCGCCGGCTGCCACGGCCCCAGCGGCGCCGGCATTCCGTCGCAGTACCCGCGCCTGGCCGGCCAGCACGCCGAGTACACCGAAGCCCAGCTGGTCGCCTTCCGCAGCGGCGCGCGGGCCAACAACCAGCAGATGACCGACGTCGCCTCGAAGTTGTCCGACAAGGAAATCAAGGCGGTGGCCGACTACCTCGCCGGCCTGCGCTGAGCCGACGGAGCGAAGCACCCTTGCAATCGTGCAGCGCAGTCGGCTCGCTCAGAGGCCAACCGAGGCCAGTGAGGCAGCCAGTGCTTCACATCCTCTGATCTTTCGATTGAACCCTCGACGAAGAGGCCGGTCTGACCGGCCTCTTGTCGTTTCAGGGCCCGCACTGCGCCGCCGGACACTCCGACCCCATGAGCCTGTCGACCACCGGAATTGAAGTGCAAGCGCGCTCGCGCTGGCTGCGCGAGGGCGTCGAACTCGTGTCGTCGATGCGCTTCGCGATCTCGCTGCTGACGCTGATCTGCATCGCGGCGACCATCGGCACCGTCGTCGGCCAGAACGAGCCGTCGACCAATGCCGTCAACCAGTTCGGCCCCTTCTGGGCCGAGGTCTTCGGCACGCTGCAGCTGACCACCGTCTACAGCGCCTGGTGGTTCCTGCTGATCCTCGCCGTGCTGGTGGTCTCGACCAGCCTGTGCATCGCGCGCAACACGCCGAAGATCCTGCACGATCTGCGCAATTACAAGGAGCACCTGCGCGAACAGGGTCTGCAGGCCTTCCACCTGAAGGGCGAGGCGACACGCGACGAAGGCCACGATGCCGCGGTCGAGCGGGTGTCCACGCTGCTGCTGGGCGGAGGCTGGAAGGCGAAGCTGCAGCAGCGCGAGCACGGCAGCATGATCGCCGCGCGCCGCGGCGCGGCCAACAAGCTCGGCTACATCGCGGCGCATTCGGCCATCGTGCTGGTGTGCATCGGCGGCCTTCTCGACGGCGACCTCGTCGTGCGGCTGCAGATGGCGATACAGGACAAGACCCCATTCCGCGGCGAAGGCCTGATCCGCGACGTGCCGGCGCAGCACCGGCTCGGCAGCGGCAACCCGAGCTACCGCGCCAACCTGCGCGTGCCCGAGCAGGGCCGCTCGGGCATCGCGCTCATGGGCATGCGCGACGGCGTGGTGCTGCAGGAACTGCCCTTCGACGTCGAGCTGAAGAAGTTCATCGTCGAGTACTACGACACCGGCATGCCGCGGCTGTTCGCCAGCGAGATCGTGATCCACGACCGCGAGACCGGTCAGGCGATCCCGGCGACGGTGAAGGTCAACCAGCCCGCCTCCCACCGCGGCATCACGATCTACCAGAGCGGCTTCGAGGACGGCGGTTCGGCGCTCACGCTGCGCGCCATCCCGCTGAGCGGCGG
The DNA here is from genome assembly GCA_036401155.1 of Piscinibacter sp. Taxonomy (GTDB): domain Bacteria; phylum Pseudomonadota; class Gammaproteobacteria; order Burkholderiales; family Burkholderiaceae_C; genus Albitalea. The sequence continues at coordinate 26,551 of DASWVR010000002.1, read as the reverse complement.
CCCGCCCTTCGAGGTGCAAGGCGTCGTCGGCGGCAGCACCACGCTCACCAACGCCAGCCGCGGCGGCACCGAGTCGGTCGGCCTCGAGTTCACCGACCTGCGCGTCATCAACGTCGAGAACATGAGCGGCCGGGACGACGCGGTGACCGACGTGCGCCGCGTCGACCTCGTGGACTCGCTGCAGCAGCACCTCGGCTCGGGCGCCAAGGTCAAGACCCGGCGGGAGCTGCGCAACGTGGGCCCTTCGGTGGGCTACAAGCTGGTCGACGCCGCCGGACAGCGGCGCGAGTTCAAGAACTACATGCTGCCGATCGAGCTCGACGGCCAGCGTGTGTTCCTCGCCGGCGTGCGCGACAACGTCAACGACGACTTCCGCTACATGCGCATCCCGGCCGACGACGCCGACAGCCTCGACAGCTGGGTGCGGCTGCGCGCCGGGCTGGCCGACGCGGACCTGCGCCGCCAGGCGGCCGAGCGCTACGTGAGGCTCGCCACCCCCACCGGCAAGCCGGAGATGGGCGAGCAGCTGCGCGTCACGTCGCTGCGCCTGCTGGCGCTGTTCGCGGGCGCCGAGCCGGCCAGGACAGGCCAGGCGCCCACCGGCGGGCTGGAGGCGATCTCCGACTTCCTCGAGGCCAGCGTGCCCGAGGCCGAGCGCGGCCGCATCTCCGAGGTGCTGCTGCGCATTCTCAACGGCAGCCTGTTCGAACTGCTGAACCTGACGCGGGAACAGGCGGCGCTGAAGCCGCTGCAACCCGACGAGAAGACACAGAACTTCATGACGATGGCGGTGCTCTCGCTGTCGGAGAGCCATGCCTACCCGGCGCCGGTGCTGCTCGAACTGAAGGACTTCAAGCAGGTGCAGGCGAGCGTGTTCCAGGTCGCGCGCGCCCCGGGCAAGACGCTCGTCTACCTCGGCGCCGTGCTGCTGATCGTGGGCGTGTTCGCGATGCTGTACATCCGCGAGCGCAGGCTGTGGGTGTGGATCGCCCCGGCCGGCGTGAGGCAAAGCCGCATCGTCACCGCACTGTCGTCGACGCGCCGCACAATGGACGCCGACGCCGAGTTCGAGCTGCTGAAGCAGGCGATCCTGGGCCAGCCGGCCCATCCCGCCGTCAAACTCGACGTGTCGCACCGCGACAGCGCAACCTCATGAACACCACCACCATCACCCTCGGCCGGCCCGGCCTCTTTTCCGGCCGCACCGCCTTCGACTGGCTGTTCGCCGCGCTCGTGATCGGCGGCGGCGCCTATGCATTCCAGCGCTACCAGGCGTCGATGGACGTCTACGAGAAGTGGATTCTCGTCGGCGCGCTGCCGGTGATGATCGCGCTCGGCTGGTTCTGGGGCCGCCTGCGGGTGCTGATGCTGTGCGTGGGCGCCGCGGCGCTGCTGGCGATCGGCCTGTATGCACGCAGCAGCGACGGCTTCGGCGCCGATCTGGCGCAGGCGGACAACGTCTTCCTGCTCAAGTACTTCCTCTCCAGCCAGAGCGCGATCCTCTGGATGAGCGTGCTGTGCTTCATGAGCACCGTCTTCTACTGGATCGGCTTCTTCGCCAGGAACGACGACAACGCCGCGCTGCGCATCGCGTCGCGGCTGGCCTGGGTGGCCGTCTTCATGGCCCTCACCGGCACCATGGTGCGCTGGTTCGAGAGCCACCAGATCGGCGCCGACATCGGGCACATCCCGGTCAGCAACCTGTACGAGGTGTTCGTGCTGTTCTGCTGGCTGACGGCGCTGTTCTACCTCTACTACGAGCAGCACTACGCGACCCGCGCGATGGGCGCCTTCGTGATGCTGGTGATCAGCGCGGCGGTCGGCTTCCTGCTCTGGTACACCGTCGACCGCGAGGCGCACGAGATCCAGCCGCTGGTGCCCGCGCTGCAGAGCTGGTGGATGAAGCTGCACGTGCCCGCCAACTTCATCGGCTACGGCTCCTTCGCGCTGTCGGCGATGATCGCCTTCGCCTATCTGGTCAAGCGCCACGCCAGCGAAGGGGGCTGGCTCAAGCTCGCGCCGCTGTTCGTGCTCGGCATGGTGCTGTGCCTCGAGCCGGTGGTGTTCCGCAAGAACCCGATCGAGGCGATCAGCAGCTACTGGGCGGTCTACTTCGGCGTCTCGGCGCTGATCGTCGGCGGCATCCTCGCGGCGCGGCGGCGCATCGGCGAGCGGCTGCCGAGCTTCGAGGTGCTCGACGACGTGATGTACAAGTCGATCGCGGTCGGCTTCGCCTTCTTCACCATCGCCACCATCCTCGGCGCCTTCTGGGCCGCCGAGGCCTGGGGCGGCTACTGGAGCTGGGACCCGAAGGAAACCTGGGCGCTGATCGTCTGGCTCAACTACGCCGCCTGGCTGCACATGCGGCTGATGAAGGGGCTGCGCGGGCCGGTGGCGGCCTGGTGGGCACTGGTCGGACTGGTCGTCACGACCTTCGCCTTCCTCGGCGTGAACATGTTCCTTTCGGGCTTGCACTCCTATGGCGAGCTTTGATTCCATGCCGGCGCCGCGAGGGCTATAGTGGGCCCACCTCGGCATTGAACCTCCTGCCATGCCCTACGTCCGCCGCGGCTCCGACGGCCAGATCGACAGCTTGCACCGCCACGGCGGCGAAGGCATGGAGTTCCTGCCCGACAGCCACCCCGACGTGTTGGCCTTCTTCGGCCACACCGCCGCCGGACCCGAGCAGTTCAGCCGTCTCGACGCTGATTTCGTGCGCGTGATCGAGGACGTGATCGACACGCTGATCGTCAAGAACGTCATCAACATCACCGACCTGCCGGGCGAGGCGCAATCCAAACTGTTCGCCCGCAAGAGCTTCCGCGAACGTGTCGTGAAGAACTCGCTGCGGCTGTTCTCCGACAGCGCCTACAGCACCGTCATCGACGACACGAACTTCGGCGGCCTGCCGCCCTGAAGCCCCGCGCCTCGGCCATGGGCCAGGAACCGGGTGTAAGTTCCCCGGTCGAACGGCGACCAACCGCTTCGACCCGCCCGCGCGGACACGCGCCCGAAGGAGTTCCCATGCATTTCCTGCGAGACCGCGGCTTCGTCCTGCCTTCGTCCGAGATCACGCCGCGGCCGGTCTACGAAGGCCGGCGCGATCTGCTCAAGCTGCTGGCCGGCGGCGCCGCAGGCGCGGCGATGGCCGCCTGGGCCGGCCGCGATGCGCTGGCACAAGGTGCCACGCCCCGGCCCAACAAGCTGGCCGCCCTGCCGGCCGGCCGGACCCCCGTTTCCGGCGGCATGACGATGGAAAAGCTCACGCCCTACGCCGACGTGACGAGCTACAACAATTTCTACGAGTTCGGCACCGACAAGGAGGACCCGGGACGGCGCGCGCACACGCTCAAGCCGCGGCCGTGGACGGTGGCGGTCGAGGGCGAGGTCAAGAAGCCCAGGAGCTTCGACATCGAGGAACTGCTCAAGCTCGCCCCCCAGGAGGAGCGCATCTACCGGCTGCGCTGCGTCGAGGGCTGGTCGATGGTCATTCCCTGGGTCGGCTACTCGATGTCGGAGTTGATCAAGCGGGTCGAGCCGACCTCGAATGCGAAGTACGTCGAGTTCGTCACGCTGGCCGATGCGAAGAGCATGCCCGCGCTCGGCTCGCGCGTGCTCGAGTGGCCCTATGTCGAAGGGCTGCGCATGGACGAGGCGATGCATCCGCTCACGCTGCTCGCCTTCGGCCTGTACGGCGAGGTGCTGCCCAACCAGAACGGCGCGCCGGTGCGCGCCGTCGTGCCCTGGAAGTACGGCTTCAAGAGCGGCAAGTCGATCGTCAGGATCCGTTTCGTCGAGAAGGAGCCGCGCACCAGCTGGGTCAAGGCCGGGCCGCAGGAGTACGGCTTCTATTCGAACGTCAACCCGAGCGTCGACCACCCGCGCTGGAGCCAGGCCACCGAACGCCGCATCGGCGAGGATGGGCTGTTCCAGAAGAAGCGCCCGACGCTGATGTTCAACGGCTACGAGTCGCAGGTCGGGCAGATGTATGCGGGGATGGATCTGAAGAAATACTTCTGACCGTCCCACCGCGACGGGGCACGTCATCCCGGCGGATGCCGGGATCCACCCCGCGCACCGCCGTTCCTGGATCCCGGCGTTCGCCGGGATGACGTTGGCGGAGGGTGCGAGCCGAGTGAATCGAATGTCTGTGCCAACCGCCCTCATCCGCTCCAAGCCGCTCTTGCTGCACCCCGCCGCGAAGCCGCTGGCGTTCATCGCCTGCCTGCTGCCGTTCGCCTGGCTTCTGTACGGCGCGATCAACCAGACGCTGGGCGCGAATCCGGCCGAGGCGTTGATCCGCTCGACCGGCGACTGGACGCTGCGTTTCCTGTGCATCACGCTGGCCGTCACGCCGCTGCGCCACTGGACGGCACAGCCCGCGCTGGCCCGGTTCCGACGCATGCTGGGGCTGTTCGCCTTCTTCTATGCGGTGCTCCACTTCCTTTCGTATGCCTGGCTCGACATGGGCTTCGAGCCCGAGGCGATCGTGCGTGACATCCCCAAGCGGCCGTTCGCGCTGGTCGGCTTCACCGCCTTTCTGCTGCTGATGCCGCTCGCGGCCACCTCGTTCAACCGTGCGGTCAAGGCGCTGGGGGCGGCACGCTGGCAGCTGCTGCACAAGTCGATCCACCCCATCGTGCTGCTCGCGCTGCTCCACTTCTTCTGGATGCGCTCGGCCAAGAACGACTTCGCCGAAGTCGCGGTCTATGCGGTGGTGATCGCCCTGCTGCTGGGCTGGCGGCTGCGCCGGTGGTCGGCATTGCGGCGCGCGTGACCTGCGTCACGAGCGCAGCGCGCATCGGACCGCGGTGCGAGAGCGTGTGCGGGCACAAACCCGACAATGGCCACTCGCACCATGTCCGAACCGCAAGCGCCCGCGCACGCCCAGCCGCCCCACCCGCCGGTGGACGAGCTGATCGTGCAGTCGCGGGCGGCGCACGCGGCCGGCCGCCACCTGGAGGGTGCCGAGCTGGCACAGCAAGCGGTCCAGCTGGCACTCGGCGGCGACGATGCGCTGCGGCTGGCCCGGGCCTACTCGCAGCTCGCTTCGCACCGCTGGCGGCTCGGCCAGTTCGAACTCGCGGTGCTGGCGGCGCGCGCAGCGGCCACGCGCTGGGAGCCGGTCGGCGGCCGCGAGGAATGCGACAACCTGTGCCTGCTGGCGATTTCCTACAGCGAGCTCGGCCTGCATGAAGAGGCGCTGAAGGCCGCCACCGCCGCCTTCGACAAGGCGCGCTCGAACCGGTTCGAACTGCAAACGGCGCAAGCGCTCAACCGCATCGGCGTGTGCTTCGATCGGCTCGGCGATCCGGCGCAGAGCGAGAAGATGCTGCTGCAGGCGCTCGGCCAGGCGCGCGAGCTGGGCGACAACGACCAGGTGCTGGGCGCGCTCAACAACCTGATGGCCACCACCATCAGCGCCTTCTATCACTTCCGCCAGCGTGGCGAGACCGAGCTCGCGCAGGCCGCGCTGCAGCGCGCGCGCCAGTACGGCCGGCAATCGGTATCGCTCGCCAGGCGCCACGCCGACAGCTACCGGCTGAACGTCACCCAGGGCAACTTCGGCGAGGTGCTGGGGCTGGCCGGCGAATACGACGAGTCGCTGCGCGTGCTGCACGACGCCGTGCGCGAGGCGCAGGCACACGGCTACCGCGCGGTGGAGCTGCGCAACCGCCACAACATCGGCGAGATGCTGATCCATCAGGGCAAGCTCGCCGACGCCATCGCCGTGCTGCAGCAGACCCTTGCCGAGCTCGACGGCAGCGACCAGGAGACGACCCGCATGCGGGTGCACTCCGCCCTCTACCGCGCCCACAAGGCGGCGGGCGAGTTCGAACCGGCGCTGCGGCATTGCGAGGCCTACCACGCGCTGGAACTGCAGCGTTCGGCCTTGCAGAGCCAGGCGCAGGCGCGCCTGATGGTCAACCGCATCGACGTCGAGAACGCGCTGATGGACGGCGAACGCGCACGCCTGGAAGCCGAACTGCAGCGCCTGCGCAGCCGCGAACTCGAGGTCGAGAAGCGCCAGCTGGAGGCGCGCACCGCCGAACTGCAGCGAGACACGCTGGAAGACCAGCTCACCCGCCTCGCGAACCGCCGGCGCGTCGACGAGGACCTGCCGCGCATCGTCTCCCGGGCGCATGAGTCCGGCGCGCCGCTGGCGCTGGCGCTGGCCGACCTCGACCACTTCAAGGCCGTCAACGACCGCTTCGGCCACGGCATCGGCGACAGCGTGCTGCGCACGGTGGCGCAGATCTTCCGCGTCAAGACGCGCCCCGGCGATCTCGTGGCCCGCATGGGCGGCGAGGAGTTCCTGTTCGTCTTCGCCGACACCTCGCCGGCCACCGCGCAGGAGGTCTGCGAGCGCCTGCGCGCCGCCGTCGAGGCCCACCCGTGGGAGGAACTGGCGCCCGGCCTGCGTGTCGGCATCAGCATCGGCTTGTCGCCTGCGCGGCCAGGCGACGTACCGTCCGCACTGATCGAACGAGCCGACACCGCGCTCTACGACGCCAAGCGCGCAGGCCGCAATCGCGTGCACGCGGACCCTTAGCCCCCGTGTGCCGCGACCTCCTCGCGATCTTGTCGGCCGCGAGCCGGCCCGTGATTCATGCGGGAGCCCCCTCGCGGATGGGGTTGGGGAAGCGGCAGGTTCGGCGCTTGCGCGGCTGCAGCGCTGCGCGCTACAGCCGCGCCTTCACGAACCCGCTCGCCGCATAGCGCGTGACGCGATCGTAATAGCGTTCGCTCAGGCGCTTGACCATCGCGCTGTAGGCGTCCATGAGGTCGGGGCGGATGCTGAAATGGTCGTAGTTGACGACCACCTGCACCCGCTCGTTCAGCGGCGCGACGCGCTGCGTGACCTCGGTCTCGATCTCGTCGATGTCCTGCAGGCTGTCGACCGCCAGGCCCTCGAAGTTGATGAACAGCACCTTGCCCTGCGCGTCGAGCTCGATGCGATCGGCCAGCGGCAGGGTCAGCATGCGCTCGCGCAGATCCATCGTCGCCTCGGCGAACAGGCCTTCGTCCATCAGCTTGAGCTGGGGGCTGATCGCCGGCGTGAAGTCCATCAGCTGCAGGATGTGGCGGTCGAGGTCGATGCCGGGCGCGATCTCGGTCAGCTCGAGACCGGCATCGGCGAGCCGGAACACGCAGCGTTCGGTCACGTAGAGCACACGCTGCCCGCGCTTGCGCGCCATCTCGCCGCTGAAGGTGCGGTGCTCGACCTCGCGCACGAACTTGCGCATGGTGCCTTCGGCCGCCACGTGGACCTTGCCGTCTTCGATGCGCACGTCGAGGTCGCAGGCGGTGAAGGTGCCGACGAAGACCACCTCCTTGGCGTTCTGGCTGATGTTGATGAAGCCGCCCGCGCCGGCCAGCCGCGGCCCGAACCGGCTGACGTTGAGGTTGCCGTGGCGATCGACCTGCGCCAGGCCCAGCACCGCCACGTCGAGCCCGCCGCCGTCGTAGAAGTCGAACTGGCTGGGCTGGTCGATGATGGCCTGCGTGTTGATCGCCGCGCCGAAGTTCAGGCCGCTGGCCGGGATGCCGCCGATCACGCCGGGCTCCGCCGTCAGCGTCAGCAGGTCGATGATTTTCTCCTCGGCCGCCACGTCTGCCACGCCCTCGGGCATGCCGATGCCGAGGTTGACCACGTCGTTGCGGTGCAGTTCGAGCGCGGCGCGCCGGGCGATCACCTTGCGCGCGGACAGCGGCATGGCCGGCAGCGTGTTCAGCGGCACGCGGATCTCGCCGGCAAACGCCGGGCTGTATTGCGTGACGAAGGTCTGCATGTGGTGCTCGGGTTTCTCGGCCACCACCACGCAGTCGACCAGCACGCCCGGAATCTTCACCTGGCGCGGGTTGAGCGACCCGCGCTCCGCGATTCGTTCGACCTGTGCGATGACGATGCCGCCGCTGTTGTGCGCGGCCATCGCGATGGCGAGCGCCTCCAGCGTCAGCGCCTCGCGCTCCATCGTCAGGTTGCCGTCGGGGTCGGCGGTGGTCGCGCGGATGATGCCGACCTGGATCGGGAAGGCCTTGTAGAACAGCACTTCCTCGCCGTCGATCTCCATCAGCCGCACCAGCTCATCGGTCGTGCGCGAGTTGACCTTGCCGCCGCCGTGCCGCGGATCGACGAAGGTGCCGAGGCCGACATGGCTGAGCGTGCCGGGCTTGCCGGCCGCGATGTCGCGGAACAGGTGCGCGATCACGCCCTGCGGCAGGTTGTAGGCCTCGATCTGATTCTTCACCGCCAGCGCCTGCAGCGCCGGCACCAGGCCCCAGTGGCCGCCGATCACGCGCCTGACGAGGCCGGCGTGGCCGAAGTGGTTGAGGCCGCGGGTCTTGCCGTCGCCCTGGCCCGCGGCGTACACGAGCGTCAGGTCGCGTGGCGCGCCGGTGCCGCTCTCGGCCTCGGTGGCGAGAAAGCGCTCTTCGAGCGCGATGGCGATGCCTTCGGCGAAGCCGATGCCCACGAAGCCGCCGGTGGCGATCGTGTCGCCGTCGTGGATCAGGCGCACCGCCTCGGCGGCACTGACGATCTTGTCGGGCCGCGCCGGGTTGTGCGAGTGGGTGCTGGATGTGTTGAGGTGCATGTCAGGATCTCCTTCTGGCTTGCACCTCCCAAGAGCCCCGTTCGGGCTGAGCTTGTCCTTCGACAGGCTCAGGATGATCGGCATACCAAGCCCGTTCGGGCTGAGCTTGTCGAAGCCCGCGCGCCCTGAGAGGAGCGGCACTTCGACAAGCTCAGTGCGAACGGGGTTGTCGCGGAACGGAAGTCAACGAGCGCCGGTGCGTGCCAGTACCGGCTTCAATGCTGCCCCGGTGTGGCTGGCCGCGCATCCGATCAAACCCTCCGGCGTCGTCTCGGCCACCACGCCGCCGCCGCGCACGCCGCCTTCGGGGCCGAGGTCGATGACCCAGTCGGCCTCGGCGATCACGTCGAGGTCGTGTTCGATCACGACCACGCTGTGCCCGCCGTCGACCAGCCGGTGCAGCACACGAACCAGCTTGTCGACGTCGGCCATGTGCAGGCCCACCGTCGGTTCGTCGAGCACGTACAAGGTGTGCGGCGCCTTGTTGCCGCGGCGGGTCACGTCGTCTCGCACCTTGGTCAGTTCCGTCACCAGCTTGATGCGCTGTGCCTCGCCGCCGGACAGCGTCGGCGAGGGCTGACCGAGTGTGAGGTAGCCGAGCCCCACGTCGCGCAGCAGCTTCAGCGGGTACGAGATCGCCGGCATCACCGCGAAGAACTCGACCGCCTCGTCGATCTCCATGCGCAGCACGTCGCCGATGTTCTTGCCGCGCCAGCTGACCGCGAGTGTCTCGGCATTGAAACGCTGGCCGTGGCACACGTCGCACGGCACCTTCACGTCGGGCAGGAAGCTCATCTCGATGGTGCGCATGCCCTGCCCTTCGCAGGCCGGGCAGCGGCCATCGCCGGTGTTGAAGCTGAAGCGCGCCGGCGCATAGCCGCGGGCGCGCGCCTCGAGCGTGTCGGCGAACAGCTTGCGGATCGTGTCCCAGAAACCGATGTAGGTGGCCGGGCAGGAACGCGGCGTCTTGCCGATCGGCGTCTGGTCGACTTCGAGCACGCGGTCGATCGCGGCGTAGCCGCTGAGCCCTGCGCAGCCGACCCATACCGGATGCCCGCCGCCGGCGATCTTGTCGCGACCGCCCTTGGTGGCGCGCTGCGCGACGGCGGCGTGGGCGTTGGCCAGCAACACGTCGCGCGCCAGCGTCGACTTACCCGAGCCGCTGACGCCGGTGATCGCGACCAGCCGCTTCAAGGGCACGTCGACGGTGATCTGCCGCAGGTTGTGCAGCGTGGCGGCGTGGATGGTCAGCCATCCCTGCTCCCTCTCCCCCCTGGGGAGAGGGTTGGGGTGAGGGGCAGTCCGCCGGGCCTCACCCCGGCCCTCTCCCAGAGGGAGAGGGAGAACACCTCTGCGCTTCTGCAGCGGGTGCACCAGCGGATGCGCGAGCAGCCGCCCCGTCACCGAATCCGGATGCGACGCGAGCTCGGTCACCGAGCCCTGCGCCACCAGCGTGCCGCCGCGCTTGCCGGCGCCCGGGCCGATGTCGATGATGTGGTCGGCGCGGCGGATCGTGTCCTCGTCGTGCTCCACCACCACCAGCGTGTTGCCCTTGTCGCCCAGCTTGTGCAGCGCGTCGAGCAGGATCTGGTTGTCGCGCGGGTGCAGGCCGATGGTGGGCTCGTCCAGCACGTAGCAGACCCCCTGCAGGTTGCTGCCCAGTTGCGCGGCCAGGCGGATGCGCTGCGCCTCGCCGCCGCTCAGCGTCGGCGCGGCGCGGTCCAGCGTCAGGTAGCCGAGGCCCACTTCCTCGAGGAACTCAAGCCGGCTGTGGATCTCGGTGATCACGTCGCGCGCGATCTCGGCGTCGCGGCCAAGCAGGTGGAGCGCCTCGACCCACCTGCGCGCATCGGTCACCGACCACTGGGCGATGGCGGCGATCGAATGGCCCTCGAAGGTGACGCCGCGCGACGCGGCGTTGAGCCGCGTGCCGGCGCAGTCGGGACAAGGTTCGTCGACCACGCCCTCGACCTCGGCCTCCTCCGACGGAAAGCTCTGTTCGCGGCCCTTGTTGTCGTCGTCGCGGATCGAATCGTCGTAGGCCTTGCGCTGCTCGCGCGTCAGCGCGAGGCCGGTGCCGACGCAGGTGCCGCACCAGCCGTGTTTGCTGTTGTAGCTGAACATGCGCGGATCGAGTTCCGGATAGCTGGTGCCGCACGACGGGCAGGCGCGCTTGGTCGAGAACACCTTGACCTCGCCGACCCGGCGTGTCGGCGTGCCGGCCAGCATGGCGCCGCGCAGGCCTTCGAGCGGGCTCAGCAGGTGCATCACGCCCTTGCCGAGTTCCAGCGCCTTGGCAAGCAGGCGGCGCAGCTCCGCCTCGTTGTCGGCACGCACGATCAGGTCGCCGACCGGCAGCTCCAGCGTGTGCTCCTTGAACCGGTCCAGCCGCGGCCAGGGTTCGACCTTGGTGAACTCGCCGTCCACCCGCAGGTGGGTGTGGCCGCGTGCCTTGGCCCACTTCGCAAGGTCGGTGTAGACCCCCTTGCGGTTGACCACCAGCGGCGCGAGCAGGCCCACATGCTGGTGCTTGTGGTCGCGCAGGATCTGCGCGGCGATGCTTTCCACGCTCTGCGGCTTGACCGGCGAGCCGTCGTTGACGCAGTGCTGCAGGCCGAGCTTCACGTACAGCAGGCGCAGGAAGTGCCACACCTCGGTGGTGGTCGCGACGGTGCTCTTGCGCCCGCCGCGCGACAGCCGCTGCTCGATCGCCACCGTGGGCGGGATGCCGTAGACCGCGTCGACCTCGGGCCGTCCGGCCGGCTGCACGATGCTGCGTGCGTAGGCGTTGAGCGATTCGAGGTAGCGCCGCTGCCCCTCGTTGAAAAGAATGTCGAAGGCGAGCGTGCTCTTGCCCGAGCCCGACACGCCGGTGATCACGCTGAACTGCCCGCGCGGAATGCTGACGTCGAGCGACTTGAGGTTGTGCTCGCGTGCGTTGACGATGCGGATCACCTCCTCGCTCGCGCGCCGCTCGTCGCGCGCCTGCTTCACCAGCGTCTGCAGCGGCAGACCTTCTTCCACCGCCAGGCCGCCGAAGCCCAGCGCGGTGTCGTAGTCGGCGAGCGCGCGGCCGGTGTGCGACGTGGCGTGGCGCTTCACCTCTTCGGGCGTTCCGGTGCACACGACATGCCCGCCGGCCTCGCCGCCCTCCGGCCCGAGGTCGATCAGCCAGTCGGCGGCGCGGATGACGTCGAGGTTGTGCTCGATGACGATCAGCGAGTGGCCTGCGTCCAGCAGCTTGCGGAAGGCGCGCATCAGCTTGGCGATGTCGTCGAAGTGCAGGCCGGTGGTCGGCTCGTCGAACATGAACAGCGTGCCCTTCTTCGCCAGCGCCTGGCGGCTCACGCTTTGCACCGATTCGGCGAGGAAACCCGCGAGCTTGAGCCGCTGCGCCTCGCCGCCCGACAGCGTGGGCACCGGCTGGCCGAGCTTCACGTACTCGAGTCCGACGTCGACGATCGGCTGCAGCACGCGGATCACCTCGCGGTCGTTGGCGAACAGCTGCACCGCCTCGCTGACGGTGAGGTCGAGCACGTCGGCGATCGACAGGTCGCGGATCACGTCGCCAGGCAGCCGGCGGTCGATCTTCACGTCGAGGATCTCGCTGCGGTAGCGGCGCCCGTCGCAATCCGGGCAGCGCAGGTAGACGTCGGAGAGGAACTGCATCTCGACGTGTTCGAAGCCCGAGCCGCCGCAGGTGGGGCAGCGCCCGTCGCCGGCGTTGAAGCTGAACATGCCGGCGGTGTAGCCGCGTTGGTTCGCGAGCGGCGCCTCGGCGAACAGCTTGCGGATCTCGTCGAAGGCGCCGACGTAGCTCGCCGGGTTGGAGCGCGCCGTCTTGCCGATCGGCGACTGGTCGACGAACACCGCCTCGGTCAGCCAGTCGGCGCCGAGCAGCTGGTCGTGTTCGCCCGGGGTTTCCGTCGGCTTGCCGAAGTGGCGGGCGAGCGCGGGGAACACCAGGTCCTGCATCAGCGTGCTCTTGCCCGAGCCCGACACGCCGGTCACGCAGACCAGGCGCTGCAGCGGGAACTCGACCGTGATGCCCTTCAGGTTGTGCTCGCGCGCGCCCTGCACGATCAGCCGGGGCGTGGACTCGGTCACCATGCGCTTGATGCCCATGCCCACATGCTTGCGCGCGCCGAGGTAGGCGCCCGTCAGCGTGTCGGCGCTCTTGATCGCCTCGGGCGCGCCGTCGAAGACGATGTTGCCGCCGCGCTCGCCGGGCCCCGGGCCCATGTCGATCAGCCGGTCGGCGGCGAGCATCACGGCCGGGTCGTGTTCGACCACCACAAGCGTGTTGCCGGCGTCGCGCAGCCGGTGCATCGCCTCCACGATGCGGCCCATGTCGCGCGGGTGCAGGCCGATGCTGGGCTCGTCGAGCACGAACATCGTGTTGACGAGCGAGGTGCCGAGCGCCGTCGTCAGGTTGATGCGCTGCACCTCGCCGCCGGAGAGCGTGCGGCTCTGCCGGTCGAGCGTGAGGTAGCCGAGGCCGACATCGCACAGGTACCGAAGTCGGGTGCGGATCTCGTCGAGCAGCAGCTTGAGCGCCTCGTCGAGCATCGTGCTGGGCAGCGACAGCTGGTCGAAGAAGTGCCGGATGCGATCGATCGGCATCAGCATGATGTCGTGCACGGTCAACCCCGGCAGCGACTCCAGCTGCTCGCGCGACCAGTCCACGCCGACCGGCATGAAACGCCTGCCCGCCGGCATCGCCGCATCAGCGTCGGCCTTGTCGCCGAGACGCCACAGCAGCGCCTCGGTCTTCAGGCGCGCGCCGCCGCAGGCTTCGCAGGGCGTGTAGCTGCGGTACTTGGACAAGAGCACGCGGATGTGCATCTTGTAGGCCTTGGACTCGAGGTACTCGAAGAAGCGCTTGACGCCGTACCACTGCTTGTTCCAGTTGCCGTTCCAGTGCGGCGAGCCGTTGATGACCCAGTCGCGCTGGCCTTCGGTCAGCATCGCCCACGCCGTGTCGCGCGGGATGCCGGCCTCGCCGCCGTACTTCAGCAGGTCGTCCTGGCACTCCTTCCAGGCGGGCGTCTGCATCGGCTTGATGGCGCCCGAGCGCAAGGTCTTGCGGTGGTCGGGGATCACCAAGCCGTAGTCGACGCCGATCACGCGACCGAAGCCGCGGCAGGTGTCGCAGGCGCCCATCGCCGAGTTGAAGGAAAACAGCGCCGGCTGCGGGTCGGCGTAGCGGATGTCGCTGTCTGGGCAGTGCAGTCCCGTCGAGAAGCGCCACAGGTCGGGATCGCCCTCCTCCTTCAGCACGTACACGTTCACCCGCCCCGCCCCGCGCTTGAGCGCGACCTCGATCGCCTCGACCGCGCGCGCCTTCTCGGTTCCCTGGATGCGAAAGCGGTCGGCCACCACGTCGAGCACCTTGCGCGGCCCGGTCGGCGAAGCCACCTCGCGCTCGGCCTGCACCTTGGTGAAGCCGCTGGCGGCGAGCCACTGCTCGACCTCCTCGGCCGTCGCGCTGGCGGGCAGCTCGACCGGAAACGTCACCACCAGCCGCGGGTCCGCGCCGCGCGTGCGCTCCATCAGCTCGGCGTGGATCGTTTCCGGGGAATCGTGACGCACCCGCTTGCCGGTCTTCCTGTCGAACAGCTCGGCCGCCCGCGCGTACAGCAGCTTGAGGTGGTCGTTCAGCTCGGTCATCGTGCCCACCGTCGAGCGCGAGGTTCGCACCGGGTTGGTCTGGTCGATGGCGATCGCCGGCGGCACGCCGTCGACCCGGTCGACCGCCGGGCGGTCCATGCGGTCGAGGAACTGCCGGGCGTAGGCGCTGAAGGTTTCGACATAGCGCCGCTGGCCCTCGGCATACAGGGTGTCGAACACCAGGCTCGACTTGCCCGAGCCGCTGGGGCCTGTCACGACCGTCATCTCGCCGGTGCGGATGTCCAGGTCCAGGTTCTTCAAGTTGTGCTGCCGGGCGCCGCGAATGCGGATCAGCCCGGTCGAACGGCCGGAGGTCATCGGGGTTGGGGGATTCGGGGGAGGAGGCGGAACATTCTAGGGAGCGGCGTGAATCCTGCACACGGCGGGCCATTTGTTTGATCTGGGGGGTGTTTTCGTCGGTTTTCCACAATGCATTCGGGGCCAAAGGGGACAACACTCCTGTACGACCGGGAGGACGAGCGCCTGCACGACGGCATGACGCGCCCGCACCGGCAACGTCACAGGAGACACACATGACGTCAATCGCACACGCCGCTCGCAGTCTGTCCCTCGGGCTTGCCGCGCTGTTGTTCGCTCCCACGCTGTGGGCGCAGCTGGTGGTGGGGCAGAGCTCCGGTTTCACCGGCCCGGTCTCGGCCGGGGTGAAGGAGAACACCTCCGGCGCCAAGCTCTACATCGACCACGTCAACGCCACCGGCGGCGTGCACGGCCAGCGCGTCGACCTCGTGTCGCTGGACGACAAGTTCGATCCCAAGCTGACAGTGGTGAACGCACGCAAGCTGATCACCGAGCACAAGGCCATCGCGCTGTTCATGATCCGCGGAACGCCGCACACGCAGGCGGTGATGCCGCTGCTCGACGAGTTCAAGGTGCCGCTGATCGCGCCGTCGACCGGCGCGATGCTGCTGCACAAGCCGGTGAACCCGTGGATCTTCAATGTGCGCGCGACCTACCAGCGCGAAGCCGAGAAGGCGATCACGCACCTCGCGACCATCGGCCTGACGCGCATTGCCCTCGTGCAGGTGGACGATACGTTCGGCGACGACTGCGCCACCGGCGCCCGCAAGGGCTTCGACCGCGCCAAGCTCGAACCGCTGTTCCACGAGAAGTTCGATCGCGTGAAGATGGACTTTTCCGTCATCGGCAAGAAGGCGGCCGCGATGGACGCGCAGGCGGTGATGTTCATCGGCTCGGCGGGCGCCGTCTCCGACGGCACCAAGGTCATCCGCGCCGCCGGCTCGCGCGCGCAGATCGTCACCGTCTCCAACAACGCCTCGGGCGGCTTCATCAAGCTGCTGGGCGAGAACTCGCGCGGCGTCATCGTGACGCAGATCTTCCCCTACGAGCGCTCGCTGTCGGCGCCGATCGTGAAGGAGGCCTACGACCTGGCACGCGCCAAGGGCATGGAAGAAGTCACGCCGGCGATGCTGGAAGGCTACGCCGGCGCCAAGGTGCTGGTCGAGGGGCTGCGCCGGGCCGGCCCGAACCCGACGCGCGCGAACCTGCGCACGGCCATGGAAACCTTCCGCAGGGTCGACATCGGCGGCCTGGAAGTCACTTACACGCCGACCAACCACAGCGGTCTGGACTACGCCGACCTGTCCATCATCGGCCGCGACGGCAAGTTCCGGCGCTGAGAAATCCGCGGCGGGGCGTTAAGTAGTTGCGTTGCCGCGCGGCTTCATGACGCACGGCAAGCCGGCGGCATCCGCCGCGGCGCTAGAGTCGCCGGATGGACGAGCGCGCCCCGGCCGGGGGCCCCGGCAACGAGCGGTTTGACGGCGACAGCGATGCCGCGGCGGCCGGCTTGCCGCCGGGCCGCATGGAGCGTGCGCTGATCGGTTCGCGCGACGGCTTCTGGGAACGCAACCTCCGCACCGACGTCAGCTGGTACTCGCCGAGTTTCCGCGAGCTGCTCGGATTCACACGCGACGAACTCCCGGACGACCGCAACGTCGTGAACGCACGACTGCACCCTGACGACCGTGGCGAGTTCCTCGCCCGCTACGAGGAAGCCATCCGCACGTGCGGTGACTTCTACTACGAAGGCCGCATCCTCGACCGCCACAACCGCTGGCGCTGGATGCGCGGACGGGGGCGGGTCTGGGCCGGCGCCGACGGCCGCCCCGAGCTGATCACCGGCGCGGTCAGCGACGTCACGCTCGAGAAGGAGGCGCAGCTGGCCCTCGAAGAGCAGCGCCAGCAGCTCGAACTGCTGGTGGCCGAGCGCACCGCCAGCCTGAGCGCGGCGCTCGCCCAGGCCGAGCAGCGGCGCCGCGAAGCCGACGCCGCCAACCTGTCGAAGTCGCGTTTCCTGGCGCACATGAGCCACGAGATCCGCACCCCGCTGAACGGCATGCTGGGGCTGACCGAACTCGCCCTGCGGGTCACGCAGTCGGCGGCCGAGCGGCGCTACCTCGAGGTCGCGCTGCAGTCGGGTCAGGCGCTGCTGCAGGTGATCAACAACGTGCTCGACTTCTCGCGGCTGGAGGCCGAACGGCTGCCGATCAACGACGACCCCTTCGACCTCGCCGACGCGATGGCCGAGGCGATGCGCACCGTCGTGCCGCTGGTGCGCTCGAAGGGCCTGTCGATGCAGTACGACTACATCGGCGACATCACCTGGGTGCGCGGCGACGCCTCGCGGCTGCGCCAGGTGCTGACCAACTTGATCGGCAACGCCGCCAAGTTCACCGAGCGCGGCTTCGTGCGGCTGACCGCGCAGGTGCAGGCGGCCGCTGACGAACGCTGCGTCGCCATGCTGCGGGTCGACGACAGCGGCCCGGGCATCGCCGAGGGCGAACTGGCGCGCCTGTTCGACGCCTTCGAGCAGGGCGACAGCAGCGCCGCCCGCCGGCACGGCGGCACCGGACTTGGCCTGACGATCGCGCGCGGCCTGGCACAGGCGATGGGCGGCGAGCTGACGGCGCAGAGCACGCCCGGCGAGGGTGCGAGCTTCACGCTCACCCTGCCGCTGCGCGTGGCCGCCGACCCGCATCCGCTGCCGCCGCCCCCGCCCGGGCTCGCCTGGCTGGTCTACCAGCGCGCGGAGTCGGCCGGCCTCATGCAGCGGCGGCTCGCCCGGCTTCAGTGGCGAAGCGAGACGTTCGCCGGGGTGCGCGAGCTGCTCGTGCACCTGCGTTCCCTGCCGCCGGCGCGGCAACCCGAGCTGCTGATGATCGCCGAGCACGCCCTCGAGGCCGACGCCGACCTGCACGCGCTGCGTGCCGCCCTGCCCGCCACGCGCATCGCCTTGATGGTGCGGGTCGACTGGCTCAACACCCGCCTCGAGCGCATCGCGCAAAAGCTGCAGATGCCCTTGATGCTGCTGCCGCTGACGCCGCGCGACCTGCGCTTCGTGACCGGTGCGCGCCCGGTGCTCGCGCCATCGGAGGCGGCGCAGGCACCGGCGCCGCAGCCCGTCGCGCCGGTGCTGATGGTCGAAGACAACGAGGTCAACCGGCTGATCGGCGAGGAATACCTGCGCAGCCTGGGCCTGCGAGTTCGCCTGGCCGAGAGCGGCGAGGCCGCCCTCGTCGCCGTCCTCGACGAGACACCCTCGCTGGTGCTGATGGACCTGCAGATGCCCGGCATGGACGGCCTGGAGACCACGCGCCGCCTGCGCGCGATGCAGCGCGACGGCGCGCTGCCGCACTTCCCGATCGTCGCGCTCACCGCCCACGCGCAGGAAAGCGATGCGCAGATGTCGCGCGCCGCCGGCATGGACGGGTTCCTGAGCAAGCCGATCATGCTCGACACACTGCGGCGCGAACTCAGCCGCTGGCTGCCCAGCCTGCGCCACGAGAACCCGTCGCCCGGGTGAACCCTCGCTCGCCGACTCGGACGAGCGAACGCGCGCTCACCCCCGTTCGCGCTGAGCTTGTCGAAGCGCCAGCGGTAGGCCGTGATCGCTCCAGACCAGCTCAGCCTGGAAACCTGCGTTGCCTGTCCGGCGGCGCTTCGACAGGCTCAGCACGAACGGAAAAGGGGTGCTCGCGGTAAACGGAAAGGGGTGCTCGCGGTACTTTGACTACACCTTCTCAGCGCCGCGGCGACGCCGCCTGCAGGTACTCGAACGTCGCCTGCCAGGTCTGCGGCGAATTGAGGATGCCGAGGTGGGTGGTGCCGAGGATGAGGTCGTAGACGCCTTGCCCGGTGAGGTCGAGCTGGTCGGCGCCGCGCAGTGCCGCGCTCATCGAGAAGTCGGTCGGGTTGCCGTACACGTCGATCGCCGGCACCGGGGTGAAGAAGCCGTCCTGCGCCGAGAAGTAGACGAAGCTCGTGTCCGCATTGCGGATGACGAGGATGCGCGTCGAGCCCTGGGTGTCGCTGCCGCGGTTCAAGCGCCGCAGGAACGGCGTGTCCGGCGAGCCGAGCTCCTGGCACACGGCGCTTTGCGGCGTGAAGCCGCCGAACGCGGCGAGCTGGTAGTAGTTCTGCGGCGACGGCGAGCAGTTCATGATGCCGTGGTTCGGCCCGTCGATCGCCACCAGTCGGCGCACCACACGCCATGCCTTGTCCTCGCGCATCCACTCGCGCGCCAGCACGACTCCCAGGCTGTGGCCGACGATGTCGACCTCGTGCGCGCCGGTGTAGGCCATCACCGCCTGCACGAAGCGGCGCAGGTCGTCCACGTTGGCGGTCGCCGTGTGCGCGGTGGCCGAGCGGCGCGTGTTGTCGGCCAGCAGGTCGCACTGGTCGCCCTGGTAGCCCAGGCCCCACAGCTCGCTGGGCGAGTAGCCCTGGTCGGCCAGCGATTGCGCGAGCGCGTGCATCTTGCCGACGAAGGGCTGGCATGCCGTCGGGAACGGCACGTCGTTGTTGCCGTGCAGGAAGATGACCGGCGTGCGCTCCACCGGCCCGGACGCGCCGAAGCCGATCACCGGCACGCCCAGCGACGCGTCGACGATGACCGGAAAGTCGGCCGGCAGGCTGGTGCCCACCACGCCACCGGCGCGGGCTGCGCCCGCCAAACCCAAGGCCGCGCAGAGCGCGACGGCAAACCTCATCCACCGTGTCATCGAAGTCTCCTCTGTGTTGTGACGAATTCAGAGGCTGTGAAGCATGGCTGCCTCACCCGCCTCGGTTGGCCTCTGAGTGAGCCGACTGCGCTGCACGATTGCATAGGTGCTTCGCTCCGTCGGCTCAGGCTGTGAAGCATTGGCTGCCTCACCCGCCTCGGTTGGACTCTGAACGAGCCGATTGCGCTGCACGATGGCATAGGTGCTTCGCCCCGTCGGCTCACGCCGAAAGAAAACGCTCGACCAACGCGAACTGCGCCGGCGTGTTGAGCGCCGGTGCATGACCGCAGTCGGCGATCTCGACCACCACCGCGCGCGGCCCGCGTTGGCGCATCGCGTCGGCGGTGTCGCGCAGCAGCAGGTCGGAGCTCTCGCCGCGCAGGCACAACACCGGCAGGTCGAGGCTGTCCCACTCGTCCCAGCGGCGGTAGTCGTCGGCGTGGTGGGTGAACTGCATCACTATCGCCGGGTCGTAGTGCGGCGTCACGCGGCCGTCGGGCAGGCGGCGCGTGGAGGTCTCGGTCAGTCGGCGCCACTGCGCCTCGCTGAGCCAGCCGTAAGGTTTGTAGACGGTGCGGAAGTACTGCTCCAGCTCGCTCACGGTGCCGAAGCTCGCCGGGTTGCCGGCGTAGCTGCGGATGCGCTCGATCGCCGCGTCGGCCAGCTGCGGCCCGTTGTCGTTGAGCACCAGCCGCTTGATGCGCCCGCGCAGCGTGGTGGCCGCCGCCACGGTGCCGATCGCGCCACCCATCGAGGTGCCGAGCCAGTGGAAGCTGTCGAGCTGCAGCTGGTTGACGAGCGAGGTGGCGAGCTTGACGTAGAAGGCGAGGCAGTACTCGGTCGCAGGGTCGGCGCTCCACTGGCTCAGGCCGCGGCCGATCGTGTCGGGGCAGATGACGCGGTAGTGCTGCGACAGGTGCTCGGCGATGTCGTCCATGTCGCGGCAGGTGCGCGCGAGGCCGTGCCAGGCGATCACCGTGTCGCGGTGCTGCGCGCCCCACTCGGTGTAGTGGAGTTCGCGCCCCTCGCAGGACAGGTAATGCGAAGAGGGGGTCATGACGACACCCCGCTCGCCGAGTACGTCGACCCTTCGACAAGCTCAGGGCGATCGGGGACCGCGGTCGGGCCTTGCTTGGGGCGGCCCGGCGCGGCGGCCCGTGAAAGACAGGTTGACACTGGGACTCTCATTTCTTGATGCCTTGAGCACGCAGCCGGCCGACCACGCCGGCCGGGAAGTGATAGACCGAGAGCACGAACAGGATGCCCAGCCAGAGCAGCCAGCGGTCCGGCGACACCAGCTGCGACAGCACCGGGATGCCCTCCACCGCCGAGGCGCCGAGCTGCATCAGGTCCTGCAGGTAGCTTTGCGCCAGCACGAACAGCACGCCGCCGATGACAGCGCCGTAGATCGTGCCCATGCCGCCGATCACGACGATCAGCAGGATGTCGAGCATGATCTCGAAGCTGAGCGAGGTGTCGGGCCCGTTGTAGCGCAGCCAGAGCGCGAGCAGGCAGCCGGCGAGCGTCGCGAACAGTGCCGACAGCACGTTGCTGAGCGTGCGGTAGATCACCGTGCGGTAGCCGATGGCCTCGGCGCGGAAGTCGTTCTCGCGGATCGCCTGCAGCACGCGGCCGAACGGCGAGTTGACGATGCGCAGCATCGCGAGCACCAGCACCACCGCGGCGAAGAACAGCAGGTAGTAGGTGAGGAAGCGGCCGTCGATAGAGGCGCCGAGCAGCGGCTCCTCGAGGTACTGCGTGCCGGGCCGCAGCGCCTCGGGCACGCGGAAGTTCAGCCCGTCCTCGCCGCCGGTGAAGTCCGACAGCTGCGAGGCGAGCGTGAGGAAGGCCGAGGCCACCGCCAGCGTGATCATCGCGAAGAAGATCGCCTTCACACGCAGGCTGAACAGTCCCACCAGGAGCGACAGCAGCAGCGAGACCGCGAGCGCCGCGCCGGTGCCGATCGCGAGCGAGCCCCAGTCGGGCCCGAGCCGCGTGCTGGCGATGGCGATGCCGTAGGCGCCGATGCCGAAGAACATCGTGTGCGCGAAGCTCACGATGCCGGTGTAGCCCAGCAGCAGGTCGAAGCTCGCCACCAGCACGATGAAGACGAGGATCTTGGCGGCGACGTTGAGCGCCTTGGTGCCGGGGAAGAGGAAGGGCGTGAAGGCGAGGCCCAGCACGATGGCGATCAACGCGAGTGCCAGCCAGCGGTTGCGCGGGAGGTCGTGGGAGAGGAGGCGGTTCAGCATGAGAAATTCCCGTTCGGGCTGAGCGTGTATTCCCGATCGTCCTGAGCTTGTCGAAGGAAGCGTGGCGCCGACATTGGGACCGGCATTTCGCCAAGCTCAGGAAGCGCGGGCGCTTCGACAAGCTCAGCGCGACCCTTCGACAGGCTCAGGGCGAACGGGCTGCAGGCACGCCACCCCAACCCGTTCGGACTGAGCCGGCCCTTCGACAAGCTGGGCGTGATCGGAATACGAAACCCGTTCGGGCTGAGCCTGTCGAAGCCTTCGTCGGGCTTGGGCATGCAGGGGGTCATGCGCGCGTCCATCACCGGTTCGCCACCGGGTACAGCCCCTGCGGCCGCCACAGCAGGATCAGCACCATCAGCCCGATGTTGGAAAACATCGCGACCTTGGGCGCGAGGAAGCCGGTGTAGTTGGCCATCAGACCCACCAGCAGCGCGCCGACGAAGCAGCCGAGCGTCGAGCCCAGCCCGCCGATGATGATGACGATGAAGATCAGCACGTTCACCGCCGCCCCCATCTGCGGCACGACCCCCTGCTGGTACAGCCCCCACAGGCTGCCGCCGAGGCCGGCCAGCGCCGAGCCCGCGACGAACACGCCGACGAACAGCTGGCGGATGCGGTAGCCGAGGCTTTCGACCATCTCGCGGTCCTGCACGCCGGCGCGGATCAGCAGGCCGAGCTTGGTGCGGTTGAGCGTGAACAGCATCGCGATCAGCACGATCGCGCCGATCACCACCGCCAGCAGGCGGAACTTCTCGACTGCCGCGTCGCCGACCACCAGCGCGCCACGCAGCGCCGTGGGCAGCGGCAGCGGCTGCGGACCCGGGCCCCACACGACCTTGATCAGCTCCTCGCCGATGATCATGCCGCCCATCGTGATGAGGATCTGCTTGAGGTGCATGCCGTAGACCGGACGCACCAGCACCCGCTCGAAGGCCCAGCCGATGGCGCCGGCCACCGTCATCGCCACCAGCATCGCCGGCAGCACCGCGACGAGGTTGCGCCACAGGCTCTCGGAGGCGGTCCAGTCGCCCATCGATCCCAGCACGCTCATGCCGACGAAGGCGCCGAGCGCGATGAACACGCCGTGGCCGAAGTTCAGCACGTCCATCAGCCCGAACACCAGCGTCAGGCCCGAGGCAATGATGAAGATGATCATGCCCATCGCCAGCCCGGCCACGGTGAGCGTGAGCCAGGTCGACGACGAGCCGATCAGCGGCCAGGCAGCCAGCGCGAGGATCGCCACCAGCGCCATCGGCAGCCAGTCGAATTGCGCCTTCGGGATGGCGGACGCGGCCGGCAGGTCGGCTGCAACGGTGCTCATTGATGTGCTCCCAGTGAAAGCCCCAGCAGCTTGTGCTGCAGGCCCTCGTCTTCGGCCAGTTCGGCCATGGCGCCGCGGTGAACGACGCGGCCGTCGTCCATCACCGCGACGCGGTCACCGAGCGCCTTGGCGACGCTGAAGTTCTGCTCGACCAGCAGCACCGTGGTCTGCGTGCTCTTCAGTTCGCGCAAGGCGGCGATCAGGTTCTGTACGATGGTCGGCGCGAGGCCCTTGCTCGGCTCGTCGATCAGCAGCAGTCGGCGCGGCTCGACCATCGCGCGGCAGATCGCCAGCATCTGCTTCTGCCCGCCCGACAGCTTGCCGGCCGGATACAGCCAGAACTTGCGGATCGCCGGGAACAGCCCGAACAGCCACTCGAGCCGCTGCGTGTCGATGTCGTCGATGGTGCGCGCTTGGCGCGCCGCCAGCAGCAGGTTCTCGCGCACGCTCAGGTCGCTGAAGATGCCCATGCTCTCGGGCACGTAGGCTATGCCCAGCTGCGAGATGTCGGGCGTGATGCGCCGGCCGCGTTCGCCGCCGATCGCCTGGCCGTCGAAGGTGACGTTGCCGCGCGAGGCTTGCCACAAGCCCATGATCGTGCGCAGCGTCGTCGTCTTGCCGGCGCCGTTGCGGCCCAGCAGCATCGTCACCTCGCCGGCCGGCACCTCGAAGTCGACGCCGTGCAGGATGTGGTACGCGCCGATGTGCGTGTGAACGCCTTCGAGCTTGAGCAGGATGTTGTTCACGTCCGCGCCCCCCGCCCAGCGTCATCCCGGCGCACGCCGGGATCCACGCGTGGTGCCGACACGTGGATCCCGGCTTTCGCCGGGATGACGGGCTCGGTCTCGCCGGTCAGCCCGAGGTAGGCGTTTTGAACCACAGGCGAGGCGATCACCTCCTCCGGCTCGCCATCCGCCACCAGCTGCCCGTTGTGCAGCACGATGATGCGGTCGGCCAGCTCGCGCACGACGTCCATCTTGTGTTCGACCAGCAGGATGGTCTTGTCCTGGCGCGACTTCAGGTCGCGGATCAGGTCGAGAATCACCGGCACGTCGTCGACGCTCATGCCGGCGGTGGGTTCGTCGAACATGTAGACACTCGGCTCCAGCGCCATCAGCATCGCGACTTCGAGCTTGCGCTGGTCGCCGTGCGGCAGGCTGCTCGCCGCGGCGTGCGCGCGGTCGCCGAGCCTGACCCGCTCGACCAGGGCATGCGCACGCTCCAGCGTGTTGCGCTGGTCGAGCCACACCGACCAGAGGTTGAGCCCTTGCTTGCGCCGCGACTGCACCGCCAGGCGCACGTTCTCCACCACCGACAGGTTGGGGAACAGTTGCGTCAGCTGGAAGGCGCGCCCCAGGCCGCGGTGGGTGCGGCTGGAGACGGCTTCGTGGGTGATGTCGGTGCCGTCCAGGTGCACCGAGCCCTCGCTCGCGCGCAGCTGCCCCGAGATCAGGTTGAAGTAGGTCGTCTTGCCGGCGCCGTTGGGGCCCACGATGGCGGTCAGCGTGCCGGGCGCGAATGCGCACGACACGCGGTCGACCGCCACGTGGCCGCCGAAGCGGATGGTCAGGTTCCTGGTTTCGAGCATCTCGTCAGCACGTGCCGATCACGTAGTAGTTGGTGCCGGTCTTCTTCAGGGTCGTGGTGATGAAGACGTTCCACAGCCCCATGTTCTGGTTCGAGCCGTTGGCGTAGGCATAGCCGCCGTTCTGGTAGGCGCGGCCGGCCGTCGTGTGGGCGTAGTTCGACGACGTGTAGCAGGTCGCCGCCGTGCCGGTCGTCGTGCCGCTGGCCGGGGCAGACGCGGCACCCTCGGCGCCTTGCGCGTCCAGCGCCCGCACGACCCAGCTGTACGTGGTACCGCTCGCGAGGCCGGAGTCGGTGAAGCTGGTCGAGGTCAGCGCCGCGCCGTTTGCCTTGCTGCCGTTGCGATAGACGTTGTAGCCCGCCGCGCCGTTCACCGCGTTCCAGCTGACCTGCATGCTGCTGGCGGTTGCGTTCGAGGTCGCCACGCCGGTCGGCGCGGGCAGCGTGCCGCCGCCCGAACCCGAACCGGACGACAGCCGGTCGACCATCGCCTTGATCGCCGCCTGCTGCGTGCCGGCTTTCTGCGCGAAGTTGCCGCCGTACCAGCCGATCCAGTCCCAGCAGGCGTTCGGGTTCGCGAGCGACCCGCTCGCCGCGGTGCTGCGGCTGGTGTTGTCGACGCGCGTCTGCGGGAACAGCACGACGATCTGGTTGGTGTCGGCCCAGCGCGTGTAGCCGGTGTTCTTGATGAACTTGTCGCCGATCTTGGCGAAATTCTGCTGGCAGCCGTGCAACGCCACGTGCAGCCGGCAGGAGGCGCCGCCCGCGCAACTCGCCGGCACATAGACCCAGCCGGTCGTGGCCATGCCGGGGTTGCTGGTGAACGCCGTCTGGTCGAACTCGATGTAGTTGCTCGCCGCAGGCGCGTTGTTGCGCGGATTGAGCGCGCCGTAGAAGCGGGTCAGCGCCGCCTTGGCGCCGTCGTAGCCGCAGTTGCTGATGTAGGGCGACGCGCTGCTGCTGCAGGCGTTGTTGCCGGTGCCGTCGAAATCGGTCGGGAACACATGGGCGGTGCCGGAGCGCTTGACGTAGTCGAGGTTGCCCGAGGCGACGCCGTTGTTGAGGTACTGCGTCTGCAGCGCGTTCATCGGGTTGGGCCCGACCGTGTAGTCGCTGTTGCCGACGAACATGAAGATCTTCTGGCCGGCGATATGGGCCTTGCTGTCGATGGCCGTGCCGCTCCAGTTGTTGATGTCGGCCTGCATCGTGCTCAGCATGCCCGCGCTGATCGTCGCGTTGTACATGCACGCGGTGTAGTTGCTGTGGCCTGCGCACGTGTAGGGCCCGCCTGCGAAGACGCCCACGCCCTTGAAGGTGGAGGAGTAGGCGATGCCGAGCTGGTTGGCCATGAAGCCGCCCGAGGAGAGGCCCGAGACCGTCGTCTGGCTGGTGTCGACATTCAGTGCAGGCAGCGGCACCGCCGCATGCGCGGGGGCGGCGAACGCCGCAAGCAGCGCGGCCATGCAGAGAAGTTTCGATCTCATCGTGTGTGTCTCCTGGTGCCTCTGACGGGCGTGAGGGGCCACGCCGGACGCTGGCGCGCCCGGCGGGACATGGACCGACTCGATGTTTGCTGGTTGTCGTGGGTGCCGATCGGGCCCAGGCGGTCAGAGCCTGTTCTTGATCGGCACGTCCATCTCTTCGGGCTTGATCTCGCGCACCAGTTCAGGCACGCCCCAGGCGAAGGCCGGGTCGGCCTTGATCTTGAAGTGGTACATGCTCTGCATGGCCTGGTGGTCTTCCTTGCGGAAGGTCATCTTGCCCTTGGGCGTCTCGAAGCTCATGCCCTCCATCGTCTTGATGAGCTTCTCGGTACCGGTGTCGCCGTTGGTCTTCTTCAGCGCCTCCACCAGCGCGATCGCGGCCGACATGCCGCCGGCGGTGAAGAAGTCGGGCGGGCTCTTGAACTTGGAGTAGTGGTTGGCGACCAGCCATTCGTTGACGGCGTTCTTCGGGATGCCGAAGTAGTAGTAGGTCGCGCCTTCCATGCCGGGGAAGTTCTTGTAGGCCGCCATCGCCGGCAGGATGTTGCCGCCGGTGGAGATCTCGATGTTGTAGCGCTTGAGGTCGAGGTCGGCG
>DASWVR010000001.1:0-15883 GCA_036401155.1 Piscinibacter sp. | reverse complement strand
GATGACGTCGGCGTTGCGCCGCTTGGCGAACTGGCGCACCTCGTCGGCGCTCTGGTCGAACAGGTGGCCCGAGAGGTAGAAGCCGAGCGCGGCCTTCTCGAAGGTCAACCGCTCCTTGATGCTCCAGGCTTGCGCCGCCACCAGCTCGGGCTCCTGCGTCGATGCGGCATGCGAATCGCCGAAGTCGAACAGCCCGCCCTGGTCGGCGTTGGCATGCTGCGTGTCGGCGTAGTCGAACGCGAGCGCGATGCTCGCGACGAGCGAGGACCGCTCCACCCCCAGCATGTCGAACGCCCCGGCCTTGATCAGCGCCTCGACGGTGCGCTTGTTGATGCGGGCGCGGTCCACGCGCGTGCAGAAGTCGAACAGCGACTTGAACGGCCCGCCCTCCTCGCGCGCCTGGATGATCGCCTCGATCGCACTCTGCCCGGTGCCCTTGATCGCGCCGAGCCCGTAGCGCACGACCTGGTCGGCCACCGGCTCGAAGCGGTAGCCGCCGGTGTTGACGTTGGGCGGCTCGAAGCTGATGCCCAGCGCCACTGCATCGTCGTGGAAGATCTTGAGCTTGGCGGTGTCGTCGAGCGCGACGCTCATGTTGGCCGCGGTGAACTCGGCCAGGTAATGCACCTTCAGCCACGCGGTGTGGTAGGCGAGCAGCGCGTAGGCGGCAGCATGCGACTTGTTGAAGCCGTAGCCCGCGAACTTCTCCATCAGGTCGAAGATTTCGTTGGCCTTGGGCTCGGAGATGCCGTTCTTGGCCGCGCCGTCGGCGAAGATCGCGCGGTGCTTGGCCATCTCTTCGGCCTTCTTCTTGCCCATCGCGCGGCGCAGCAGGTCGGCGCCGCCGAGCGAGTAGCCGCCCAGGCGCTGCGCCACCTGCATCACCTGCTCCTGGTAGACCATGATCCCGTAGGTCTCCTTGAGCACCTCCTCCATCAGCGGGTGCGGGTACTCCACTTCCTCACGACCGTGCTTGCGCGCGCAGAAGGTCGGGATCAGGTCCATCGGGCCCGGCCGGTACAGCGCCACCAGCGCGATGACGTCTTCGAAGACACTCGGCTTGGCGTCGCGCAGCATGCGCTGCATGCCGGAGCTTTCCAGCTGGAACACCGCCACCGTCTTGCCTTCGCTCATCAGCTGGTAGGCACCGCGGTCGTCGAGCGGAATCCCCTCCAGCGTGAAGTCGCGCCGGTCGGCGTGGCGGGCGCGGATGAACTCCTTCGCCATCTCGAGGATGGTCAGCGTCGCCAGGCCCAGGAAGTCGAACTTGACCAGGCCGGCGGCCTCGACATCGTCCTTGTCGAACTGGCTGACCGCGCTGTCGCTGCCGGGCTGCATGTACAGCGGGCAGAAGTCGGTGATCTTTCCGGGCGCGATCAGCACGCCACCGGCATGCATGCCGATGTTGCGCACGATGCCTTCGACGCGCTCGGCCAGCGCGAGCAGTTCGGCCACTTCTTCTTCGTTCCTTTCGCGCTCCTCGATCTCCGGCGCCTCCTTGCGTGCGTAGATCAGCCCCGGGTCGGGCCGCTCCCCCGGGCGCTTGAGCGTCACCGTCTTGCCCGGCGGCGCCGGCACCAGCTTGGCGATGCTGTCGACGTGGCCGTAGCCCATGCCCAGCACCCGGCCCACGTCGCGCAATGCGGCCTTGGCCGCCATCGTGCCGAAGGTGGCGATCTGGCTCACCGCATCGCGGCCGTACTTTTGCTTGACGTAGTCGATGACGCGGTCGCGGTTGCCCTGGCAGAAGTCGATGTCGAAGTCGGGCATCGACACACGGTCGGGGTTGAGGAAGCGCTCGAACAGCAGCGCGTAGCGCAGCGGGTCGAGGTCGGTGATCTTCAGCGCATAGGCCACCAGCGAGCCGGCGCCCGAGCCGCGCCCCGGACCCACCGGACAGCCGTTGTTCTTGGCCCAGTTGATGAAATCCGCCACGATCAGGAAGTAGCCCGGGAAGCCCATCTTCAAGATCGTGTTGATCTCGAACTCCAGGCGCTCCACGTAGCGCGGGCGTTCCCTGTCGCGTGACGCGGGGTCCGGGTAGAGCTGCGCAAGACGCTGCTCCAGGCCTTCGTGTGAGGCGACGCGGAAGTATTCCTCCATCGCCATCGGCACGCCGTCGACCAGCGGCGTCGGGAAGTCGGGCAACTGCGGCTTGCCCAGCACCAGCGTCAGGTTGCAGCGCCGGGCGATCTCCACGCTGTTGGCGAGCGCACTCGGGATGTCGGCGAACAAGGCCTGCATCTGCGCCTGCGACTTGAAGTACTGCTCGCGCGTGAAGCGCTTGACCCGCCGAGGATTGGTCAGCGTCTCGCCTTCGGCGACGCAGACCCGGGCCTCGTGCGCCTCGAAATCTTCCGGCGTCAGGAACTGCACCGGGTGCGTGGCCACCACCGGCAGCCCGAGCGCCGCCGCCAGCGGCACCGCGGCGCGCACATGCGCTTCGTTGCCCGGCTGTCCGGCACGCTGCAGCTCGACGTAGAAGCGGTTGGGGAAGATCTGCGCCAGCCGCGCCGCGACCTCGCGTGCACGCGCCGTGTCCTGCGCCATCAAGGCCTGCCCGACCGCGCCGTGCTCGGCGCCCGACAGCGCGATCAGGCCCGCATGCAGTTCGTCGAGCCATTCCCACTTGATCCACGCCTGCGCGCGCTGCGTGTTGGTGAGCCAGCCGCGCGACAGCAGCTCGCACAGGTTCAGGTAACCCTGCCGGTCCTGCACCAGCAGCACGAGACGGCTCGCGGCCTTCTCGCCGGGCGCAGGGTCGAGCCACACGTCGGCGCCGATGATCGGCTTGACGCCGGCCTTGCGCGCGGCGCTGTAGAACTTGATGGCACCGAACAGGTTGCTGAGGTCGGTGATCGCCAGCGCCGCCTGGCCGTCGGCCGCGGCCGCATCCACTGCCTCGTCGATTCGCAAGGTGCCGTCGACGACGGAGAACTCGGTGTGGGTGCGCAGGTGAACGAAGGCCATCGGCGGATTTTAGGGATGGGGGACGGTCCGTAGAATTGCGCGGTGACTCCGATCCTCAACATCTCGGCCTATCTCTTCACGCCGATCAGCGACACCGCCGCGCTGCGCGAGAGCATCCGCTCACAAGCCGCAGCCGCAGGCTTGAAGGGCACAGTGCTGCTGGCACCCGAAGGCATCAACCTGTTTCTGGCGGGCGATGCGCAGGCGCTGCGCGCCGTCGTCGACTGGCTGCGCGAGGATGCGCGCTTTGCTGCGCTGCAGACGAAGGAAAGCTGGTCGCGCGACGTGCCCTTCGGCAAGCTGCTGGTGAAGGTCAAGCGCGAGATCATCCGCATGGACCGCCCGACCATCCGGCCGCAACTCGCGCGGGCGCCGGCGGTCGATGCGAAGACCCTGGCGCGCTGGCTGGCCGCGGGCCGCGACGACGCCGGCCGGCCCGTCGTCACGCTCGATACGCGCAACGCCTTCGAGGTGGCGCACGGCCGATTCCGCGGCGCGATCGACTGGCGGCTGAACAAGTTCAGCGAGTTCCCACAGGCGCTGCTCGCGCACCGCGAGCAGCTGGCCGGCAAGACGGTGGTCAGCTACTGCACCGGCGGCATCCGCTGCGAGAAGGCCGCCCTGCTGATGGCCGAGATGGGCGTTCAGAACGTGCTCCAGCTCGACGGAGGCATTCTGAAATACTTCGAGGAGGCGGGTGGCGCACATTTCGACGGCAGCTGTTTCGTCTTCGATGCGCGCGAGAGGCTGGATGCGTCGCTCGGCGTGGCCGCGACAAGGTGAGCACACGCGCGTAAGCTCGGGGCCGCCACGACCCCACCCGCGATGGCTCCGACCCCCGACAACCTGCGCTCGATCCAGAAGGTCCGCCGCACCGCGACGGCTTTCGATGCGACCACGGGCCCCACCTGGCCGATCCGCATGCGCTGCATCGATCTGCTGCGGCTCGGCAAGGGCGACACGGTGCTCGACGTCGGCTGCGGCACCGGACTGAGTTTCGAGCCGCTGCTCGAACGTGTCGGCCGCCAGGGCATGCTGATCGCCTTCGAACAAAGCCCGCAGATGCATGCCCAGGCTGCGCAGCGGGCGCAGGGCCTGCGGGCGCAGGGCTGGCAGATCGACCTGCAGCGCGCCAGCGCCGAAGAGGTGCGGCTGCCCGCGCGCCCCGACGCCGTTCTGTTCCATTATGTGCACGACATCGTGCGCACGCCGCACGCTGTGGCGAACCTGTTCGCCCAGTTCGCACCCGGCACACGCATTGCCATCGCCGGGATGAAGTACTTTCCGTGGTGGCTGGCGCCGCTCAACCTGTTCGCCTGGTTGAAGAACCGGCCCTGCAAGGTGCGGGCTCACGAGCTGCACCGGCCCTGGTCGCTGATCGAACCGCATCTCAGAGACTTCCACTGGAAGCCCACGCAGGGGGGCATGGGCTACGTGGGGTCGGGACGTGTCAAAGGAGCAGGACTGTGACAACCGCACGATCCGTTGGTGCGTCGCGGACGCCGCAGGCGTCGGCACTCGCCGAGCGCTTGCGCGAGGTGCGCCGCCAGTCGCTGGCGCTCGCCGCGCCGCTCAGCGACGAAGACTGCCAGGTGCAGTCGATGCCCGATGCGAGCCCGGTCAAGTGGCACCTGGCGCACGTCACCTGGTTCTTCGAGACCTTCGTGCTCGAGCGCTTCGAGCCGAGGTTCGAACCCTTCGACGCGCGCTTTCGGGTGCTCTTCAACAGCTACTACCAGGCCCTCGGCGAACGCCATCCGCGTCCGCAGCGGGGCCTCATCACGAGTCCCACCCTCGCGCAGGTGCGGGCTTACCGCGCCGCGGTGGACGAACGACTCAGTGCGTTGCTCGCGTGCGGCGCGGGCGGCACCGAGCTCGCCGAGCTCGTCACGCTCGGCCTGCACCACGAGCAGCAGCACCAGGAACTGCTGCTCACCGACATCAAGCACCTGCTGTCGTTCAACCCGGGCCATGCCCCCTATGCCCGGCGCTGGCCGATCGGCGCGGTGAACCCGCAGCCGCTGCGCTGGCACGCCTTCGAAGGCGGTTTGCTCGAACTCGGGCACGACGCCGACCTCGACGGCGGCTTCTGCTTCGACAACGAAACGCCGCGCCACCGTGCCTGGCTCGCGCCGTTCGAACTCGCATCGCGGCCGGTCAGCTACGGCGAGTACCTTGCCTTCATCGATGACGGCGGCTACCGGCGGCCCGAATGGTGGTTGTCCCTGGGCTGGGACTGGGTGCACGCGGGCGGCCGCGAGGCGCCGCTGTACTGGCAGCGCGACGGCGGGCGCTGGCTCAACCATACGCTGCAGGGCGTGGTCGAGATCGACCCGCACACGCCCGTGTGTCATCTCAGCTACTTCGAGGCCGACGCGTATGCCCGCTGGGCCGGCGCCCGCCTGCCGACCGAGGCCGAATGGGAGATCGCGGCGCGCCGGCTCGGCAAGTCAGCGGCCTCGCAGGGCAACTTCGCCGAGCGCGGCGCCTTCCATCCGCTGCCTTCGGCCGCTTCGACGTCGCACGAACCGGTGCAGATGTTCGGCGACGTATGGGAATGGACGCAGTCGGGCTACGGTGCCTATCCCGGCTACCGGCCCCTGCCGGGCGCCGTCGGCGAATACAACGGCAAGTTCATGTGCAACCAGTTCGTGCTGCGCGGCGGCTCATGCGCCACGCCGGCCGGCCACGTGCGCGCCAGCTACCGCAACTTCTTCCCGCCCGAAGCCCAGTGGCAGTTCAGCGGCCTGCGCCTGGCCCGGGACCTCAGGCGTTGAGCCCCTCCAGCACGTCCGAGTGGAACTCCCGCTGGTAGAGGATGTAGATGACCCCGAGCGTCGCCAGCACGAACACCAGCGGCGAGAAGAACCAGCCGATCGCGGCGAAGGCGAAGTAGTAGGCGCGCAAGCCGTCGTTGAAGGTCTCGGCGGCGAGCCCGACCACCCGGCCGGCCTTGTCGGCGAAGGCCTGACGGCGGGTGTCGCCTTCCGCCCCCAATGCATCGAACTGCTTGGCCTCCGGCGCCGAGGCGATGAGCAGCGCGCCGAAGGTGTACTGCCGCATCGACCAGGTGAAGCGGAAGAAGGCGTAGACGAACACCACCAGCATCAGCACGACCTTGAGGTCGAACACGAGCACCGAGGTGCGCGCCGCGAACGGGATCTCGCGCACCAGCTCGCTCGCCTTGTCGGTGGTGCCGAGCACGGCCAGCAGGCCGCCGATCACCAGCACGGTGGTCGACGCGAAGAACGACGGGCTCGTCGAGAGGTTCTGGATCATTACGCCGTCGACGACGCGCACGTCGCGGTAGGTCGCCTGCAGCATCCACTGCCGGCGGATGCGGTTGGTCGTGGCGAGGATGGACGGCCGCGTGTCGGCACGGTGCCGCGCAAACCAGGCGTATCCGGCCCAACCACCGAAGAACACCACCACCGCCAGCCAGTCGGGCCAGGGCAGCAGCGCCATCACCTTGACGAGCGATTCCATGGCGGCGACTGTAACAAGCGCCGCGCGCTCGCCCGGATCAAGGGGCGAGGTCGAAGACGATCACTTCGGCCGCCCGGCCCGCGTCCAGGCGCAGCTGCGTCTCGCCCACGAGCTTGGCCGCATCGCCCGTGCCGAGCGCCTGGCCATTGACGCTCACCGCGCCGCGCGCCACATGCACGTAGGCCTTGCGGTCCGGGTCCAGCGCCAGTTCAGCCGATTCGCCGCCGTCGAACAGGCCGGCGTACATCGAAGCATCGGCGTGCAGGCGCACCGAGCCGTCGCGGCCGTCGGCGCTCGCCACCAGGCGCAGTCGACCGCGCTTGTCGGCGTCGTCGAAGCGGCGCTGCTCGTAGCCCGGCGCGATGCCGCGCTCGTCAGGCAGGATCCAGATCTGCAGGAAGTGCGTGGTGTCGTGCGGCGCATGGTTGAACTCGCTGTGCATCACGCCCCGTCCGGCGCTCATGCGCTGCACATCGCCGGGCATGATCGCCGTGCCGTTGCCCATGTTGTCCTTGTGGGCCAATGCGCCCTCCAGCACATAGCTCACGATCTCCATGTCGCGGTGGCCGTGGGTGCCGAAGCCGGTGCCGGGGGCGATGCGGTCTTCGTTGATGACACGCAGGTTGCCGAAGCCCATGTGCTGCGGGTCGTGGTAGTCGGCAAACGAGAAGCTGTGGAAACTCTTGAGCCAGCCGTGGTCGGCGTAGCCGCGTTCCGACGATCTGCGAAGTGTGATCATTGCTCTTTCTCCTGCTGAGCAACCACTGTAGGTCTCAGGACCTCCGGAGCGGCGGCAGGGGCTTGAAGCATTCATTCAAATAAGATGAATCCCTCGCCCGCTCCCGGTTGACACCATGGCCGCGTCACGCAACGTGCTGACCCCCGAAGCCCTCGCGATGATGGACGTCATCGCACGCACCGGCAGCTTTGCCGCGGCCGCCCGCGAACTCGGCAAGGTGCCGTCCGCGCTCACCTACAACGTGCGCCAGCTGGAGGACGCGCTGGACGTGCTGCTGTTCGACCGCCGCTCGCGCCAGGCCAAGCTCACGGCTGCCGGCGAAGAGCTGCTTAACGAAGGCCGGCGGCTGCTCGACCAGATCGACGCGGTCGCGCACCGCGTCAAGCGGGTGGCAAGCGGCTGGGAAACGCAGCTGACGGTCGCGGTCGACGGGGTGATGTCGACGCTCACCGTGTTCGAACTGTGCGAGGCCTTCTTCGCACTGCGTCCCGTGCTGCCGGCCGGTTCGCGCGGTGAAGCCGATCGCCCCGGCCCCGGCACACGGCTGCGTCTGCGCACCGAAGTGCTGGCCGGCACGTGGGAGGCGCTGACGAGCGGACAGGCCGATCTCGCCATCGGCGTCGGGCTCGGCTCCGACCGCTCGCCGCCGTCGGGTGTGCAGGTCAAGCCGCTGGGCGAGATCCGCTTCGTGTTCGCGGTGGCACCGCACCATCCGCTGGCGGCGCACGACGGCCCGATCAGCGAGGCCGAATTGCTGCGCCACCGCGCCGTCGCGGTGGCCGATTCGGCCCAGCGGCTGGCGCCGATCACGGTCAACCTGCTGCCGGGCCAGGACGTGTTCACGGTCGCCAACACCCACGACAAGATCGAGGCCCAGCTGCGCTGCCTGGGCTGCGGCTACCTGCCCGAGCCGATGGCGCGCGAGCACATCGCCGCCGGTCGCCTGGTGGTCAAGCAGACACATCGCGGGCCGGGCATCGCACACATGGGCTACGCCTGGCGCAGCGGCGGCGCCATCGGCGAGGCGCTGCGCTGGTGGCTCGACCAGCTCGAGAGCCCGGCGACGCGGCGCGCGCTGCTCGAGCGCCACCACGGACCGGCGCTCGCCGAGCCCGGCTGAACGATGCACCGCTCGGACCTGCCCGGCGCCGGCTACGTCGGCCGCTTCGCACCCTCGCCCACGGGCCCGTTGCACGCCGGCTCGCTGGTCGCAGCACTCGCCTCGTGGCTCGACGCGCGCGCACACGGTGGGCGCTGGCTCGTGCGCATCGAAGACGTCGACACGCCGCGCTGCGTGCCCGGCGCCGACACGCTGATTCTTTCGCAACTCGCCGCCTGCGGCCTGGTGCCCGACGAGCCGCCGCTGTGGCAATCCACGCGCGGCGAACACTACGAGGCCGCGTTGCAGCGGCTGATCGCCGCCGACCTCGCCTACCCCTGCGCATGCTCGCGCCGCGAGATCGCGCTGGCGCTGCGGGCGCAGGGCCGCGAGCTGCCGCGCCACGCCGAACTCATCTATCCGGGGACCTGCCGCGCCGGCCTCAGGGGCAAGCCGGCACGCGCAGTGCGGCTGCGCACGATCGACCCGCAAGGCCACGACGTGGAGATCGGCTGGACCGACCGCCGGCTCGGGCCGCAGCGCCAGAACCTCGCGCGCGAGGTCGGCGATTTCGTGCTGCAGCGCGCCGACGGGCTGTGGGCCTATCAGCTGGCGGTGGTGGTCGACGATGCACTGCAAGGTGTGTCGCACGTGGTGCGCGGCGAAGATCTGGCCGACAACACCGCGCGCCAGACCCACCTGCAGCGTCTGCTCGGGCTGCCCACGCCGGTCTACCTGCACATGCCGCTGGTGCTCGCCGCCAACGGCGAGAAGCTGTCCAAGCAGAACGGCGCGACGCCGCTCGATCTCGGCGACCCGCTGGCCGCGCTTCGCCAAGCGGGCGGCGTGCTGGACCTCGTGTGCCGCGGCGAGCACACCGCGTCGTGGCTCGAATCGGCCGTGCGGGCATGGCGCGCCCGCTGGGTCATCAAGGAAGAAGGCCCCCACGCCCATGACGGCACGGTGGCCTGAGCGGCCGGTGGCATGATGCGGCCCTTGCAAATCCAACCAAGGACATCGCGATGATCACCACCGCTTCCGGTCTGCAGTACGAAGACACCGTCGCCGGCGACGGCGCCGAGGCGAAGGCCGGCCAGCACGTGCGGGTGCACTACACCGGCTGGCTCTACAACGAGGGCGTCAAGGGCGCCAAGTTCGACAGCAGCAAGGATCGCAACGACCCGTTCGCGTTCAACCTCGGTGGCGGCCAGGTCATCAAGGGCTGGGACGAAGGCGTGCAGGGCATGAAGGTCGGCGGCACGCGCGAACTGATCATTCCGCCGCAGCTGGGCTACGGCGCGCGTGGCGCAGGCGGCGTCATTCCGCCCAACGCCACGCTGATCTTCGAGGTCGAACTGCTCGGGATGTAGTTCCCCAGGAGGTCAGCCCTTGGTAGCGACCTTCTTGTCGGCCTTCAGGTCGGCCTTGGCGCGGTCCTCGGCCGCCTTCGCTTCTTTCTTGCAGGCGCGCTGCGCGTCGCCTTCCTGGTCTTCGCACTTCTCCTTGGCGACTTCGTATTCCTGCTCGGCCTTCACCTTGGCAAGGTTCACGCGATCCTTGTCGCTGCCGCTGCGGTTGAAATCCAGCTCGGCCATCGCGATCTTTTCCTTGGCCTTGGCTTCCTTCTCGCAGACGTCCTGTGCGTTGTCCTTCATCGGCTTGCACAGTTCCTTGGCGGCCTTGTACTCCGCGCTGATCTTGTCCTTGGCGGCCTTGTAGTCCTCCTTGCTCATCTTGTCGGCGGCGAAACCGCTCGAGAACGCCATCAGGCCGGCGACGAGCAGAGAAAGCTTGAGCGGATGGGATGTGGTCATGGTCAACTCCTTTGTGTAGAACGAATGGTTGGGAACGCGGCGGCTTCGCGGCTCAGAAATGGATGCCCTCGAAGTCGCCAAGGGTGCCCAGTTCCTGTTCGGCCTTGCGTACCTGGACCCAGGTCCAGACGACCGCCATCAGCGGCGGCAACAAGGCCAACGACAACACCAGTGCACTGCGCATATGCAAACTCCCTGTCTGCAGTGAATCGACCGGAAGTATCCGCAGCGCACCCGCGTCGGAACAACCGGACGCCACCGCAGGAACCCGTAGTTGTTTTCCTACGGTGTTTGCTACAAAGCGTATCGCGCAGCGCTGCGCCTCGCACGAATCGGTAAACGTTTTCCCTGCTGTGTAGGATATGCCTGACGCATTTGCCCGACATCCACCGATGGAAGACGCATTGACCTTGCGACACACTGGATACAAACCTCAGTGTCGTCCGCCTGCTTTCATGCGTGTCCCCGCGGGGAACGCCAAGCTAGCGCCGCGGCCCGCTCTGGAGTCACATGCTCATCCCGATCGACGCAGTCATGGCGCACCTGAGAACCTACATCGTTGAAGACAGCCCGGTGATTCGCGAGAACCTGATCGCGACGCTCGAGGAGATGGTGCCGGTCGAGGTGATCGGCACGGCCGACGACGAGTCGAGCGCCGCGCAATGGCTCGCCAAGGCCGACAACGCGTGCGACCTCGTCATCATCGACATCTTCCTGAAAAGCGGCTCGGGGCTCGGCGTGCTGCAGGCAGCGCGCAAGACGACCGATGCGCGCAAGCTCGTGGTGCTGAGCAATTACGCCACGCCCGACATGCGGCGCAAATGCCTGCAGCTCGGCGCCGACAAGGTGTTCGACAAGTCCAACGAGATCGACGGCCTGATCAACTACTGCGCCAAGCTCGCATCGGGCGAGGAGACCGGCAGCGCCTTCGGCCAGTTGCCGTCGTGAGCGCGCGCGGCGCCGGCGCGCGCGCAGCTGCTACTGGATCAACCCGTTCTTCAGCGCGTAGTAGGTCAGGTCGCTGTTCGACTCCAGCTTCATCTTCTCCATCACGCGGGTGCGATAGGTGCTGACCGTCTTGACGCTCAGGGACATGCTGTCGGCCATGTGGCCGATGGTTTCGCCCTTGGCCAGGCGCAGGAAGACCTGGAACTCGCGCTCGGACAACTGCTCATGAGGCGGCTTGTCGCCCGCCCCCGACAGCCCGTCGGCGAGCAGCTCGGCCACGCCGGCGGTGATGTACTTGCGCCCGCGATGCACCGTGCGGATCGCCTTGACGATCTCCTCGGGGTCGCATTCCTTGTTGAGGTAGCCGGCCGCACCCTGGCGCAGCAGCGTGGTCGCGTAGTGCTCTTCCGGAAAGCCCGACAAGATCAGCACCGGCAGGTCGGGCGCGCGCGCCTTGATCGCCGCCAGCGCGTCGACGCCGCTCTGGTCGGGCATCGACAGGTCCATCAGCAGCACGTCGACCTCGCCCTTGCGGACGAGGTCCAGCGCTTCGCGGCCGTTGGCGGCTTCTCCGGTGACCTTCAGGTCGACCTGGTCGGAGAAGTACTGGCGCAGACCAGCGCGCACGATGGCGTGGTCATCGACGATGGCGACTCGGATCATGGCGTTCGTGACTCCCAGGTGCGATAAGACAGTTTAGATGGAACCCAAACCCCTGAACATCCTGTTGCGCCTGAAGCGCAGCCCGTTCGTCTTCCCGCTGGCGGCGCTGGCGGCGCTCGTGTTGATGTTCATCAGCGAAACCGCCTACTACCAATCCACGCGCTCCATGGGCGCGCTCGGCACGACTGCCACGGCGCGCACCCACCTGCTCAACCTGTCGCGCCGCATCGTCGACGCCGAATCGGGGCAGCGCGGATACCTCCTGACCGGACGGCGCGAATACCTCGACCCCTATCGCCACGCCTTCTCCGACATCGACGGCGCGCTGCAGTGGCTGCGCGGCCACTACGCCGGCGACGAAGCCCAGGCCCAGGTGATGAAGCGCCTGGACACGCTGGTGCAGAACAAGCTGTCCGAGCTCGACGCGACCATGCAGCTGTACGACGAAGGCCGTTCGGAGGCTTGGCGAACCGTGCTGCTGACCGACATCGGCAAGGAGCAGATGGACGAGATCCGCGGCGTGTCGGACCAGCTGCTGGCCGACGAGACGCGCAAGGAAGCGGCCGGCCGCGACGACGTGTACCAGACCTTGCTGCTCAACCGCATCGGCGTGGCCGCGATGAGCGCGATCAGCCTGCTTGCGCTCGCCATGTACCTGCGCCAGACCGCCGCGCTCGAAGCGCACCGGCGCGAGCGCCAGGAGGCCATCGAGGCCGAGCGCGACCAGCTCGAGCGCGAGGTGGCCCGCCGCACGATGCAGCTGACCGAGCTCGCCCAGCACCTGCAGACCGCGCGCGAAGACGAACGCAACCGCCTCGCGCGCGAGCTGCACGACGAGCTGGGTGCACTGCTGACCGCGGCCAAGCTCGACGTGGCGCGCATCAAGTCGCGCCTGGGCAGCGCCGCCCCCGAGGCGGCCGAGCGGCTGACGCACCTGAACGAGCTGCTCAACAACGGCATCGCGCTGAAGCGCCGCATCATCGAAGACCTGCGACCGTCGTCGCTCGCCAACCTCGGCCTGCTGGCGGCGCTGGAGATCCAGGCGCGCGAGTTCGCCGAGCGTTCGGGCATCGCCGTCGACTGCCGCCTCGAAGCCGTGCCGTTGCACCCCGCCGTCGAGCTGACCGCCTACCGCCTGGTTCAGGAGGCTTTCACCAACATCGCCAAGCATGCGCAGGCGAAGCGGGTCGAGGTGGTGCTGGCGCCGCGCAACGGCGCGGCCGAGATCTCGGTGCGTGACGACGGCGTCGGCTTCGACACCGGCCAGCGCCGCAGCTCGGCACACGGGCTGCTCGGCATGCGCTACCGCGTGGAGGCCGAGGGCGGCCGGTTCACGCTCGAATCGACGCCGGGCTGCGGCACCGCCATCCGCGCCCTGCTTCCGCTCGCCGAGTGACGCCGCAGCGTGCGACAGGCGCGCGGATCGGCGCACGCCTCGTGCGCACGTGGGTTTGGTCCTACACGCGCTTGCTGATCGCGCCGACAGCGCGACGGGTGCGCCTCTCATGGTGCACTGCACCGCGCGTCCCTAAGCTTGGTTCATCGAACCGGCTCAAGTTCGTTCCGGCCCCCTCGGCAGCTCGCGCTGAACGGCATTAGCAGGAGGAGACACCGCAGATGCTGCGTTACGCTGTCATCTTTTTTGTCATCGCCTTGATCGCGGCGCTGTTCGGCTTCGGTGGCATCGCTGCAGGCGCCGCCGGCATCGCCAAGATCCTCTTCGTGCTCTTTGCCGTGCTCGCGGTGGCCAGCTTCTTGTTCGGCTTGATCAAAAAACCGTAGTGACGCGCACTGCCCGTCACTGACGTCCGCCCGCCCACCTTCCACTTCCCCGAAAGGATCTCCCGATGATTGCCACCACCAAGCCCTTCAGCCAAACCACCAACAACCTGGGCGACCAGGCGGCCGCGAGCGCCGATTCGGCGATCAAGTCGACGCAGCTGGCGGCCCACGAGGCGCTGGACACGCTGGCCGACAAGGCGCACGGGCTCAAGGACCAGGCCGCGCCGGTGCTGAACCGCGTCGCCGCCAAGGCCGAAGAGCTGGCGCGCCGCAGTGCCGACGCCATGCGCGACCGCTCCGCCGAAGTGAAGGACCGCGCCCTGCGTGCGTCGGACGCCACGGTGGGCTACATCAAGGACGAGCCGGTCAAGTCCATCCTCATCGCGGCAGCCGCTGGCGCGGCGCTGATGGCGCTGATCACCTTGCTGAACCGCGACCGCCACTGAGCGCGCGTCGAGTTGACAGCCCCGAGGGTTCACCGGACATCCGGTGAACCCGTTTTTCACACTGCCGGGTCGCCGCCATGATCCATCCCCTGTTTCGCCTGCTCGTGTCGGAGCCGCAGATGCTCGCGGACCATGTCGAGGCCTATTCGGAACTGGTCGCCGAGGAGGTCGGCGCCGTCACGAGCCAATGGAAGAAGCGCGCGGCCTTGCACGCCTTGTCGCTGGTCGGCATCGTGGTGGCGGCCGTGCTGGTCGGCGTCTCGCTGCTGCTGTGGGCGGCCATTCCGCTGGACACGATGAACGCACCGTGGGCGCTGATCGCCGTGCCCGCCATCTTCATCGTGCTCGCGCTGTGGGCGCATTTCGCCGCCAAGGCGCCGGTGGCCGAGCGTGGCTTCAAGACGATCCGCGAGCAGATGGCGGCCGACGCGGCGATGCTGCGCAGCGTGACCGCGCCATGAGCGCCGCACAGCCGCCGTCGCCCGCGGTCGATCCGCTCGCCGACAAGAACGCCTCGCCTGCCTTGCAACGCCTGGCCGAGTCGCGCGAGCGGCTGCGCCAGCGCATGCTGCGCGCCGATGGCCGCCACCAAGCGCGGCGGCGCAATGCGGCAGCCGAAGCCGAGGGACAGGAGCCGTCGGCGCTCGACAAGCTGCGGGCCCTGCCCGTGATCGGGGTGATCGTCGACACCTTGGCCGACTGGTGGAGCCAGCATCCGCTGCACTCGGCAGCGCAGATGGCGCAGGACGCCGTCGGCGGCGTGGTGGCGCCCGTCACGCGGCGTCATCCGCTGGCGGCGGTCGCCGTCGCGTTTGCCGCCGGGGGGCTGCTGATCTGGCTGCGGCCGTGGCGCCTGCTCAAGCCCGCGGTGTTTGCCGGCGTCGCCTCGCAGGTCGCCAGCCGGCTGGTGGCACAGGTGCCGATCGAATCACTGGTGGCCGCCTTCATCGCTTTCGCCAGCACGCGGCTCGGCTCCGACGAGGAAGAGGAACCCTCCGCTGATGCCCAGCCGGCCACCGCCGGAGCCCACACGCCGCATCCCCTGCCGGCCGAAGGTGTCCCGCGCGACGCCGTCATCCACTGACGTCGCCGACGCGGCGGTGTCCTACAGCGCAAGAAGCACGGCGCCGATGGCCTCCGCACGAGCGCGCTTCTAGAGTTGCATCCAGGGCCCGAGCGCCGCGAGTGTCCGCTCGGCCCCACTCATCAATCAACCAGCAGGAGAACCTCCATGAATGCACGTTCCACGTTCGCCGCCGCTGCGGCCATCGCGATCTCTGCCGCCGCCCTCGTCACCCTCCCCGGCTGCGCCGTGGTGCGCGGACAGGAGTCGGTCGGCGCGTATGTCGACGACGCGACCATCACCACGCAGGTGAAGGCCCGCATGATCGACAACAAGGACGTCGATGCCGGCGCCATCAAGGTCGAGACGCTGAAGGGCACGGTGATGCTGTCCGGTTTCGCCAAGAACGCAACCGAGCGTGCCACCGCCGAAAAGATCGCGCGCGACGTCAACGGCGTGAAGGAAGTGAAGAACGAGATTGCGATTCGCCCGTGATTTGACGAGCGTTTGCGCCGCTTCGGCGGCGCCGCTTGGCCATCG
Source organism: Piscinibacter sp. (assembly GCA_036401155.1). Lineage (GTDB taxonomy): Bacteria > Pseudomonadota > Gammaproteobacteria > Burkholderiales > Burkholderiaceae_C > Albitalea. The sequence goes on along the minus strand of DASWVR010000001.1, from coordinate 333 downwards.
AGGTCGGCGAGCCACGCAGTAAGAAAAGGGGCCTGCGATGCAGGCCCCCTTTTTCGTCGTGACGCTCAGCGACCGAAGCCGCCCGGGCGCGGACGCTGCGGCTTGAAGCCGGGCTTGCCGCCCGGGCGATGCGCCGTCTTGCCGGCCCCCGGGTTGCGCGGCGCAAAGGCACCCTGCTCGCTCGGCGTGCGATCGAAAGCATGGCGCGGCGCTGCGTCGCGGCGGTCGAAGCTGCCGGCGTCGCGCGGTGCGAACGCGTTGTCGCGGCGCGGCGCGAAGCCCTCGTCGCGGCGCGGCGCAAACGGCTTGCCGAAGCGCTTGGCGCCGTCGTTG